>JAYUSZ010000420.1:0-19356 GCA_043755435.1 Bryobacterales bacterium | reverse complement strand
AAACGTTGCCATTACCAGCCATCAGTAAGGCGAATTCTCCGTTAGGTGTGGCCGCCAGTGAACGGGGTGCCGCGATGTTTGGGGTACCAATAATCTGGCTGGTTGTACGGGGCACCAGTTCGTTACCAACAACCCGCCACAAGGTTCCATTGCTCATCACAACCAACGGTCCGCGCTGCGTTGCGGCAATTACGCTGGGTTGAATTGGATTATAAAAGCCGTTGAAAGGAATTGGCGGCATTATGATTTTGGTGCTAACAACTTGCCGATCCAGATCAATCACACTGATGAATTCTGAACCAGTGTTGGCAACATAAAGTACATTGCCGTCCGGGCTCATCGCCAGGGAACGGGGAAGTTGCCCCACCTTAATCGGATTCAACATCCGCTTGGTTCTCTTGTCAAGAACTTCAACACGATTCATTCCGGAATTAGCAATGTAGATGCGTTGCCTCGTAGTATCGTCAACCATATCCACCAACGCTTCATTGGGAGACAAGCTAACATCCACAGGAAGAATCGTTCCACGAGCCTCACTATTACGGCTATTCTGATAAACACGAATGCGCGGTGCAACATTCACTGCCTGGGCTGAGGTCAGTAGGAAATCGTGCGCTGGAACAGTTCCAAGGCTGCGTCCGGCAACCGGGTTGAAAGTGAACTCCAGGGCCGTATCATTACCAACCCGAGTCACCCGGGCTTGTGGCGCAGTTTGAGCTACCGCATTTTGGACCGGGTTTCGGCCTGGTATTGCTGCTACAGGAATGTTTGGAATATTAATGATTACGCCTCCACCAGGAGCGCCACCGCCTGGTGCCCCAGGAATTCCAGGAATCGCGATTCCGCCAACGGCTCCCAATCCAGGAATTGCCGCCGCGCCTCCAAGAGATTGCAGCAGCGTTAGCGATGCTTGCACTGGCCCCGTGCTGCGTCCATCATTCAGCATTGAGGTAACAGCACGGCGTCCCTCAGGCGCCGTTTGGCATTGATCGCTGGCTAGCAGCAAAGTTTGAAGCGACGGGCGAAGCAGCGTGTTTTGGTTCAAGGTATTCAACGGAACAATAGTAAAGCCCGATTCCGATAGCGCGTAAAGGTTCCCACCATCGGCCGTTAAAACCATTTTCCCTGCTAAATTTTCTGGCAACTGCAGCGCAGTGTTGATCAGCAAATTTTCCGGATCGCTAATCAGAAGATGGGTTACGTTGGCTCGGGCCGCCGGGTTTTGAATGGGCGCAATATTGAATGCCGAATAGATGCGGCTTCCGTCCTGAGCAAACACACTGCCACCCTGATTCTGCTGCAAATTGAATTGCTGGCCAACTTGGACAAATCCTTGCGCATTTACAGTTGTGGAAAAAGGGAACATTGCATTGGAAGCGTTCTGGGCCGCTAGAAGCCCAAGCGTCTTGGTATCGAACAGACGAAGCCCAAGCATGAAGCGAGAGCCATCGGCCGATACTGAAATATTGGTTGAAACATCACCAATAGCACGGCTTTTGGGGACAGTTCCAGCAAAAGCGTCGTAGACAAACACCACCCGGTTTGTCGCCTGATAAGAATTCACCCCAATGATCTTGGTGCCATCCGGAGTTGCCAACAATTGGCTTCGATTCGCCAAATAGATCCGTCCAGCAAGCGCGGGCAAAGTTGGCGGAAGCGGCGGTGGCGGAGCAACCGCAACCGGCACAAGCGCAGTTCCAATATCAACAACAGCCGGATTGTAAATCAACAGCGTGTTCAATAAATTGTTTGTACCCGATCCGATAGTCGTGATCAAAACTCTTCCATCAACACCTACCGCAACCCCTTCCGGGCGAGCAGGAAGACTGATTTTCGCCACAATTACCAAACGATCCAGATCAATCACATTCAAGGAACTACTGTTGTGACAAGTGACATAAAGCCGTTTCCCATCGCGGGACAAAGCAGCGGCCAAAGGCAAGGAATCCGTTCGGATTGAATTAGTTACGCGGCGTTGAGTAAGAGAATAAACGTCGATTTGATCGTAAGGAGAAGGGCGCACCAAGTACAGCCGGCTCTGCCTCTCGTCCAAAACCATATCCGAAGCACCGCCGGTAACGTTCACAACTGTGCCGATGGTGGCAGCCTGAATGGCTAGGGATAAAAAGGCGAAACAAGGGAAAATGCGCGTAAGAAGCCTCATTGGTCACCTACTATAACCCACTTTACCCTTTAAAGTTGCGTCGGCACAGGGGGCAAAGCCAGGGAAGCTTAATTTGAGATCAGAATCGCAAAATAGCATTGAAAAGCACCTTCAGCGTCTGATAACTTTGCGCCCTATACTGTGGCCTCATGCCGAACAGAATGACTCGGCCTTTCCCCACAGGAAGGTCCAGCAAGGCCGATTTTCCAGCCAAATGTTTTTCCCCTAAAAGCCATCCCGATGCCAGCACCCCAAACATTGGATATTGCGCAACTCCACCCGATTGTACTTCCCAAGCTGGACTCCCCTCCGACCAAATTGGAATGGTCTTCGGTAAACCGTAAGCCAATGGACTGTTCTTATCAAGCGTCACGTTAAGCAACGACCCTGGGCTGTAGAATTCACGATTCGACAAACCCTTCACGTTGTTCTTCACTTCAATCCCCAATTTTGAGGCGTACTCGGTGGAGTGGTTCATGAAAATGACGATTCCGCCATCTTCAACAAACTTCTTCAAGCTTGCAGCACCTTGCGCACCTAAGCCGCCCGAATATGCTTCGGGCATGCTGCCTTTGCGGAAGCCGTCGCTGATTGATGTGGGCGTTTGATCGGGGAACAGGATCACATCGTATTCTTTCCGCAAATCCTCTTTCTGCAGGTCAGTGACGCCAGCGCTACTATAGCGGTATTGGAATTGTTCCAATATCCAACGGGTCCAGCCCTCATCCATTTGTGGAACATGGCTTTTGAAAACTGCAAGCCGAGGTTGTTTCAGTGTAGCAAATTTGCCATCAGCGGGAGCTGTCCTTCCTGTTCGGAAATCCCCATTCTCGGTATCCCGCCACACTAGCTGACCTGCCGTCCAAGCTTGGTTAACCAAGCGGTAGCTATCCACGTTGGCAGCGCTCAACCAACCCGGGCGTATAGTCTCTGAACGAAAATCCAGATTTCCTGCTTTGGCCGTCCGCACAGCCACCGGAGTATTCCATGCTGTTACAGAAACACCCATCAGCATGGGCAATGTGTGAGCCGTCACATCATAGGGCCGTTTCGGAGGGCCGCCAGGATACATGCGCAGATCAGGGTATTTCTGCTGCTCCAACAACGTCTTAGCAAACGAGGAATATGGCTGTTGCATGCGAATGATGAAGTCGCCTTCCTCCACCTGCTGTCCGCCGGATTCGAATGCTGCAGTAGCAGTCTCAATCTCCACCTGCCCAAAGGCCAGCGTCTCCAGCATCTTCTTCGCTGATCCAGGATCGAACTGCTTTCGGGAAATGACCAGGGCCGCCGGGGAGGTTCGGGCCACAGCACGCTTGCCCACCGAATAGAACATTCGCAGCAGATCCGCTCGCCGAACAGCAGCCTGCCATAGAACACTTTCCATGGCGATCAATTGATAATCCACGATGTCGCGCACATGCCATTCCCCGCCCTTCCAGGGCTCCAGGTAATTCCAACTGGATTTACGCGGATCATAACCCAATGCTGTTTCATTGATATCATCCGGCTTCACAGTGATCGGGCTCGCCATTCTCGCGCTCGCCGATTCACTCAGCAACCGCAGCGCTCCATGATAGGACTGATAATGTCTGGCCGGCGACCAGTAATCATACATCGCATTCATCGCCACTCCAGTTTTACCCGCACTGGTTAAATCGGCGGCCATCCCCGCGCCCATCATATTGCACCACTGCACAATCATCGGATCAATGTTGGGCTCCACCGGATCCATCCACGGCGGTACAAACATTCTGGATGCGAACGCCCCTTGCTGGTGCACATCGTAGACAATTTGCGGATGCCAAACATTGTGCAATTTTTCAATCGTTGAACGAGTTTCTGGCTGCGAGAAAATGTACCAATCGCGGTTGTTGTCGTGGCCCACGTAGCGGTGGTACAACGTCGGGGGCGACGTTCCTTCATGCGGCGTTCCCAATGTTTTGCGGTACCAATCGGTGACAATATCCACTCCATCAGGATTCAAAGAAGGAACCAGAATAAAGATAGTGTCATTCAGAATTGTGCGGAATTTGAGCTTGTCCTCAGTGATCAGGCGGTAGGCGAACTCGACGGCTGTGGAAGTGGAGGCTACTTCCGTTGCATGAATAGAACATGTAATCAGAACAACGGCCTTGCCTTGCTCAATCAGCCGTTCTGCTTCCTGATCTGTGGTCTTGCGCGGGTCCGCCAATTTGCGTTGAATCTCCATATACTTTGGCAAATTCTTTAGCGTTTCAGGCGAAGATATGAACGCCGCCAGCATCGGTTTACCGTCTACTGTTTTCCCGTATTCGTTCACCTTCACACGGTCACTCGTTTTTTCCAGCGCATGGAAATAACTAACCACTTTGCTCCAATCTAGAAGCTTCCGATCCTCCCCCATAGCGTGGCCGAAATGGCTGAAGGGGGTTGGGACTTGCCCGAAGGCCAAGCTTAAACTAACAGCAATAATGAGTAACTTCATGCTCGGTTCAACTCCTTCCACAAGGCACTGTACCAGCGAAGAAATCGCTCCGGTTCCTTGCTTTCCTGCGCTTCGCAAAGAGTATAGCGGTCGTACTTGGCTTGACGAAGCAACGAAAACAACTCGCGGTACGGGTAATTGCTCGCCAGCTCGTTGATGTGGCAGTTCTTAATCCAAGGCTTAAGTAATTGGAAGGATTGCTTCACACTGCCGTTCACGACATCGGTTGGGTTGGAATTCCAGCACAGGCCCACATTATGATGTTTGGTTTCGCGCATGATCGCGGCGGAAACTTCGGGGACTTGCGTCTTGGCTCCATGCACTTCCATCCAAATTTCAACCCCATAGCCCGCGCCATAATCGCCCAATTCACGCAAGCTTGCACCGATGTTGGCGATTGTCTTTTCCTTCGGCAAAGCATCGGGTAGCCCATTGGGACGAACTTTCACTCCCCAGGCACCTGTATCGTGGGCCAGTTCAACAAACTTTTTGCCTTCGTCAATATTTTTTCGCCGGACTGCTTCATCGGGCGAATGAAACTCGCAAGTGGATCCGAAACTAAGCAACCGTACTTTACTGCGTTCAAAGCGGCTGCGGACCTCCGCCCGAGCGCGGGCATCCATTGATGGCTCCACACCATGCTTGTGCCCAGTGCGAAGTTCAACAGCTTCAAATCCACTGCTTTCCAGATTCTTCAGAATGGTCTCAATATCCCAATCCTTGAGGATGTTATAGGTAACGGCACCAAGTCGCATGGTTTCCATTATCCTAAAGATTTCTGGTGCCGAATTCCGCGAATTCCGGGACGGTGGTGCAATTCCTCCATTTCCAATTCCGGGACGGGGGCACAATTCCAGCAATTTACAGAGCCGCTCGCGTAAGCAAGCGGTCGTTTTCTACGATTGATCCTTCGGACCGGTACTTTAAGCTGCTCCAAAACCAGTACCACTAACCCCGCAGTTGGAGTGTTTCCACGGACGCCGCACTGTATTCTGTTGCGGTCATGACGAATCGCTTGCTCCTAATTGCCCTAGGTTTCACTGTCTACCTGCCAATATTTGCCCAATCCAACTGTAAACCGCTCGACTTGGCATTCGATTCCGCCACTACCTTCACACTCTCTCCAACAGACTGCAGGCTGCGGGATCTACTGGCCACCACATTCGTTCAAGACGCCAAAGCCAAAGTTTTTGCGATTCCAGCAGACAACGAAGGCGTTCTTACCATTGCATTGAAATCGCCATCGTTTGATCCGGTAGCGTATCTGCTTGATTCCGATTCTCGTATCCGGGCAATTGCTGCTGGGAAAAACAAGGAAGGAAAATTACAAGTGCACGTTCCCAAGGGTGCATTCGGAGTTGTTGTTTCGGCGTCAATCGTAATCTTAGGAGACTTTCAAATTACTGCCTCGTTTGAGGCGCTCAGAAATTGCGACATCATTGACCTGGTCGCGGGGCAGTCGATTCAATCAACCTTCGCACCAACCTCATGCAGGGAATTGGATTTGACGCTCTATTCTATTCGAGAAACTCCGGTTCAACTTTACCGCGTGAAAGTTCCGAAGGTCTCAATCCTAAGCATGGAAATGACCTCGAAAGAACTCGATTCAGCCCTCACAATACTGAACTCGAAAAACGTCATGATTGCCACCGACGACAATGGCGGAGGAGAAAAAGACTCCCGCATTCTGACCAGTATCATTGCTGGGGAATACATTCTTCACGTGAATAGCCAGGATAAGAATTTAGGGAAATTTAGCCTCACCGCAAAGCTGGAAGATAGCCGTGCTTGCCCGGCAAAAACCTTGGTTTCAGGAACACCGGTAACTTCTGCTTTTAGTGCCGATGGTTGCCGCTATCTGGATGTTTTCGTGCCCAGCACAAGAACCTCACCCATCGATCGGTATGAGTTCGCGAACGATCAAAAGAGTTGGATTGACTTGAGCTTAAACGGCACGGCAATTCAGCCTAGCCTGATGATTTTCGATTCAACTGGTGCGCTGCAAACACGGCAGACTGCTTTGGCGCAAGGCCAGAAATCGCAAATTATTTACAGCATGAAGCCTGGTGTTTACACTCTTTTCGCAACCACGGTGGGCAACCTTGTTAACGATTATTCGTTGAGCCTGCAAATCAATAAGGCCGCAGATTGCACGATTCAGAATCTCCCAGAGACTGCCGAGACTCGCAGTCTGGAAAACGCTAGTGCTTGCAGGGTATTGGATTTTGTGGTCCCCAGTAGAGATACGAGTTTGGCCGAAGCCTTTCGTATTCCCGGGAACAAACCTCGAATGTTAAAGTCTGTGCTGCAATCGGCAATGTTCGATTCCTACCTCTACCTGATAGATAACAACGGCACGGTTGTTCTGGAAAACGACGATGACGGCGGTGGAATCGATGGCACGGATTCTTTAATCAACTCTCTAATTCCCGAAGGCGATCATACTTTGGTGGTGACCAGTTTTGATGGTTCCGCTGGTGATTATAAAATGACCACGACGGTCTCCGAAGCAAGGAATTGCGATTCAGGCTCTTTGTCTTTGACCGCGACGAAATCAGCAGCTTTCACCGCTTCCGATTGTGTTGCTCGTGAGGCGATTCCCTATTTTGATCTGGACTACCAAACGAATCTGTATTCCTTAAATGTTCCCGTAAATGGGACCATATCCATTTCCGCAAAGGGCACTGGGTTCCCCATGTTTAGCGTTGTGTTTAACGAACGTTTTGCTGTTCTTGGATTGGCGACAACCCCGGCCATCGGGCCGCTGGAAATCAAAACTGCGCTTCCTGCCGGCCGCTATAGCATTGCGATGTTTGCGCCACAAGGACGGATTGGGCAGTATTCGGCAACTGTAGACTTCCTGCCTGATTCAGGACCAATTTCCACAAGTTCCAAAACAGGGAAGCAGCGAACAACTGATTTCCCAGGAAAAGGACTTAAGGAATTAATATTCCCCGCTAGCCAAGCGGCGGACGAAATCAATGTCTCCTTCCAGAAAATCAAAAGAAGGTAGACGCTTTGGCAATACCCATTTTATTTGCTCGAAGATGACGTTCATTGGATCGCCCGTCCAGTGTTCCACGCGATAAAACATCAAAACTATAGGAATACGGCCTGGATATTGATGTTCATAACGAACTATCTCTTCGCCAATTGTGGCAATGACAGCTAATTCTTCGGACAATTCCCGTGCCAAAGCTGGACGAGGATCTTCGTCAAATTCTACTTTGCCACCGGGGAATTCCCACTTCAGAGGATGACGGTCCGTCTTCTTTCGTTGGCAAATTAGAATTTTCCCGTTCTTTTGCATGACAGCGGCCACCACACGAATTTCGTTACGAATTCTTTTCGTTGCCATGATGCTTATCAATTCCTGGATTTAGCCAGGAAGCACTACACTAGAGTACAGCATGTACTCTGCCCGATTATTGGACCATTTTCAAACCCCTCGAAATGTTGGAGAACTGCCCGAGCCCTCCGCTGTGGTCCAAGTGGAGAATCCGGTTTGCGGTGATGTTCTTCGGCTGAGTGTCAACGTTTTAGACGGGATCCTTACGGAGATTCGCTATAAGACGCGCGGGTGTGCAGCGTCCATTGCCGCCGGTTCTGCATTGACGGAGTGGCTGAAGACGAAATCAAAGGCGGACCTGGAAACGTTTCAGCCAAGCCTTGTGGAAGATCTGTTAGATGGGTTGCCGAATGAATCAAAGCACGCAGCGCTGCTTTGTGCCGATGCTGTAAAAGCGCTGGCATTGAGGATGAAATGAGCAAGCGGGAACTGATAACCGATCTGGTCCAAATCAAACGGTTGGGCGAACAAAAGCGCGAGGAAAACCAGCGTCTGCGAAAGCACATGAAGAGCCACACCTATGTCGAAAGGCGACTACGAATTGTTGCTCAGGAAATTGAAGACGAAATTGATTGTCAAGCCTGCGCGAACTGTTGCCGCGTGGCGACCGTTAAACTTACGCCTCGTGACATTGAAAAATTACTTCGAGCAACAAGCATGCGTGCCAACGACTTCAAGCGCAATTGCACAGAGCAAGCTCCCGACGAAGGGCTGATCTTGAAGCGCACAGAAAAAGGCTGCGTGTTTCTGGAAGGCAATCAGTGTTCGGTGTACGACGCCCGGCCTCACATTTGCCAGGAGTTTCCACATCTGGTGCGTGGAGAGGGCAGCTTGGTTTCTCGGATGTGGCAAATGCCTGACCGCGCGGTTTACTGCCCGATTGCCTACAATACGTTGGAAGCTTACAAAGACGAGGTTGGGTTTAAGAAGTAGGAATTGTAGAAGGACAATCTTATTTTCTTGGCTTAGACGTTTCTGCACCACGGGAATATCGGCTTATAGAAGTCACTTTCAGTGTGAGAAGAAATGGCTCTCGTGTGAAGCTAACAGCGATTCCTTCAAAGGCTATTGACGAACCTGCCTGCAAAGGCTTTTCAATGCGTGGGATAGTTTGGAGTCTTATTTCGGCATTCTTACTGCCGTGCATCACGACCATCAATGATCTGGGATCATCTTCTGGACTTCTTGAAACGACTGTTCCATAAAAGGTCGGAATCAAACAATTCTTGATCTTCTCCTCAAAGAACCCATCGCCATCGGAGCCAGACAGTTGCTTCTTGATCGCCATCCACAACTGATTCGAGGCATCTTCGGACGGTTGACAAAAAAGAATTAGCGGGCAACTAAGAACGAGAAGGCTCATTGCAGCCAATCCCACCAATTCGAACCGTCTTTTCGTCGTTGTGCCAAGAAAAATGGGTATGCAAAGAGTATGTCAAATTACTGGTTCTGCCAATCAGAAGGCATTCTTCCCCAACCGGCGTTCGCTAAAGGTGCGTGGAGAAGGAAGCCTAGTTTACTGACCATTGCCTTCAGCACCATGGAGGCTTACAAAGACGAAGCTGGGTTCAAGAAGTAAAAATTACCTAGGCACCGTAACCTTCCACAATTTGTTTCAAATTCGATTCGAGGGGACCAGGTAGCATTCTATATTTACCGTACAACTGATTTGCTGAATGTGGGGAAGGACAGCGGCTACGATCTTACAAAAACATCAAGTTTGCTCTTTGCCCGCTATAGCTTGTTTTTTGCCGGTCAGTGTTGGCTCCAGTCTGAAAGATGGGACCGGTGGGTAACAACTCCGACCACCACTCAATGGGTTCGTGAAACGAGAGTCCCAAGCTAAATTATTCAGCCAGATGTCGACCCTTCCAGCTTCACATACCGGCTGCGGAAATAGAGCAATGGCTCCCCGTCAAAGAATTCCGCCGATACAACTTCCCCGATAAAAATCAGGTGATCCCCGGCTTCAATGACGCTTTTCACGGCACATTCAAACTGCGCAATTGAGCCGTCCAAAAGCGGCACCCCAAACTGGCCAGGACGCCAGGAAACGCCCTGGAATCTGTCTTGGCCGCGTTCTGCAAAACGGTTAGAAAGCTCTGTCTGACTGCTCTCTAATACATTTATTCCAAAGTATTTAGCGGCCCTGAATGGATCAACAATATTCGCCCTTTGATCAATACAAATCAGGACTAAGGGTGGATCCATAGATACACTGGTAAACGAGTTTGCCGTCAATCCATGGGACGCACCGTCTGGCCCAATTACAGTGGAAATTGTAATGCCTGTGGCGAACCTGGAACAGGCTTGACGGAAAGAATTCTGGGCTGGGAGTGAGTGAGGCATCTTGACAAGCGTATAAACCTAATCCTATCATGAGGTTTACTGGTTCTGCCGGTGGCAGTTAACGACCGGGCCAGGAGGTATCCTTTGATCAAACTCGACATAATTAACGAAGTGGTGAATCGCACAGGAATCACCAAGACAAAGGCTGAAATGGCGGTTGAGACTGTCTTTGAAAGCATGAAGCGTGCCTTGGCACAAGGGGAGCGCATTGAACTCCGCGGCTTCGGAATTTTCAATGTGCGTCCTCGCAAAACCGGCATTGGCCGTAACCCTCGCACTGGTGCGGAAGTTGCAATTCCTCCAGGCAAGGCTGTTCGTTTCAAGCCAGGCAAAGAACTGCAAAGCCTTCAATAAGCTGTAAGCATTCGTACCTCCCGAACCTACGTGGACACCAAATTCAGGCCGAGGCATTCAGCCAGCCAATTGGTCCGTGCCGTATTTCTATTTCTACTAACGTTTCTAACAACCTCCACTGTGGGGGCCAATATGGCGTTGAAGTTTGAGTCAAACCAGGCAGCATTTGATTTGGAAGAAGATCTCCAATTCTTTGTCACCGTGTTTAATAACCCCAAACTACTGCTGCTGGGATTGCCTTTTTCCCTCACACTGCTCACTATTCTGTTCGCACACGAAATGGGGCATTACCTCACTTGTGTTTATTACAGAATTGACGCTAGCCCTCCCTATTTCCTTCCCGCTCCCAGTCTTACCGGCACCTTTGGCGCCTTCATCCGGCTGCGATCCCCCATCTATTCCATGTATCAACTGTTTGATGTTGGTGTGGCTGGTCCCTTGGCAGGGTTTGCTTTCCTTGTCCCGGCTTTGGCTATTGGGGTTGCCTATTCCAGAGTCATTCCTGGCTTAGCCGAACAAGGCGATATCGTGTTTGGTACTCCACCGCTTCTTAAGTTTTTTGAAAGTTGGCTTTTCCCCGGAGTACAAACGGCCGATATTTCCCTGCATCCAATTGCTCGTGCGGCATGGGTGGGCATGTTCGCCACAGCTTTGAATCTGCTCCCGATTGGACAACTGGATGGCGGCCATATCCTGTATTCGTTCTTCAGCCGCTGGTTCAAATACCTTTCCCGTGGATTTGCACTGCTATTGTTGCCCATGGGATATTTCTGGCTCGGCTGGATTTTGTGGGCGATATTTTTCATATTCACTGGTTGGAAGCGGCCCACCATTTACGATGCGGAGCCTATGGACAACAAGCGCCGAATGCTTGGATTACTGGCTGCGTTCATCTTTTTGCTATGTTTTAGCGTCCAACCAATTAGGGAAGGCTTGGGTGCCCGATGAAGATTTCCGCCACTATCATCACCTACAACGAGGAGCTTAACATTGCTCGCGCCATAGAAAGCCTTCGTTCAGCTGACGAAATCATCGTGGTGGATTCTGGTAGTTCCGACCGTACAGTGGAGATTGCTGAAAAGTTGGGAGTTCGTGTAGTGGAGCAAACTTGGTTGGGCTATGCCGGTCAAAAGAACTACGCCGCTGAACAAGCCCAGCATGACTGGATTCTGGCCATTGATGCCGACGAAGCGTTGAGCGAAACGCTGGAAGGTGAAATCTGGCAATTGAAGAAGAATGGCCCACAATTTGACGCCTATTCCATGCCTCGACTTGCTCAATACTTGGGGAAATGGATTCTTCATTCTGGTTGGCATCCCGATCGTAAAGTCCGTCTCTATAACAGGAGGAAAGGGCATTGGGTGGGAAAGTACGTTCATGAAAGCGTCCAAGTGAATGGTTCCGTCGGAAGTTTGGATGCCAATATTCTTCACTTCACCTGCCAATCGCTTTCCGAACATTTGAAGACTATGGACCGCTACACGACTCTGGCTGCGGAGGAAATTGTAGCCAGCAATAGGAAGATCGGTTGGCGGCACTTATTGTTTGACCCCGTTTGGACCTTTCTACGGACGTTTGTCTTCCAGCGCGGATTCCTGGACGGGGTGGAAGGTTTGGCAATCGCCTGGATGGGGGCGCTGTATCAATTCGTGAAATTCGCCAAGGCCCGCAATATGCGGCCTGGCAGGGACTAACGAAGTGAAATGAGAGTTCTGCACGTTGATTGTGGCCGAGAGATGCGTGGCGGACAGTGGCAAGTTGCCGGGCTGATCCGACAATTGCGGGAACAAAAAATAACTTGCGAGTTGCTTTCCAAAGCAATTGCAGGAAGTGCGGAATTTTCTCCGTCCAAGCTTAGGAAAATGTGGCGAAGTTTCGATGTGATTCATGCTCATGATGCTCGCGCCCATAGTTGGGCTGCCATGTTAGGCGTGCGACCTTTGGTGGTGTCCAGGCGAGTGGCATTCCCCATTCAATCGGGTTTTCTTTCCACCTGGAAGTATTCAAAGCCTCAACGATTTATCGCTATTTCTGAAAACGTGGCGCAGACGCTTCGCACTGCGGGCATTCCGCCGGAGAAGATTCGGGTTGTACATGATGGGGTACAGGAATTTTCCTGGCAATCCGATCTTACTGGTAGGGCGGTGGCACCTGCTTTCGACGACCCTCAAAAGGGATCTGATCTGATTAAAGCATCCGGAGTGGATGTGCTTTTTTCAGACAATTTAGCGAGGGATCTAAAAACGGCCAGTTGCTTTATTTACATCAGCCGTCAGGAAGGGCTGGGATCAGCTATCTTGTTAGCCATGGCGGCGGGTGTTCCTGTCATAGCCAGCCGCGTTGGGGGCATCCCTGAATTGGTTCAGCATGAGGTAACAGGTCTGCTTGTGGATAACGAGCCCGGTGAAATTCGAGAGGCCTGGGAACGGCTTCAAAAGGAGAAAAATTTGGCCACTGCAATAAGCCGGAATGCCCACGAGAGTTTCCTTGCCAAATTTACTGGACAGCAAATGGCTGCTAGAACTTTGCAAGTGTATCGGGAGTTGCTTTGATTCTTGAAGCTCTTTTAGCCGCACTATTTGGACTGCTGATTGGTAGTTTCCTGAACGTGTGCATTTTTAGACTCCCTTACGACCTGACTCCGGCAAATCCCCCACGCAGTTTTTGTCCACATTGCGAAACAACAATTGCCTGGTACGACAACATTCCAGTTCTTAGCTTCTTCCTTTTGAAAGGCAAATGCCGTTCCTGCCAAAAGCCAATTTCCTACCGCTATCCGCTGGTTGAAGTGCTCACGGCCGCCTGCTTCTTTCTGGCCGTTTACAGGCTTGGCTTATCCTGGGAAGCTTTGAAGCTGATTCTGTTCTCGGTGATTTGCATCGATCTTATCTTCACCGACTTCGAGGAACGAATTTTGCCTGATGAATTCACCATAGGGGGGGCCGTGGTTGGGTTCCTGCTGTCCTTCAAAGTGATCCTCGCTCCTTATTTCATCTTTTTCGTCATGCCGATGGAATCGCGACCCTGGGTAAGGTCGCCTCTTGAGTCCCTATTGGGTGGACTATTTTGTTCAGGAATGCTGTGGCTGGTCCGATTGGTCTACTTCCAAATTCGGCATAAAGAAGGCATGGGATTGGGTGACATTAAGATGGTAGGCATGCTGGGAGCGTTCTTTGGATTAATGCCCGCGTTGTTCAGCCTGATGGCGGGAGCAATGTTGGGATCTGTCATCGGATTGCTTCAGATTCTCTTTACAAAGAAAGACGCGGGGACTTATGAAGTGCCTTTCGGATCTTATTTGGGCATTGCGGCTCTAGCAATCGCTTTCTTTGCTCCGCGCATGTAGGCTTGCTGGTGTAAACTAAGAAAGTTGTCCGCATGCAGGCATTCCTCGCATCACTCAGTGAAAAAAATCCGGACCGCTCGCTTGCGCTAGCTGTGAATGGGGACCGTTTGCCCGGTCATATTGCCATCATCATGGATGGGAATGGCCGCTGGGCCAAACGGAGAGGGTTACCCAGAATAGCTGGTCACAAAGCTGGCGTTGAACCTGTTCGCACGGTTGTGGAAGCCTGTGCCCAGATGGGGATTCAAGCCCTGACGCTATACGCATTTTCCATGGAGAATTGGAAGCGTCCACGTCAGGAAGTGGATACTCTTTGGCGTCTGCTACGCATTTACATTCGCCGTGAAGTGCCCACATTGATGCGAAATAACGTTCAATTGAAGGCGATCGGCCGTCTGGACGCTCTGCCTGCTCATGCGAAGGATGAATTGCACGATGCAGTGGCGCGGCTAAGTGGCAACACCGGAATGGTCTTGAATTTGGCGATCAACTACGGCGGACGAACCGAAGTGGTGGACGCGGTGAATTCCCTGATAAATGAGGCACGGCAAAAAGGACAACTTCAGAATCTGGTTGTGGACGAAGATGCGATCACATCTCATTTGTACACTTCCGGGCTGCCCGATCCCGATTTACTGATTCGAACCTCCGGCGAAATGAGGGTCTCCAATTTCCTGCTATGGCAAATAGCCTACTCAGAAATCCACGTCACCGACACGCTTTGGCCAGATTTCGATGTACGCAGTCTTTTGTCGGCCATCATCGACTTTCAAAAAAGGGAAAGGCGGTTTGGCGGACTCAGCGTCCAGGAAGAGCCTTTAGTTGAGGCTGTTCCTTTAGGATGAAACGAGTTTTAACTGCACTCATCCTGGGTCCATTGATGACCTGGGTGATTTTCTGGGGAAGATATGAAATTTTCGCCGCAACCGTTGCTGTTTTGGCTTCGTTTTGCTGGTACGAATTCTGCCACATCGCCAAGCAGAATTTCCCGCAGATCCCCAGGTGGGCTGGCTACATTCCAGGGATTGCTTTCTTGCTGGTGCCAGAGCGGCCAGAATTGCTGCTGATTCTGACAGCTCTTTTTGCGCTTGTGGTTGCCATGCGGGGAGGCAATTTATCGACGGTACTTCCGAATGCGGGAATTTTTCTTTTGGGAATCGTCTATATTTTTGGTGCCTGGCGAGCCGCCATTCTACTTCGCGAATACAGTCCTGCCTGGTTGTTTTTTTCCATTGTCATCAATTGGATCGGCGATTCCGCAGCTTTTTATGTCGGGAAAAACTTCGGGAAAAACAAATTGGCCCCTGCCATCAGTCCAGGTAAAACATGGGAAGGCACCATTGCTTCGTTAGTCATAGGCAGCATTGCTGCAGTGGCCGTGTTGAACTACCTTGTGCCAGGGTTGAATCCTGCGAAAGCGCTGGTTGTTGCGATGATCGCTAACGCATTCGGACAAACCGGCGATTTAGCGGAATCGGCTATGAAGCGCGGTGCGGGACTTAAAGATAGCGGCAACATGCTACCTGGACACGGCGGATGGCTGGATAGAGTTGACTCCAGCCTGTTTTCGATGCCGGTGGTCTATGTACTTTATCCTTGGCTAGGAAAGTAGTTGCCATCAATTCCCTGAGGGCTTTTCCACTTTGTCTACGACAAAAACCTCCACCGGCGCTTTGGTGGATTCCAGCTTCAGCCCCAACTGCTCTTGGATTGCGGTAAACAGGTCGGGGCGTGAATCGGTGGCGTCGGCGGGACGAGGGGGTCTTGGTCCGAAAGTAGTGAACTGAAACTCATCAGGAGTCCAATCCAACGTGAAGTCGTACTTTGCCGACAGTGCGGTTTGGTCGACAACAGGCCTATCAAGAACCATGGTCTGCATCACTCCGGCGAAATCCGCCATGCTTGCGTTGCGGACCGTGAGTAGACCAAGTCCTCTGAAACCTAAGCCAGGAAGACTGTTTGGATCGGCTTCGCTTTTCGTGAGTTTTGAGCCTGCCTTTCCCAGCACGACGGCGTAAACGGAAAGCGGCTTCTTTTCGCGATGGAAGGCAAACTGGAAGCGCTCAGCCAGCAACTTTTGCAGCATGGACTTCAACTGTTTTTCATTAGGCATACCAGCGATATCGGGCTGTGCTTCAATATCGAATTTCTCAGAATCGAACCAGGCGGGTGAACCAGAAATCTGCCGGGCATGAAGTCCGTATGCAAAGGTAATGAGATCGTTTGCGGATGTATTGATGGTGATAAAACGACGGCCTCGAACCGTGATCGCCTTGCCCTTAGCTTCAGGTTTACTGGGTTTGATGGTGGCCACTTCAAACACTGGATTAGCGTCTTTAGACATTGGTGCAAGGGTTGGAGGTGGATCTGGAATTGTCCAGGTGGTTTCGGGAGTGGCACGCTTCAGGTTCAGTGGTAAGGGCGTCTCTCCTTGCGACCAGGTTCCGTCCATTGAGTTCCCTTCGGCATTCAACTTACCTTCGTATTTGCCACCGATTCCGGCAATGTTCATCTTCACAGCGGGGCCCTGTTGGGTGATGGTGGCACCAATCCCCTGCCCTCCTTGATCGATGCTATGCATCATAACTTTCAAGGCGCCGCTTTTTGCTTCGTCTTTGGAGATCTTGAAAACTATGCGCAGTTCCCGGCCAGCTTGTAAGGTGCCTTGCCAGCTACCAGTTAAATCCTGGGCGAGGAGTGTGCTTGACGGAAGAAGGGCGAAGGCGAATATAGATAGCATTAACTTCTTCATGAGTATCTGCCATTTATTTTGGCATAGAGGTGCTAGTTCGGGGGAACCAAGTTTGGCAATGTTACCGTATGCCCGTTATAAAGACGAGCCGGTGATCGTGGCCTATCTGCACCACACTGGTGCACTCTGTTATTATTCCAGTATATGGCAACCCGAAAAACGGCCCCAGCAAGATCGGTCCGACAAAGTGTTACGATCCCTGCAGCACTCGTCTCGGAGGTTCGGCGAGCGGCCAAGGAGCAGCATGTCACGATGAGCCGGGCATTGGTCGTACTGGCTGAACGCGGTGTACGTGCCGAGGCGGAAGCCAAGGAACAACTAAAAGCCTCGTACAATCGCTTCCTTGCTGAGAACGATCCGTCTCGCAAGAACGAAGCCGGCAAAGACTTAATCCGCACGATCTTCGGGAAGGATGCGATTGCCGAAGATTCAATTCGCTAATTTGCCTCGTGCGGTCTGGCAGCATCTGCTCCAACGAGTCGATGAGCGCCGCATCTCGGTGGCGGATTTGTTAGAGCTCCAAGCATGGGTCAAAACTAGTCCGGTCGCTCCCGCAGGTGACTGGTACAAGGACTTCGGCTCCTTCATTCTTTGTGGCAGCGACCAGTTTCCGAAGACAGTCCTTGAAAAGGGGATGAAGCCGTTTGGGAAGCTGCTCGTTTGATCGTGGGCGAGAATGCATTTAGTAGCAGGTGAACTAACCCAACTGCCAGAATCCGGCGCAATGTGGGATTATGGCGTTAGACCGAAGCGACATGGGAACTAACGTAGTCCACCTCGATGCTAAGAAGGCGCTTGCAGATGTTGAAGTGGCGGTAGTGTGGGATCAACTACGAGACGACTTCATTCCAGATGGCGCGCTGATGGACATTTATGTCGAAAACACCAAACTCGAGCAGTGGCGAGAGTTTCTGCATTGGTTGCACGGCGAGCCCTACCGAACTGAATATTGTTACGGAGAACAGTTTCGTTCACTTCCACTTGATCCAGAAGAGTTATTTCAGCAGCGCGAACTAATGCACTTGATCCGGATTGATGTTGGTGGTTTTTGGCTTCACTGCCACTGCTTCACTATTGAAGAGATTGAATTGGACTTGGACCCCGCTGACATCAACAATGCAGGACAGATGGAAAAGTTGGTTCGATTCCTAGCGCAACTGGCGAAGGCAGTGAACGCGGATGTGATTCTGACACACGAGAATCTAAAGCGAACGTTTTTCCTCGTATTACATTACACTCCGATCAGTAAACGCAAAATCGTCGCGCTAGAACACGACAAAGTCGCGCACAGTAAGGTTTAGCAGTGCAGTCATTTACGCATGCATCCTGCCCTTTTCGCGAACTGCCAGTTCAATTTCTCGCGGCGGAGATTGAGCCAATTGCAATTTGGCCTAGCCTGCACTAAATTTCTGTGGCTTGGGCCAGACAGTCCCTATTTTTTGCGGTGCCCGGATATGGGGAGCGGGGCCAATATTCAATTTTCAAAGATCTTACGATTAGGGGTTGGACTGCTTCTCTTGAGGAACACGCGCAAAACGGAGCTCTGGCGGCGAAAGACGTTCGTGTTCCCTCAACATTTGTGGCCCGCCGCCGGGCCCTTTGTGCTTATCGCGCCCGGTGAGCGCACCCGCTTTTCGCCGGTGAGATTCGTTAGGTGAAGGGTTTGGTTGAATGTGTGTTTGGTTCTATAAGGGCCGGGAGTGCAATGAACTCTGATTGCCAGGTTTGCTTTGGGGCTTCGAGATAGCGAAGTACTTCGACTACGTGATTGAGCAGGGCGGTTAGAAGTTCATTGAGGGGGGCTTGGTGGCAATAGTTGATTTCGATGTTGAGTTGCTTGCTTTCGATTTCTACGGGGGCGTCGGCGGCGATGAGGATTGGGCGGTGGATCGTTTCGTAGAGCGTGCGGTTCTTATTGATTTCGCGGATGCGCACGGGGACTCCGCGACGGATTCTAGATAGGGCGGCTTTGCGTTTTTCAGAAATAAAGGGGCTGGAGTCGAATGCGAGCACACTGTTCCATTGCGCCATTTGGCCAAGTTGATTTTCGGTGGTGGGCATGGGGAGGAGTGGGTGAATTACAGGGTCGATGATGTTTCGGAGCAGGCGGGCGGCCTCGATGCGGGCGTTGCCTGTGATCACCAAAATGGGTTGAGTGGCTGAGGGAATCATGGAAAGAGCTAACCAATTGGACAGCGTTTCAGCGATGAGTTGGGTGGTGGAGAAAGCTCGCATCAGGTATTGAGCAATGGTGGCTTTTGTGATGGCGGGAGTGGGGATGGACAAATTTAGTTCTGGCCGGCGGAAAAGGGTGGGGTGATCGCTGGTGATTCTCCAATGATCTTTGGTGATTTCGATTACTTGGTTATCGCTGGTTTGCGGGTCTATGGATTGGAGGTCGACTAGAAGAGTATGATGTTCAGCAGCAATGCGGGTATGAACCGGGATGATTTGGGATTCGTAAGTGTGAAGGATATTGTCATGGTGACGGAGCAGGCGGCCTAGCATGGAGGCGGAGGGCCAATCGAGGCCGCCGGCTTCGATGCGGGTGAGGAGCCAGCCGCGGAATTGTTCG
>JAYUSZ010000419.1:0-2928 GCA_043755435.1 Bryobacterales bacterium | reverse complement strand
ATCTGGATAAAGCCGCCAGCCAAGAAACGTTACCCCATCGGCGCAACGGTGGATCCGGGATTTTCCTGGATGAACAGCTAGCCGGGTGGAATTGAGTTCCTGCTCGATTGCAGCCAGCATTTGGCGCAACCGCTGTTTCGATTCTGCAAACAAAACCAAATCATCCACGTAGCGTGCCCAAAGTCCTGGCCGCAATTGCTCATCAATTAAACGGTCTAACCTGTTCAGATATACGTTGGCGAAAAACTGAGACGTTTGATTGCCCAGCGGCAGGCCGCGCTTGCGGTTGAAAGGCGTGAACAAGTCATCACCGGGAAAGTAATGAACCACTTCTTCTTGTGGGTTCGATGATGCAATGATCCGCGCGGCCAAAGCGAGGGTGTGTTTGCACTTGATCACACGGGCCAATTGCGCGTTCAGAATTTCATGATCGATGGAGGCGAAGTATTTGCGCACATCCAGCTTTAGAACATAGGGAAACCGCCTTGCACCTTCCCGCGCCACAGCCAACGCTTTATGCGTACCTTTCCCGTTACGGCAAGCGAAAGATTGATTGGAAAAACGCAGTTCAAAAATGGGTTCCAGGATGTTCGTTAGCGCGTGATGCACTACGCGATCGCGAAATGGAGCGGCGGAGATTGTGCGGGGCTTGGGATCGCGAATCCTAAAAGTATGATATGGACCTGGCTGGTAGCTGCCATCCAACAATTCGCGCCGTAGCTGCACCAGTTCAGTTTCAAGATCCATCAGGAAGGCGGCCACATCTGGACGGTTGCGTTTCCCTGCGGCGGCTCCCTGGGCAGCAGCCAGTAGATTGGCGAAGCTGGTGAGCCCCTCCCAAAGATTCCCCACGCGTTTCATGGTTTCGCCATGGCCTTGCTCCAACCGCCCACCATGCGCCCGATTTCATCCAACCTCTCAGCCGAGTGTCCGTAGGAATCAATGCTCATCAGCTTCAAATCCTTGGCCATCCGAAGTAGGTAGCGGGTGGAGTTCACCTTGCGGCTGGCTTGTTCCAACAGATCGGACTTCTGCCGGGCGTAGGCAGCTTCCACAAGCATGGAAAGCAGATCGAGACCCTGCGCGGTGAGCCGCTCGCCAACTGTAAACCGGTGGGCCTTCGGAAAATTCTCTACCTTTTGCACTAGCCACAATACGAAATCATACGTCTTTCCGACAGCGACCGGTACAGTTTCTTCAGCTTTTTTCACAATTACCTCCTTAAAAAATTTTCGACCTGCGGCTTCGCCTTGGTCAAGGTAAAAGAAAAAAGAATCAAGGGAATTATTCCCTGAGACACCGGAACCCCAGGTCGCTACCGCTAACGCCGGGACCGTACCTGACACGGCTGGCGGCGCGCAGGACCGAGGCATCATAGTCGTAGGACGCCCCCCGCACGACTTTTGCCTTTTCTTTACCATAGTCGGAACTCGTCCACTCCCAAACATTTCCAGCCATATCAGAGACGCCTTCCGGGGTGTCCCCATCGGGGAACATGCCTACGGGTGTTGGCGCGCCACTGGGGTTACCGAAGTTTGCCAAGTGCTCATCGGGGATGGCATCCCCCCAAGGATAGATGCGGTGCTGATCCTTAGTGCAGCGGGCAACAAACTCCCATTGGAACTCCGAGGGCAGCTTGCAATTTGCCCACTCGCAATATTTGGTAGCGTCTTCATAAGTCACTTCGGTTACTGGGCGGCTCCAATGCAGCATTTGATCTTCCCATCGGTCTGGCGGCTTTGCACCAGTGGCATCAAGATACTTACTGTACTCCCAAACGGTGACGGGGAACTTGCCGATTTCGAACGGTTGGATTGGGCGGGTGCCTTTGGGGAGAGGATCATGGGCCTTGGTATCGTCGCCTGTGGTGAGGGCGCCGCCGGGGATGGTGATCCAGTAGCCGGGTTGATTTGGAGTACACAAGCGACGCGCGGGACTGGCTTGATCCAGTGCCTGGGCGGCCTCAGTGCGAGTTTGCAAATCCCAATCCCTGGTCTTGCCCTTCTCAAACAACGCCATCACACGTTCTTGAATGGGGGCGTACTTTTCGTTCTTAACCGCATAACCAATCGGGCGAAGATCCGCTTCCATTGCTCCAATTAGCCCTATAGTGCGGGCTTGAAGTTTCAGATCGGGCCCGGCCTTGGCGATCATCTGGGAAACGAAGCCATCCACCTTGGCCTTGCCTTGCTTCACGCCAAGAACACCGGAGAAGAGCAGCGCCACTTCGCGCCATTCTGACTGGTAGAGATTCTGCGACTTGTCATCCAGGAGTATTTTGATTTGGTCGGCCTCGCTGCGCGAAGCAATGGCGACAGCGGCCAAATATTCCTGAAACGTGAGATGCCAAAATTGGATATCGCCGCCGCGACTGACGATGATGCCACTGTCGCCGGTTTCCCGCTCTAAGAAGCGCTGGGCGTCCCTCTTGCGATGCTGCTGCGGGGAGAGGCCAAATTCGAGGGCCAACTTTTCCGCCGCATCAACAGTGGCCATGCGGACTTGCCGTTTCCCGTCGTCTCCGTCTTGCATCAGAAGCGCAAGTTCAGAGAGCAGTTCCAGGCATCGATCAGGCTTTTCGCGCCCAGGCATATCTTTCCTGGCGCGAGCGAGCCAAGTCAAAATGGCATCGTACAATGCTGCCCGTTGTTCAGGCAGATGGGTTTGGTTATAGTGCACCACGGCCAACGCGGTCAGCATCACAGGGTTGCGGGCCATGCGGCGGATTTCCGGGACAAGACGGAGGGCTTCGCCTAATTCCTGGCGGTGATCGCGGGCTAACACCTCACTTTCCTGATAGAGGGATTTGCACCAATGATCGAGAAAAGTTTCAATGGCTCCGGTTTCCAGCGGCTCAATGGAGGCCTCATGAAAGTTCCGCAGCAGGGACATGCCGTGGTAGGCCTTGGGGCGCGTGGTGACGACGAA
>JAYUSZ010000418.1:0-19415 GCA_043755435.1 Bryobacterales bacterium | reverse complement strand
CGTGATTCCTGGCGTCGATTCGCGGATCCGGTAAAATTCCCGCATCAAGAAGCTGGTGCTGGCATCGGCGACTGGCCACAGGCTGGCAATGACGGCCTGCCGTCCTGTGTTGGTTGAGTGAGAAGTTAAGATTCGCGAGCATATAGAAGGTTTGAGATTCCCCCTTTTTGTCTCCCACCTTTCTTCGGATCCCGAGCGCTTGCTCGTAATAGCTCGTCGCCTCGGCGGCTCGATTTAACTTTGCATGGGCATTGCCAAGGTCAATTAGAATGTTTGCTTCGTATGGAAGGTTCTTCGCCTCTTGAGCCAGGGTCAGCGCTTGATTATGATATTCAATCGCTTTGTCATATTCTCTCAAGAAGGAATGCCTAACCGCTAAATTTCCAAGCGCACCACCCTCTCCACTGCGGTCGTTTAGCTCGTGGAATAAGGCGATTGCCTTGCGGTCGAATTCTTTGGCCTCTTCGTAGAGCCCCAAATCGGCGTAGGCATTTCCGAGGTTATTTAGCGCGTTTGCCTCTCCTGGTTTGTCTTGTACTTCTCTGTATGCCGCAAGGGATTGCGCATGATAATCCTTGGCTCCTTCAAGTTGTCCTAATCTTGCCAAGGATCGGCCAAGCGCACGCAAAGTGTTAGCGCTGCTGCGAACGTCCTTTAGATCCTTATATGCTAATAACGCGAGTTTGTATTCCACCACCGCTTTGGGAAATTGATTGCTGTCGAAGTAGACGTTGCCTAAGCTGTTATGCACGGTAGCTTCCCGTTCGCGCAAACTCAAGAGACGGACGAAGGGAAGCGCGCGCTCCCATTCCAAGATTGCTTCTGCATATTTTTTTTTGCCCATAGGCGCTTCTCGCGGACTCGAACAGTTGTTGCACCTCAATGTGCTTCTCGTCATTGGTCAGAGTGGGTCGAAGTTCCTGAAGGGTGACGGAGTACTTTTCTGCTGCACTGTTTCCCACTGCTGCCAATTCAAATCGATTGTCGCCGGGTGCGTTTGTTGTCCAACAGAATGACTCAGGCCGCCCAGCAGCTCCAGGCCAGTGCAGTTCTAAAGAGCTCTCTTGCAAAGTACCTGATAGTCGCGCCACCGTCGCAAAGCCGGGCCGCGAGACCACTATCCGCATAAACTGCCCGGCGCCCATCGTAACCACGTACTGATGCGTCTGGCCTCCAGCTAATTCGGCTTCGACCGTCTTGCCCAACTCCAACCGCGTAGGCTCCGCCACGAGCCGCGCCGTCAGCGCCAGAATCAACAGCGTGCGATGCAGGAATGTCATAAACTCAGCCTTCCTTAATGGTGTGTCGATTATACTCCTCATTCACCTTCGGCTTTCGGGAGGCGGACACGCCCTATGCTATGGAATGCGCAAACGGGAGGGAAAGGAGATCAATTAATACTCACGCGGTATAGGGTTACAAAAGGCTCAATCGGGTGGACACCGCAACTTTCACTCGACGCGCCAGTTCCAGCGCCCGCTCCGTATCGCCCGGCAGCATCTCTGGACCCTCGCCGGGATATCGGGTCCTAACTCCAAACGGGCTCAGCCAATCCACACTTTGCAATTCCGCGCCCAATGCCGCATCCATGCTCCCGGCGAGCGCAAGCAGGACGGCCAGATCGTGGGTTTTCGGAAACTCGATTTGGCTTCTGGTCAGAAAAGCCTTGAGATACTTTTCCGCAGCTTGCTGGCAGTGGAATCCCGTGATTTCTCGGATCCGCAGATCTAATTTTGCGTCATTTTCCAGTTGTTCGGCCACGCGTAAATCGGCGTCAGCTTTCTCCATCCATTCGCGCAAGAGCAGCAAAGAATCGGGTTCAAGCGGCGGCATAAAGAACACGGCCATATTTCGCCGCAGGATAGGCTAATCCGCCAATGATTTTCTTGGTGCGCTCAAACCGCTCGGTAGGCATTACAACGACATCGAGCGGGTAGCCAATGTTTCCGAGTGCGCGACGAATTTCGACACTTCGTTCATGAGTGCTCAACGGCGATCGCTCCATGATCAGAATATCGATGTCGCTGTCCTTAGTCATCTGGTCCGTGGCTGCCGAGCCAAACAGGATTATCTTGTCAGGATTGGCAACAGTAAGGATACGATTGACAATTTCGTTCAGCAGTATATCGTTGACGCCCATTCAGTTCCATCATAGTGCTTTTGAGATGCATAGTCTGCCTTATAGCCAATTTCCCATCAAAAAAAACGGAGCCCAGAAGTATGGATGTGCGTAGGGTGCGGCTTCGTTCACTTGGAAACTGGGCGCAATCACTTTTCTTGTGGCCTTCTTCGTTTCAGCCTCTTGGATGAACGCCCGCTCTGCTCCAGCGGCAGGCTTCGCCGTCCCGCGCAGGAGTTCGATCTGAGCGCGCCCCATGGCCTCGGCCTTCGTGATTCCCGGCGTCGATTCCCGTATCCGGTAAAATTCGCGCATCAGGAAGCTGGTGCTGGCGTCTGCCACTGGCCACAGACTGGCAATGACTGCTTTCGCACCTTGCCGCTGTGCCACAACTCCGAAGCCTTCCACTTCCGCACCATCGCCCACGCCCGTGTTGCAGGCCGATAGTGTCAGCAGTTGCACACCATCGAACAGTCTTGTCTCCGTCCGCAGTTCCTCCATGCTCAAGCGCCCGCCATCGCCTAGCAACAGGAACGAATTTGTCTGATCGCCCGCCTGAAACTGAAAATGGCTGGCAATGTGGACCACCGTTGGACCCTTGCGTAGCGCGTTGCGCATGGAAACCTGAGTGAACTTTTCATCCAACTGAATTTCGCCAGCCAGCACGCCACCATCGCCGGATTTGGTGGTGATGATCCCCGAGAGTTCCCCAGCCACTGCAGGCAATGGCGACGATCCCTGCCACGACTTAGTCACGCCGAACCCCGCCGCCTGCCACTGTGCGGAGGGCTTGTCTTTTAACCGGGAATTGCTGGCCAGGGTCATCACCGACATGCGGTACTGCTCCACCAGATACTGTTTGCCATCGTAAAGCGCGGCCAGCGGCAGGTAGCGCAGCGCGCCATCGAGCGACCACATCAGCGTCACTGCCTTGGCTTGGCGCAGATCGCTGGCCATGGGGCCGATCAGGATTTGATACAACTCTTGCGCCAGCGGCCGTGGGTCCAGCTTCGGGTTCTGAATCACTTGGCGGAAGTAGCTGATTTTCTGGTTGAGGTCGGTGGCTTTGATGGGGAAGGCGTAGGCCTTTTGCACATCGCGGGTGCGGAGAATGATGCTGAGTTTTTCCTCGCCCATTACCGTGAACAGGGCGACGGTGCCGGCAGGCAGGTCTTCGACGATGCTCTGGGTTTCGCGGATGTCTTCAATGCGTTGCGGGCCGGCGGACTTGGCGGTGAAGTGCGTGGAGAGCTCGGTAAGAAATTTCTCAAAGGCTTGATTGCCGAGCTTGAGGTCCTCTTCGAGCTGGTTGAGGCGCGCAGTTTCTTCGGGCGTGAGGGATTTCTTGGCGCTCAGTTCGCCGCGTTCAGTGCCGATGGTGACCAGGCGATCGCCGACGGCGGCGTATTTCTTTTCCCATTCAGCTTCTTCGGCGGTGAGGGAGGCGCGGCGGTTGAGCGTGGCAGCTTCAGCGGTGTCGCGGCGGATGTAGTCGAAGTATTCTTTTTCTTTGAGCAGGCCGAGGACTTGTTCGGCTTCGGCCAAGCGGCCCTGGGCGATGAGGAGTTCGGCGAGCGTGTGGTAAGTTCTCTCGTTACTTTTCAGGAATCTCCCTTGCAAGTCTTGATCAAGGCCAACGATTTCGTTACGTATCGATTGGATGATGTTGACGGTCTGTTTGCCGTAGAAGACGCCTAAGCGGGGTCGATCAGAATTTTTCAACTCTAGCATCAACCCGGTTAGGTTTTCAGCTTGAAGCTTCCGCATCTGAGTCTCGCGCGCAATTGCCAACGATTTCTGGTAGTAATCAATCGCTTTGTCGTATTGCTTTAAGTAAGAGTGCGTTCTGCCAAGACAGGCCAAAGCCATGCTCTCGCGGCGTCGATTTGCAATTTCGCGTGCGTAAACCAACGCTCGGTCGCAATACTCTAGAGCCTTATCATCCTTTCCTAAATTTAAATAGGCTTCCCCTAAACTAATCACAACGGTCACTCTCCCTATGTGATTATTGGTGTTCTCATATGCGGCAAATGTTCGATCAAAATAAAAGATTGCTTTCTCGGATTGGCCCAAGTTGTAGAAGGCGAACCCTAAGCAATTTAGAGCCCTGGCCTCAAGATCACGGCGCTTCAAGTCGATTGCCAGCTTTAGTGCTTGTTCGGCGTAAGCTAGCGACTTTTGATTCTCGCCCAAATCCAGGTATAGGGCACCTATGCCGACGAGGGCACTCGCTTCACCGCTTTGGTCCTTGAGCTCACGGTTGATGGCAAGTGCCTGCTCGAGGTAGATTATCGCTTTCGAGTATCTGCTGATGATGCTATTGACGCCGGCTAAATCGATCGGATTAAAGAGCCATGGTACACGGCACCCCGTTCCCCTCCCACATCCGCGCCAATGATCCTCAGGCTTTCGAGTGCCGCTTCCTCTCGATCGCGTGAGCCCAACTGCCGAACGAGTGGAAGGGCGCGCTCCCATTCTTTGATTGCTTGATCGTATTGCTTCTGCCCGTTCAGTGATCTTGCCCTTTCGAACAACTGCTGGACCTCAATTTTCGTTGAGTCACCGACAACGCTACCACGGTGTTCCTCAAGGGTGATCAAGTACTTGTCGGCAGCAAGTCTTCCAGCCGTCAATTCGACTCGAAAAGTTCCGGTGATTTTAGCGACCCAAAACAACGACTTCGGAAGCGAAGCACGTGGCCAATGCAACGCCAGAGAGGCCCCCTCTTGCGAAGGCTCCGAAAGCCTCAACTCCAATGGCTCTTCCGTCCCATGGGCGTCCAGCGGTAAACCCATGAAACTAGTTTTGTTCAGCGAGACCACGATCCGTGCGAACTGCCCAGCACTCATCGTGACCACATACTGATGCGTCTGCCCTCCAGCCAATTCGGCTTCGACCGTCTTGCCCAGTTCCAACCGCGTGGGCTGCGCCCCGAGCCGAGCCGTCAGCGCCAGAATCAAAAGCGCGCGATGCAGGAATGTCATAAAACTCACCTTCCCTATGGTGTGTCGATTATACTCCTCATTCGCCTTCGACTTTCGGGAGGCAGACACACTATGGAATGCGCAAACGGAAGAGAAAGGGGATCATTTCCTTTCGCGACTAATTGTCCGGGTTGGTATGCTCCACAGGTCCAAACTTCTTTAGCAGATCCGCGATTTTTGAGGCATCGCCAACGGCGATAATCTGCGCATTGTCCACCGGCACATACTTTTTCGCAACCCTCTGTACGCCGGCGGAATTCACAGCCTGCACTTTCACGGCATACTGATCCCAGTAATCCTCAGGTAACCCATATTCACGTTGTTCGAGCCAGCGAGCCAGCACCCCCGAGGGATTCTCCAATGCAAGCGCGAAGCTCGCCACGATGGCGCTTTTGGCATCGGCAAGTTCCATCGGCGACACTGCCACATCACGAATAGTCTGAAACTCCTTCAGCAGTTCTGCCAGAGCGGGTTCTGTGACTTCCGTGCGCACCGAAGTGTTAGCCGCGAAAAAATTCAAGACTTTGCTCGCTGCAAAACCAGAACCGATTGAGTAAGCCAGGCCTTTCTCTTCGCGAATATTCCGAAAAAGCCGGGAAGTCGGCCCGGAACCAAGCACCTGATTCATCACTTGGCACTCAATGTAGTCCTGGCTCATTCGATCAATGGCGCGGTTGACCACCATTAGAGAAGTCTGCACGGAATTGGGCCGGGAGATCAGCATGACCTTCTTTTCCAGCAGCGGTCCCGCCATTGGCAGCGAAGGATGCTTTACCGGACCACCCTTCCAGGTGGCCAGAGCTTTCTCCAATTTGCCGACGGCATCTTTCGGCGAAATGTCGCCCGCAATACCCGCCCACTCACCCGAGGGCACGTAGTATGCCTTGTGGTGTTCCATCACTTTCTCCCGGGTGATCTTGTCGATAGAATCCGCCGTGGGCAGGATATACTGCCGCGCATCGGAAGGATAGAGCAGTTTGAACAGGCGGTCGCTTGCCAGGATGCCCGGATTTGTTTTGGCCTGCTGCAGGTAGCTCTTCTGGCGCGTCTTCCACTTATCAAGCTCATCCTGCGGGAACATGGGGTTCAGTAGTATGTCGGCAAGCAGTGCCAGTGCCACATCGAAATTCTCGGTCAACGAACTGACGAAGATAAATCCCTGGTCCTGTCCAGAACCGAAACTGATACTGGCCCCTAAATCCGCCATGGCCTCGGCAAGGTCCTTCGCATTGCGTGTCTTGGTGCCCAGCCGAATCAGCACAGCGGTGGCCTCCGCGATACCGCGCATATCTTCAGGGTCCTGAAGCGTGCCCGAAGGAATAGAGATCTGCAAGTTGATGGTGGGCACCTTGTGGTTTTCCACTACCAGAAGGCGCATCCCGTTGGAGAGTTTTTGCTCCACCGGCCGAGGCAGTTTAACCTTCAGAGCTTCATTCGAGATAGGCGCTTTGTTGAGGCGCACCACCCCAGCAAAGGACGCCGCCTGCTGTCCCTGTGGTGCTTGCGCAGCCGCCCAAGCGGCAACAACTACGGAAAGTACAATAGTTTTGTTCATTTGTGTCTCCTTTCTAATCTAATCCTGCTTCGGCATTGGTTTAGGAGCCGCGATTGCAGCCGGTTTGCTGATTACTACGGAGCGGTTGTCCGTGCGTAGGAAGGTTTTGGCGGCCATTTGCATGTCTGCCGCAGTCACCGCAAGACGTTTCTCGTATTCCGAGTTGATGCGGTTGGGGTCGTTGTAGAGAGCCGCATTATCGGCAAGCGAATTGGCGATCGATAACACGCTGCCACGCGGGCTGACGGCGGCGCGGCGCATACCAACGCGGGCCCGTTCCAGTTCCTTGGCGGTGACGGGTTCGGCGATGATCTTCGCGATTTCTTCGGAGATCAGCCCTTCCACTTCCTCAGCCATTTTGCCGGGCCGCACCATAGCGTCGATGATCAAAGTGGAGGGACCTGATCGGCCCTGGACTAAGCAGGAAATGGAGGTAACTAACTCCTTCTCCTTAACCAGTTTTTGATAAAGGCGACCGCTCTCTCCAGCGCCCAGGATTGAGGCCAGCACTGAAAGCGCCCGTGCATCCGAATTACCAGTTTCGGGAATGCGGTAGGAAAGCGAAAGCCGCGTCAGCCGGGCCAGCTTGTCGTCCAGCGTCAGACGCCGTTCTGAGGTTTTCTCCGGCTCGGTGAGGTCCACCCGTTTGGACTGCTCCTGGCGAGGGATGGCACCGAAGTATTTCTTTACCCGCGCCAACGTGTCCTTGGTGTCCAAATCACCCACCAGGGCAAGCACGGCATTATTTGGCGCGTAGTACGTCTTGAAAAACTCCTTCACATCTTCTACTGAAGCAGCGTCCAGGTCGGCCATTGAGCCGATCACGGAGTGCTTGTAGGCGAAGTTGTCGTAAACCAGTTCATCCATCTTTTCGGAGGCCGGTCCGTAAGGTTGGTTGTCAATGCGCAGGCGGCGTTCCTCTTTAACAGCCTGCCGCTGGTTGTCGAGATGCTCCTTGGTGATGTTCAGCGACCGCATCCGGTCGGCTTCCAGGAATAAACCCAGGTCAAGCTGGTTCTTAGGCATGATTTCGTAATACACCGTGCGGTCGGTGTTGGTGGTGCCATTCATGCTGCCTCCTTTGGTGAAAACGAGATAGAAGTGCTCCCCCGGCCCGACGTTCTCCGAGCCTTTAAACATCATGTGCTCGAACAGGTGAGCGAAACCGGTGCGGCCCACTCGTTCATCGCGGGAGCCGACTTTGTAGGTGACCGCAATGGCGTAAATCGGCGTGTCATGATTTTCTGAAATAATGACACGCAATCCATTGTCGAGAGTCGTATCGGTGAACTTGATTGGGGCGATCTTCGGCTGCGCCTCGAGCCGTGCTCCTAGCGCCAGTATCAACAGCGTGCGATGCAGGAATGTCATAAAACTCACCTTTCCCTTAATGGGTGTGTCTAATATAACTCCTCATTCGCCTTCAGCTTTCGGGAGGCAGACACGCCCTATGCTAAGGAATGCGCAAACGGGAGGGAAAGGAGATCATTTTTTCGCGCGAAGAAGACGATTCTGTTAGCTGATCACCTTTGAACTGAATTCCTGGCTATTTGCGCAGTGTTGCCTGAGGATTGCCTCAAGTTCCTCTTTCTGAGATGGCTGAACGTTAAACTTGCTGTCGCAAGGGAGTAGGAATTTGAATTGGCGATTAAGAACAAGCTTAAGAAATAGATTGTCCTTAACTTCCTCCCAGTGCCACGAGTCGATTCGGCTCCAGCGAATCAGAATGCCTTGAATAAAAATTCCGTCGCGCCGTATTTCCTCCTTGCCTATCAGGGGAAAGCTAAAAAGTGCTATCAAAAAAATGCTTCTTGCCCGATCACTCCCAAGTCTAGATGGATCAAACAGATCGGGTAGATTCATGACAATAGACAGTGCAAATAACCACCTCATGAAACGCCAACTGGCAGATGGAAGATCCAGGAGAAGACCACCAGCCCATTTCTGCCGAAACAGCCAGATTATGATAAACCCCAGAACGGCTGCGAGGTAGAGCCAACTAATGGCAAGCAGCACGGCCCCCCAACTGGCTGGGGCAAGCATTGTAAGTAGAAGCGGAATTAAGAATATAGAGCCAAAGGCAAGGGAATAGTATATCCCCGTCATTGGTTTTTGGTTGGATTGAGGAGTCTCCATCATAAACTGGTTCTCCCTTCAAACTTGAGCACAAACTCACTATACTGCTTCTTGGTGGCCGCGCTGATAAGCCAAACCAGGAACAGGATGAAGCTAGTCGCTTCCCCAATCACATGGAATAGGATTGCGGCAACGGCGGAGCGAGGCTCTTCGGATAGAGGGAAGGGATTCGGCATGCCTAGCATCTTGCCTACCAACAGAGCGGCTATTAATAGCGGAATTAACAAAAGCAAGGCGCGCACTGTAAAAAGCCAATTCACGCTCAAGCTTTCCCAATAATTCATTGCACGAGTCTTTGTACCGTTGTGGCGGATTACCACGAGATTAAAACCGGGGAAGTCCAGCTTGACGGCCCTGCGGATTACCCACGGCGAAAAGACGAAAAAAATCAGGAGGCTACTAGCGGTTTCTGCCGGGTTGCCTTCTCTAAGACCCAATAATCTCTGCACCAAGAGTACAAACGTAGCGATGGACGCGCAGGGCCACCAGATCTCCCAAACAAGTTGCAGCCTCTGCCTAAGTGGAAGTTCGCCAAATTGTAGCCTCGTGTTTGGCAAGGCCTGGGTGCCATTCTCCGGCAGGTTGATCGATACAATCCCACCCATGTTGATTTCCATCCTTCAGCAGTTACATGCGCAGAAGGGAGGGAAAATGGGTCAAACCAATCTATCCCGATATTCTGAATGAAAAGATTTTGATCCCTACTCTCGCAATGTTACGCATTACTTGTTGACGGGCGGGAATGCGCTCCAAAGGAGGATAAAGCTGGCGCCAAACGCTGCTGGGCTTGATTCGCTGAAAAGTCAGAACGATAATTAGTGTGGAATACGCTATAATTCAGCCACTAACTCAGCATGACCGCAGAACGCTGGCAACAAATCAAAGCCCTCTTCGACCGCGCACTGGAGCACGATTCAGCGACGCGCCTAGCTTTTGTCCGCTCCGAATGCGGCGGCGATGATGACTTACTTCATGAAGTAGAAACGCTGCTGAGTGCGGATGAAAATGGGGAAACGCTGGCAAAGCGTCCTTCCTTTCAACCGGAAGACCTCGCCGGCGTGGCGGCGGATACCCTGCCAACTCCAACTATGAGCGCGGGGGTGGTGCTGGCGGATCGTTACGTGATTCAGAAGGAGCTTGGCCGCGGCGGAATGAGTGTCGTCTATCTGGCGCAGGACCGCCAACTATTGTCTAAGCGTGTGGTGGTTAAGATTTTGTTGAAGGAGAGCAGTCAGGATCCCTGGATCCGCCAGAAGTTTCTTCAGGAAATGGAAGCTCTGGCGCGCATTGAACACCCGGGTGTGGTTGGTGCTTTGGATACTGGCTTAACCCCGGAGGGCAATCAGTTCCTAGTGATGCAGTTTGTTGAGGGGGCAACGCTCCGGTCCGCAATTAAACCGGGAGGAATGGAACATCGGCGGGCGGCAGGAATCATACGGCAAATTGGCCACGCGTTGAGTGCCGCTCACGAAAAGGGAGTTTGGCACCGTGATTTGAAGCCGGAAAACGTTATGCTGCAGAACCATGGCGGCGAGGATCACGTGAAGCTGATTGATTTCGGCATTGCAGGCATTCAGAATTCTCAATTTAGAGGAGAAGAGACGAAGGTGGCAGGCAGTTTGAGTTACATGTCGCCAGAACAGTATGCGGGCCAAGCTTGCGCCGCTAGTGACACTTATTCGCTGGCCGTTCTCTCCTGCGAAATGCTTACCGGGGCTGCTCCTGGAACGCAGAGAGATCTGAACTTGCCAGCGGCTGCTACCAAGGCGATTGTGAAGGCGATGTCCTACGATCCCGCCTCGCGACATGCAAGTCCGCGCGAATTTGGCGACGACTTGTCGCGGGCATTGCTTGGTGCGGACCAAGCGCGTAAACCAGCCACTACCGGTGCGATTGAGATGGCGCACGTGCTGTTTACCGACTTAGTGGGTTACTCCTTGTTGCCCATGGATCAGCAGAAAGATTACCTGCAACAGCTGCAGCAGGTTGTGCGGGAGTCGCCGCAGTTTCGTTCCGCAGACGCGGCTGGCGATATTATCAACTTGCCCACTGGTGACGGCATGGCGCTGGCATTTTTTGGCGACCCTACTGCCCCCGCGCAATGCGCTGTTGAAGTTGCTGGTTTATTGAAGGCTAAGCCGCACCTGAAGCTGCGTATGGGAATTCACACTGGCCCGGTGTATCGTGTTGCCGATATGAACGCCAACGCAAATGTAGCGGGCGGCGGCATTAACATGGCGCAAAGGGTGATGGATTGTGGAGATGCCGGACACATACTGGTTTCAAGCACTGTGGCCGACATGTTGATGCAGTTGAGCAATTGGTCGCCCCATTTGACCGACCTTGGTGATTGCACGGTGAAGCATGGCGTTCGGCTTCACCTATACAGCTTGGCCACTACGGAGGCAGGCAATGCCGGTGCTCCAACGAAGATCAAAACGCAGCAAATGCAAAAGCCTCCAGCGGTTCGCGTGCCGCGGCGCTGGGCCATTTACGGCGGCGCAACGATGGCACTGGCAGTGGCTTTGCCGCTTTCCTATCTTGCCTTGCATAAGCCGGAGCCGCCGCCCCCTCCAGCAGTGCCAAAGAGCGCACTTCAGTATCACGTGATGGTTCAGAAATATCGCGATGGTAAGCCATTTGAAAACCCGTTCCGCTTAAGTGGGGAACGCGTTTTCGAAGCAGGTTACCAGGTGACACTTGTGATTAGCAGTCCTGCGGAAGGGTATTTGTATGTACTGAATGAAGGAGCCAAGTCTACTCTAGAAAAGCCCGACTTGAATACGATGCGGCCGGCCAAGTTGAGGGCGAATGAGGAACGGGAAGTAACCTTGATATTCGATAAACAAAAAGGCCAGGAGAAGCTGTGGGTGGTCTGGTCAAAAACGCCGATCCCCGATTTGGCAGCACTATTGCAGAAGTGGGAAATTAGCGAAGGCGCGATCAAAGACGGTGGTGAGGCCCGGACCGTATTGGAGCTGTTGAAAAAATTCGCTCGCGAAAAGGTGGAAGCCAAACGCGATGACGTAAACCGTAACACTAACCTGTCAGGATTTGGTGAAATTCTGGCTTATATGATTCCACTTGACCATGAATAACAAACAGATACTTCCTTTCCTTTTAGCCACGCTGGTTGGGGCTCAGCAGTCCGCTGATCAGGACGTGGTGACGCGGCAACTTTGGGATGCTACGCTGCAGCAGAAGCGCCCTGCGGCGCCTGGAAAACCTACGGCTATTCAACGGAAGAAAGCCTCAGGACAGGTGAAGGGTGCTCTGGTAGGTGTCACATTTTGGAACATGCGACGCAGCAAGCCAGAGGACACGCGGGAAATTCGTGCCATGATCCACGAAGAAAGCGGCGATGTGGAGTTGACGCCGGAACGAGTGTCCTCCAATTCGCCATTGAAAGAAGGGCAGCGGGTTCGCATCAGCGTAGAATCAGCTGAGGCTGGGTATCTTTATATCATTGATCGTGATCTGTATGCCGATGGCACCAAGAGCCCTGCATATCTGATATTTCCCACAACGCGAACGCGCGGCGGGGATGGCCATGTGAAGCCAGGAATGGTGGTGGAGATTCCTGCTCAAGAGGACAGCCCATCGCATTTCACAATCAGGCGCAGCCGACCTGATCAGGTGAACGAGACACTTACGATTTTGGTAAGCCCCAAGCCAATTCCCGGTTTGCAGATAGGCCGCCAACGGTTGCAACTAACCGATGCGCAGGTTGCTTCGTGGGAAAAGCAATGGCAGGCGAAAACGCTGAAACTGGAAGCCATGGGGCAAGAAGGGAAAGCATACACCGTGGAAGAAAAGCAGGCGGGAGGCGGCGGGAAGTTGTTGACTGGTAGCGACCCCGTGCCACAAACGATGTATCAAGTGGAGAACAGGCCGGGCGAGCCAGTGCTGTTGCAAGTGCCCCTCCGCATCGCAAAGTGAGATCCGGGACGAAGGTATCTTATTGCATCGTTGACACAGCAATGCCAGTAGACAATTGCGGGGGGTAGTAGGGAGCGATCAAAATACTGTGCGGTACCAGATCACCCAACGGAGACACGAGGGCGCGAGACCATCAGAATCTCGGCAGCCTTGTACTGCTTTAGGTGATGTTTCGCAATCCACACCGACAGCTCTTCCATCAGTTGCTGCTTCAGCAGCCGCGTGTCATTGATCTGTTTGCGAGACGCAGCCTGTAGAAGTTTGGCCTCGTCCGGCGCAAAACCAAATTCCAGAAAGAGGTTTGCTCCCGGCTTTGTCACATGGCGGATTTCGGTGTCGATCTTCATTTCTTTTCCTTCCTCGCCTGGACCACAAGCGGTAGCGCACTGCGGCAATAGCAATGTCCTGCTTGCTGGTGACCTGAGTCTTCTTCTGGAAGCAATGCAATACGTAGATGGCTTCATCGAACTTCGCGACGTACATCACACGATAGATGCCGCTCGTGCAAACGGTTATTCGGCTGGTGTTCGAAACTTTCGAGCGGACTGGTTCCGCCATGCAAACAGTGAAACGGTTTCACGAACAGGGACTGCGCTTCCCGCGCCGCATTCGCAAGGGAGCAGACAACGGCGAGTTACATTGGGTTGACGCTGCGCACTCCCGGATAATCCAGATACTGCATAACCGCTGCTACGCCGGTGCGTTCGTCTACGGCCACGTTCGTACTCGTCTCTTACTGGATGGCAAACACCAAACAACTAAGGTTCCGCAATCAGATTGGCAGTTCGTGATGCCAAGCGTTCATGCCGGTTACATCACTTGGGAGCAGTTTGAGGTAAACCAAAAGCGTCTCGCCGAAAACGCATTGGGGTTTGGAGGAAATCGAAAAGCATGTCCCGTGCGGGAAGGGCCTCTTCGGTTTTTTTGCCAGAACGTTTCAAAACCTTTCAATTCCTTTCAGTCTTGCTTCGGCTTTTAGGGCGAAGAGGAAGAAGAGAAAAAAGTGAAACCGTGATAGGATAACCTCACCGGAGGGTAGCTTGCATCTGGACCGTCTCTGCTTTCTTGCCGCTTTGTCACTTGCCGCATTGTTCGGCCAAGCCGAGTCCGCCCGCGTGACGGGTACAATCACCGATCCGTCGGGCGCGGCTGTTCCCAATGCTCGGATCACTTTAATTCATGCAGCCACCGGCGTTCGCAGCGCCGTGGCAAGCGGCATTGACGGCCGCTATTTCACGCTGCCTCTCCGCATCGGCGCCTACCGCGTCGAGGTGCAGGCGGATGGATTTCGCCAGGCGGTGCGCCAGGGCGCGGTACTAGAAATTGGCCAAACGCAACTGCTCGACTTCCGCCTGGAAGTGGGCGCCGCCTCAGAAAGTGTCCAGGTGACGGCGGAGGTCCCCCTGCTTTCCACCGTTGATGCCACGCAAGGCCAGGTCATCAACAATAAGCGCATCGTTGACATGCCTCTCAACGGCCGCGACTACATCCAGTTGGCACTCCTCTCGGGCGGTACCACCACCGCTGTTAACGGGAGCCGGTTCGGCGGATTTTCAGCCGCTGGGCAGCGGGTGACGCAGAACAACTACATGCTCGACGGCATCGACAACAACAACGTCCAACTGGCCGCCCAGGGCAATCAGGCCGAAGCCGTGAAGCCATCGGTGGACGCGATTCAGGAATTCAAGATCTCCACCAATTCTTTCTCCGCCGAGTTCGGCCGCGCGGCGGGAGGCGTGGTGAACGCCACCATCAAAAGCGGCTCCAACGAACTGCATGGCACCGCCTACGAGTTCCTCCGGAACGAGAAGCTGGACGCCAAAAACCTCTTTGATGATCCACTCAAACCCAAGCCCAAATTCGGCCGGAACCAGTACGGCTTCTCTGTGGGCGGCCCGGTTATCCGCAACCGGCTCTTCTTCTTCGGCGATTCGGAATGGGGCAAAATCCGCGAGTCCCGCACGGTGGTGAATACCATCCCCACCACGTTGATGCGGCAAGGGAACTTTTCCGAGCAGCGGAACGTGGTCTACGACCCGGACACCTATAACGCCACCACCCGCAACCGGCTGGCCTTTCCCGGAAATACTATTCCGGCCCAACGGCTGGACCGCGTCGCCAAGCTTGCCACGGCCTGGTATCCCCAGCCGCAGAACGGGAACTTGCTGCAGAACTACCTCTACAATCCGCCGAACCGGAGTGACGAAAACAAGTGGGACATGAAGTTCGACTCCAACCCCACACTAAAGGATGTTCTCTACTTCCGCTACTCCCAGCAGGACCTGTTCCAGCCTCCTTCCACGAACCTGCCCGCGCCCGCCTACGGCAGTTCAGATTCGAGTTTCGCCAACGCCGGGAAGAACACCGCGATCGTCTGGAGCCATACGTTCACGCCGACGCTGGTTGTGACCAGCCGCGCCGGCTGGAACCGCTTGTTTACTGACCAGCAACCGCCGACCGACAAGAACGCGAACGTCGAGCTCGATTTGCGCGGCGTCGACCGCACGACGAACGGCGCGCCACGCTTCGCCATCACCGGCTACACCGCGCTTGGCATCGGCGCGAATCTGCCCAACCTCAACGACTCCCAGACGCGCCAGGTAATCAGCGATGTGAACTGGATTCGCGGTAGCCATACCATCAAGTCCGGCGTGAATCTAAGCTGGCTTCAAGCCTTCATCACCAATCCCAAGGAAGGGCTGGGGGTGTTTACGTTCAACGGTAACTTCACCCGCAATCCGGTGAACAACGCCGGCGGCAATGGCTTCGCCGACTTCCTGCTTGGCATACCGTTCCAGACCGCTGCGGCCAACCCCGTCTACTCCAACCTCCGCTCTCCCTTCTATCACTGGTATGTGCAGGATGAGTGGCGCGCCTCCCGCAAGCTGACCCTCAGCCTGGGCCTCCGCTACGAGTACAACGGCCAGTGGGTGGAGACGCGTAATATGATGTCGAACTACGACCTGGACCGCAACCCGGCGAACCCGTCCATTCAACTGGCCAAAGATGGCAGTCGCAATGAGCGAGCACTGATCGCGGACCGCAAGAACAACTTCGCGCCGCGCATCGGCATGGCTTATCAGGTTAACGCGAAGACCGTCGTCCGCTCCGCTTTTGGCGTCTTTATCGGCAACTATGAAGGCACCGGCGGCGGGCGCTTCATGCTGGGCAATCCGCCCAATACGATTTCCATTCAGCTCAGCACCGATTCGATTCGGCCCGCGTTCCTCCTGCAGGACGGGCTGCCGGCCGGATCTTTGGATCCCAAGAACCTGGCCAATGTGCGGTTATCCTCGTTCCAGGTGAATCCGAAGTGGCCGAAGTCCATGCAGTGGAACTTCAATATCCAGCGCCAGTTGCCCAAGGAGACGGTGTTTGAAGTGGGCTACTATGCCTCGAAATCGACGCATCTGCCGGTCCGCTGGAATGCGAACTACGCGTTGCCCGGCGCCGGAAACATCAATTCCCGGCGGCTGTACAAGTCCATCGTCTATCCCGGCACCAATCTGGTGGTCTCGCCGCTGACGATCGTTGACCGCCACGACTGGTTCGGCAATTCCAACTTCCATTCGGTGCAGACGCGGCTAGAAAAGCGGTTCTCCTCGGGCTTGAGTTTCCTGGCCAACTACTCGTTCTCCAAGACCATCGGCGACACCGGCGGATTCTCGGGCGCCGGATCGGCTCCTGGTTCGCCGCAAGGCTTCCAGAATCCACTGAACCGCCAGGCGGAGAAGAGCGTCGACGATCAGGATCAGCGCCATCGCTTTGTCTCCAGCTACCAGTACGACCTGCCATTCGGCAGCGGTCGCCGCTGGCTCGGCAAGCCAAACGCGATCACACAAGGGGCGCTTGGCGGCTGGTCCATCGGCGGGCTCACGACGATCTCCTCTGGCCAGCCCTTCGGCATTACGGTGCAGGGCGACCCGGCCAACACCGGCGACGCGAACCGGCCCAACGTGCTGGGGAATCCATATCTGCCCGGTTCTCAGCGATCCGTCGGGCGCTGGTTCAACATCGCCGCGCTAGCGCCGAACGCGCCGTTCACCTACGGAAATGCCGGGCGGAACATCCTGACGCTCCCCGGCCGGGTGAACACCGATATCGGGCTCTTCAAGGCCTTCAAAATCACAGAGCGAGTCGGCCTGCAATTCCGCGTCGAGGCCTTCAACCTGTTCAATACGCCTCCCCTGGGGACGCCAGTCACTTCACTCGGCGACCCCGCGTTTGGCCGGATCCAGTCCGCCGGAAGGCCGCGCAACCTGCAATTCGGCATGAAGGTGCTTTTCTAACATGACAATGAACCGGCGTGATTTCCTGCGGGCCGCGACCGCGGTGGGAACGGCGAGCGCGCAGCAGCGTCGTCGTCCGCCGAACATCCTGTTCCTGATGTCGGACGACCTCGGTGCGAGCGAGGTGGGCTGTTACGGCAACCGCGACGTGAAGACGCCCAACATCGACCGGATGGCCTCGCAGGGCGTTCGATTTGAGACCTGTTACGCCACGCCGCTCTGCTCGCCGACACGCGTCCTGCTGATGACCGGCCGCTACGGATTCCGCACCGGGTTCACCAATTTCATCGGCCGCGTGACGACCCGCAAGACGCGCCTGCAGGAGGACGAACTGACCTTCGCCGACATGCTGAAGGCGCATGGCTACGCGACCGGCCTGGCGGGCAAGTGGCAACTGGGCCTCATCTCGCTACACCCGACGATGATCCACGATTCTGGCTTCGACGAGTACTACTCGTGGTCGTGGACCAAGGGCGGCCAGCCCAAAGGGTCGCCCGCCGAAGGGCAGGAGCGGCAGCGCTACTGGCATCCGGCGATTGTCTCTAACGGAAAGTACGTCCCGACGACACCGGAACAATATTGCGAGGATTTGTATTCGGACTGGCTGATCGATTTCATGAAGCGGCACAAGGACCGGCCGTTTCTGGCCTACTATCCGATGTGCCTGATTCACGAGCCGTGGGATCCAACGCCCGACCTTCGGAAGCCGGGGGTGAAGACTGAAGGCGGCATGTACCACAACATCGAGTATATGGATCATGTCGTGGGGAAAGTGCTGGCGGCCTTGGATAAGCTGGGGCTGGCGGAGAACACTATCGTGTTTTTCTGCGGTGACAACGGCACTGGGAAAGCGGGGAAGGGAAGCGTGACCGAGAAGGGGGTACGCGTGCCCATGGTGGTGCGCGGGCCAGGCGTCCGGAAGGGCGTCGCTAGCCGCGATCTGATTGATTTCTCCGACGTGCTGCCAACCATGGCGGAATTGACGGGCGCGAAGGTCCCGGCCGGCGAACACGACGGCACGTCGTTTGCCCCGGAGTTGCAGGGCCGCCCGGGCAAGCGCCGCGAGTGGATTTTCAGCTACCTCGGTTATGGTCGAATGATGCGGGACAAGCGCTACCTGCTGGAAGGGGACGGCACACTTTACGACTGTGGCGAGTCGCGCGACGGTAGCGGGTACCGCAACGTCACAGCGGATGCATCGCCTGCTGTGCTGGCGGCGAAGAAGCGTTTTGAGGCGCTGCTAGCGAAGTTGCCTGCGCCGGCGCAGGAGCCTCCTGGCCTTACCAATCCACTACAAGGCTAAACGGATGTCAAGGATTAGCGGGCGGTCATTGACCTGTCTCTAGTGGATTCCGACGCTTTGAAGGCACAGTTCGATACGGGCCCGAAGACGGTCGGGTTTCGGAGCTGTTTCGTCGGTTCCTTGTCGGCTCATTTCAGATAACCCGACACCAGCTTCCTCAATAGATTAAATTAAAGATCTTAAGTGCAAAATGTCGGGTTTGTCGGGTTTGGTACAGGGGGAGTTGCTCGCAGCCAAAATGGGCGTGCTGGGATGCTTCTTATATAGGAAATGTTTTGTTGTCTTCTCCAGCAAACAAAACGTGAAAAGTGGGTGCCCATACTGCCCATCCACGAAAGGCACCAGTTAAGAAATGGACTCCGTTTGGACTCCAAGAGAAGGACTTTTGAGGGGAACTACTCGTGTAAGTGTTTAAAAAATTTGGTGGACCTGGACGGGTTCGAACCGTCGACCTCTTCCATGCCATTTAAGAAATATCAATCACTTACGGACACTTCCACCAGAAACAAAAGACTTAGCACGAGGCCTCGTGGACTCCGGTGGACGCCACGGGGCGGCTTTTGGCCTTCTGGACTCCGCGCGGACTCCAGGACTCCACACCGGGGACTGGCACTTGGCGTGCTTTCACGCGCGCGGTTGCAGGCTGTTGTGATTGTTGTCTGCTGGAGCAGACAACAAAAGATTTCTCTATAAGGATGATGCCCACGTGGAAAGGCGGAGCGCCATCGAGATTGTGATGTGATCTGCGGCTTGACGGTACGAGAGTGAGCAAGTTGCACCAAAAGTCGATACGATGGTTGTCCGGGCGTAAACGAAAAAATGCCGGACTGCCGCCGGTTCGAGGGCGCTTTGAGATTAAGATGGAGAGGGAGTGTCCATAAGGGATGTCGGAAGCAGATGACCAGGGACGGCGCTTGCAGTTCCGCTTTTCGCGGACTGCCGATGCCAGACCTGCCGTGCCCGCGTCCGTTCTGATTCAAACGTTGGAGGGGGCTCAACGGGCCATCTGGCTGATCGCTTTGGCCAAAGAGCAGAAGGATATCAAGAGCCGGGCGCGCATTCCGGCCGAAATCGAGCAGCGTTACCAGTT
>JAYUSZ010000417.1:0-19455 GCA_043755435.1 Bryobacterales bacterium | reverse complement strand
GTTGCATATTGGCATTGGGTCCGGAACCGTGGCCCTTGGCATTGGAGACGAACGCCATGCCGTCATGAATTGCAATGCGTGTGGGGAACCATCCAACTGGCAAATGGCCAATCACTTTCGCCTTCTTGCGATCCACAACACCAATCGCATTGATGCCGGATTCAGCCACCAGAATCCAATCGCCATATATGGTCATGCTGGTGGGTAGAATTCCACGCAAGGATTCAAGCCCTGGAATGCGGATGTCGATTTGCGATTCAACTTTCAGAGTACGGATATCAATCACGGTGATGGAATCGTTATTGCCGTTGGCAACGTAGGCCTTGTCGGAAGTCAACGCAACACCGGATGGACTGGAACCGCCGTGTGTTCCATTGCCGAAAGGAAGCCCCGTTGGAATGAAAGCCTCCACTTTAGGCGAATCCGGCTGCTCCACATTGATCACCGTGACGGAGTTGGCTTCCTGCACATTGGGATCACCCAATCCTGGCACGTCCACCATTTCTCCGTTGGCATTGGGACGACGGGCGCCCCCCATTGCTTCCTTGCTAGGAAATCCGAAGGCTGGAAACTCAAGGCCTGTTTCTCTAGCGGTCTGTTTGCCTGCGCCGGGTACCGGAAGGTATTCGAACATGCCGATGTTGGTGACCCAAACCTGTTTTCTATCCGGGGAAAGTGCAATGGCGAAGGGCAGCCGACCGACGCGAGTACTCGATAGGATGCGGCGCTTCCTTACGTCAAGGGCAACCACTCGAAAATTGGCTTGGTCTACAACGTACAGAATTCCTTGCGGCCGATCATAGACAAGATCACCAGAATAAGAATCGCGGTAGGTGCCGTAATTCAAACGAAAAATGTGTTTGGTGCGCCCTGTCTGTGCATTGATCAGACGAACGTTACCGGAATTGCCTTCGCTGGCGAAGATGTCTTTTTCATCCTCAAAGGCAAGGCCCATGAAGACGCTGTAGAAATCATCGTCAGTTTCCTTTTCCTTGTCGCCTTTGCGAATAGCAGTGTGCGTGATTCCGCGCCAGCCTTCTTTTTCATTGAGCAGCACGGAAAGAGAATATTTATTGGGGCCACCATCGGAGCTAACCAGCGTCTTGCCGTTAGGGCTGATCGCCAAACCCCATGGGCCTGGTCCGGTGGAGAACTGCCGTCCTAAAGGTGAGACTATCCTTCCACCTGGCAAGATAGACTCGGCCCCGGGCCTGCGCAAGGCGGGACGATTCCCAGCCGGAGGCCGCCAATTTTGAGCCATCAAAGGAGCAAGGACGAAACCTGCGATGGCAAGCCACACTATGAACCGGGTCTGCATGAAGGTAATCTGTTTATTATGCAACGGCGCCACCTATTGGGAGCACTCAGTCCAGTGACTTTTCGCGGAAGTAACAAAAAAACTTATTACGGGATTGCTGCCGAGCACATGCCGGTCAGCATGGAATCCGATTGGATTGTGGAAATTATTGAAGTTCGGCGGTATGGTGGCAATGTGGAAGTAGCGGAAGAATTGCAGGGCCTACTTGAATTGCACGGAGCAGAAGTTCGCCGCGATGGGTTGAACTTTCAATTGGCCTTCAACACATTGGAAGCGCGTGAAGCAGTTTGGGGCCGCTTGGTGGCGGACAATTCCTGGGAAAAATTGCGGCAGAAAGGAAAACTAGTCACGCTGGAAATCAGCGTGTTTCAATAGGAATACCTGAGGCCTGCAGCACCCGTTCCATTTTTTCTACGGACAATCTGCTGGCGTCCCATTCCACCTTGATCGCATCCAGGGCAGGGGTTAATTGAATTTTTTGGAAGCCGTAAATGCCATGAGCATCGGAAATGCTTTTCATCAGCACATCATTCAGCGGCTTCGTCAGAGAATACGTTCGTTGAACCTTGGTCATTCAATCTCAGGATAACCAAATCAGCTATTTCATGGCTGAAAACTTCTTGAACTGCGCAGCCAAGCCCGCGGAATCAGCATCGCCAGGGTGAATCACAACTCGATATCGGAACCTTAAGGACTTGCCCGGTTCCAATTCCAGCTTGCCGTCTTTTGACTTATCGTTTTCGAAATCATGCAGTCCGAAAATGTTGGCGGCAAATAAACCGTAAGAGCGGGAGTGCCAATATGTGGGGTGGCGTGGATTGGTTGGGTGATCGAAAATTGCGATGCCCACTTGTTCGCCGCCCAAAGTTCCGGCGTAATCCACCCAAGGGGAACGCTTACCCCAAACATTTTTTTCTCCAATTGCACCTTCGGCGTTGCGCATTTTGCCGGAATGCTTTTCTTCCAGCTCGGTAGCAAGACGAATGGCGAAGGTACCTTCCTTGGTGTCATTGAACGTTACTTTTTCGGCGGCTGTCAGCGTTACGTCGAAATCCATTACGCGATCTGTGACACCAGGGTAGAAGGTCATTACGCGATTTTCCTTGAGCAAGGTTTTGCCGGATAGATCCTGCCAGTCGAACAGCAGGCTCAAGGTGCCTGATTTCTTGCCGCCTTTTACGTCTGTCACTTTTCGAATTAGGACAACGCCTTTTTCCGCAGGTTCGGAGCCTTTTTTCTTGGTGGAACCGGCAACGGGGCGCTGGGATTTTTCGTTTGCCCAGAAATCAATTCCATTCACATCGCCATGGGTGAACCAAAGTCCGCGATGGTGCACATGGTCTTTAGCTTCGCCATCGATCATATCCATTGGATAACCGCGAGTGACGATTTTCCCGGTGGCGGTTCGCAGTGGATGCAGGTACGGTTTGGTGGCGTCGCCCCCATAGAACAAGGTGGTGAAAGGCTTTCCGTCGATCTTCACTTCAATCCGGTCGCTGCCTGTTTTGAACTCAACTTGTGCAAAAAGTGGGGCAAAGGCAAGGATCAAGGCTGGCAACAATTTTAGAAAACGCATGATTGCCAGTAGAACACAAAAAAGGATGGTGCTGCAGCTAGTAGAATAGAAAGTTCCCCATGGACGTTTCTATTTCCCCTGCTTCTGCGCTGAATGGCGCTGTGCGCCTGCCCGGCGACAAATCAATTTCCCACCGCTATGGCATGCTTTCTGCCATAGCTGAAGGCACTTCTAAACTGCACAATTATTCTACTGGTGCGGATTGCCACTCCACGTTGAATTGCATGGAGAGCCTGGGAATCGTTATTGAAAGAGATGGAACCGAAATCACCGTGCATGGTAAGGGGCTTCATGGATTGAAGGAATACGCGGGTACGTTGGACGCTGGTAATTCCGGGTCGACCATCCGCATGCTGAGCGGCATTCTTGCTGGCCAGCATTTCACTTCGCGCATTGAAGGCGATGAATCGCTGGCACGCAGGCCGATGGCTCGCATCATGAAACCGTTGGCTCAAATGGGCGCGTCGATTACTGCTCGCGATGGAAGTTACACACCTTTGGTGATTGAGGGCGGCAAATTGAATGCCATCGATTACACTTCTCCCGTGGCCAGCGCGCAAGTTAAGAGCTGTATTTTGTTTGCTGGATTATATGCTGACGGCGTGACCACTGTTCGTGAGTCCATTAAGACTCGCGATCACAGTGAAATCGCGTTGGAAGGCTTTGGTGCTGAGATCAAAGTGATCGGAAAGAACGTTTCCATAACTGGTGGTAAGCCGCTAACTGGGCGTGAACTCATAATTCCCGGCGATCTTTCCTCTGCTGCATTTTTCCTTGTAGCTGCCACCATGGCCAAGCAGGCACGTGTTTTGATCACAGGCGTTGGCTTGAATCCGACCCGCTCAGCGCTGCTCGATTTTCTGGTTGGTAATGGGGCGAATATCAAGATTCAAGACATTCGTTCCGATGGTGGCGAAATTGCCGGCGACCTGTTGGTACAAAACTCGAAATTCCAAGGTGGCTTTGTGGATCGCGATTTGGCAGCAGCTCTGATTGACGAACTACCGGTGCTTGCAGTTTTGGGAGCTACTAGCGAAAACGGACTTACGGTTCGTGACGCAGCGGAGCTACGAGTGAAGGAAACCGACCGCATCGCTACAGTTGCCGAAAACATGCGACGGATGGGGATCGAAATTTCCACTTTCGAGGATGGCTTTCACGTGCCAGGGAAGCAGCAATTCAAAGGTGCCGAAGTGGAATCGTTCGGCGATCATCGCATTGCCATGGCGTTCGCAGTAGCAGCACTTTCAGCAACTGGAGATACAACGGTGAAAGAGGCTGAAGCGGCGTCTGTATCCTTTCGTGAGTTTTACGATATCCTGAACCATCTTCGCGGATAAGGTTTACTCTCTATGCCTCTGGCGTTTCTGGTTTGGATCCTTACAGTATTTGTGATCTATCTTTGCGCCAGTCGGCTCTGGTGGTTTCCTGCGGCGATTTCGCAGCATGGCTTGAATTTCGATTCGCATTTTGCTCTGTTGCTGTGGGTGTCCGGCGCAATCTTTCTTTTGGCGCAAGGGTTGCTTGGCTTTGCCATTTTGCGATTTCGCGATACCGGCCGGCGTTCCATACACAGTGAAGGCAACACCAAGTTGGAAATGGTTTGGACCTTGGCTACGGCTGTTATCTTTATCGGATTCGCACTGATTGGCAATGGAATTTGGGCTAGTGTCCATTTGGATAAAGCTGCGATTGCTTCCATAAAAATTGAAGTTCTGGCGAAACAATTTTCCTGGAACTTTCGATATCCGGGAGCAGACGGAAAGCTGGGGCGGACGGATGTGAAGTTTATCAGTGATTCTGCTGGCAACCCATTCGGCATTGATCCAAAAGACCCTGCTGGCGTTGATGATGTTGTCTCCAGTTCTGTTCGCGTTCCGCGTGGAAGCTTAGTGGAACTCACCCTGCGTTCCCGCGATGTGATCCATAATTTCTTTGTCCGTGAGCTTCGATTGAAGCAGGATTTGGTTCCGGGCATGGCGATTCCGCTGCGTTTCCAGGCCGATAAAAGCGGAACCTATGAAGTGCCTTGTTCTGAATTGTGCGGATTGGGCCATCACCAAATGCGCACAACGCTAATCGTAATGGAGCAAGAAGAATACCAGCGCTGGCTTGACGATGAGGCGAGGAAGCCGCGATGAAACTGTTCTCTACAGATCACAAGGTGATCGGGAAGCAGTATATTTCCCTTGCCTTTTTTTCAGTTGTGCTGGGCATTGCGCTCAGCTTGATCATGCGCTTCCACTTGATTCGGCCTGACGCGAAAATACATTGGTTCGCAATGTTGTGGCCCACCGGAGCTTCCGGCGGCATCATGACGCCCGAACTCTATCTTTCATTGATGACAATCCACGGAACCTTGATGGTGTTCTTCGTACTCACTACTGCTCCGCAGGGCGGCTTCGGGAATTACTTTCTGCCGCTTCAAATTGGTGCGGAGGATATGGCGTTCCCAATTCTAAATATGCTTTCGTTCTGGACCACATTCCTGGCATTGATGGTTTTGTTGCTGGCCTTTTTCGTGGAGGGTGGTGCACCACTTGGCGGGTGGACGGCCTATCCACCGCTCTCCGCATTAGGACAAATTGCTGGGCCAGGACAAGGGTTGGGAATGGATTGTTGGATTGTGAGCATTGCGCTGTTTTCCATCGCCTCACTAATGGGTTCTATTAACTTCATCACCACTGTGCTTGATATGCGGACTCAAGGCATGAGCCTAATGCGCATGCCCCTAACTTGTTGGGGTTGGTTCGTAACTGCGATCATCAGCTTGCTTGCATTCGGTGTGCTGCTGGCTGCAGGGATGCTCTTGCTGATGGATCGTAACCTGAGTACCAGTTTTTTTATTCCAGCTGGGCTTGTTGTTAGCGATCAAGTACAAAACCGTTCTGGGGGCTCGCCTATTCTGTGGCAGCATCTGTTCTGGTTTTTCGGCCACCCGGAAGTTTATATCGCCATTCTTCCGGGCATGGGAATCGTATCCACCGTGCTCTCTGTATTCTCCCGCAAGCCAATATTTGGATATCGGGCTATGGTTTACGCCATGTGCGCTATCGCATTTCTGGGTTTTTTCGTGTGGGGGCACCACATGTTCATAAGCGGGATGAGCCCCTATTCGTCCATCACTTTCAGTTTGGTAACGCTTGCGGTAGGCGTTCCCTCTGCAATTAAGACGTTCAACTGGTTGGGAACAATTTGGGGCGGGAGAATACAATTCACCACTGCCATGCTTTTTTCACTTGGCTTCGTTTCGGTATTCGTGAGTGGCGGACTTACTGGATTGTTTCTTGGGCAGCCTGCTATTGACTTGTACTTTCACGATACTTATTTCGTGGTTGGCCACTTTCACATGATCATGGGCGTTGCCGCAATCTTCGCCATGTTTAGCGCCATGTACTATTGGTTCCCTAAAATGTATGGCCGGATGATGAACGACAAGTTGGGGCACTGGCATTTCTATCTTACGTTCATTGGTGTTTACGCTATTTTCGTCCCAATGCATTTTCTAGGAATTCTAGGCGCACCCCGGCGCTATTCCGATTTCAAGGAACTGGAGTTTCTAGCCACTTCAGGAGTTCTGCAAAGGGCAACTACTCATGCCGCCTACCTCACCGCCACTGCACAATTGTTATTCTTTGCAAATTACCTTTACTCGCAGTGGCGCGGGCCTCTGGCACCTATCAATCCTTGGCACGCCACTACATTGGAATGGTCGGAAACTGCGGCGCATCCGCAAGTGAACCATGGTCCCGATGTTTACTCGCTGCCCGGTGAGGACTCGGATTTTGTAATGCAGACGGGCAAATGATGCAGCGTTCAAAGACTGCTGTGACTTTACTTTTGATAGCGGTGGGGATGGTATTTGCCGCTCTGACATCCGCTATGGTTGTTCGACGCGGCTTGGGTGGCGATTGGAGAGCGCTGCCGTTGACGTCTTTAAGCTTGTTCAACCTGATGATACTTGCTGCCTCCAGCTTTGCTCTTGAAGTAGCGCAGCGCCGTAACTTGCGGCAACTGCGACTGATTGCATTTGCGCTAGGTGCAGTGTTCGTAGGGCTTCAATTGGTGGTTTGGCGCGACCTATCGCAAGCCGGATTCTCGATTGCCGCCAATCCTTCCAGTAGTTTCTTCTACCTGATTTCCGCCTTGCATGGTGCCCATGTGCTTGGAGGATTGGCTGCGCTGGCGCTTACTCGGTCCGTGGCCGCAATTTGGTATTGGCATGGCATGTCTATCTTGTGGGCTTATTTGATAGTGTTATTCCGATGGATGGAGTAATGAAAACAGAAGCCCGTCCTTTCCAAATGGGATCGAAAAGGCTGGGCATGTGGCTGTTTCTGATTTCTGATGCGCTCACCTTTGCAGCTTTACTAATCAGCTATGCATATTTGCGGCTAGCGAGTTCGAACTGGCCGGCTCCTTTTACAACAGCCAGCCTTGTTAAGCCAATCTTGATGACTGTTATTCTGCTATTTAGTGGTGTGACAGCCGTATTTGCTGTTGCTGCGATGAAGGAAGGGAATCGACGATCCACAACTAACTGGCTGGCAGCGACAATGTTCTGCGGAGTGGGCTTCCTACTTCTACATGTGCAGGAATGGCGTCATTATTGGATGGTTGACCAAGTGACGCTTTCTGGTAATCCATGGAATGTTCCGCTGTTCGGGGCAAGCTTTTATGTGCTTACCGGGTTGCACATGCTTCATGTGGCGTTCGGTGTACTGTATCTTTTTGTGATGACCTTTGCTGTTTGGCGCGGGAAATACTCTGCCGAAGACGTAGCGACTTGCGGCTTATATTGGCAGTTTGTAGATCTTGTTTGGATCTTCATTTTCCCGCTGGTGTATTTAACTGCGGTGACGGCATGATGGACACTATTCCCGCAGCTATCACTTTGGAGATGCCGTGATGACTCTGTTGCTGGCCCAATGCGTGATGTGCGCGCGCACTGCTGCCGCGCAAAATCTGGAGCGCGCAGTGGTGCTCAACCAAGGAATCTTAATCCTTTTGATACCGCCGCTGGTTGGTTTTGCGGCCATTCTAGTGATGGCTAGGCGGCGCGGGTCAGAATCTGGCAAGAACAATTCTGCCTTAAATAGTTTCAAACAAGAGGTTTGTCGCGCGTTTTCAGCACGGAAAACCACCTCAAAAGGGCCATTTGAGAGCCTTCCAAGGTGTTTTATTTGAAAAAAGCCCGAAAAAACGCCTTTTTTGTTGATTCCCTCTTTACAGCATGCGGCAAGTTAGCTTATGATGAGGATGCTTGCGGCTTAAAGAACATTGTGCCTCCAAAATGTTTTTAGGTCGTAAGCAAACCCCCTGCCCTAATCTGCAGGAAATACGTAACGGATGACAAGGAGTTAACCCATGGCAGCAGCAGTACGCATGACCCAGACCCAATTGATTAAGGAAATCGCCACTTCGGCTGGTATCGCCAATAAAGTCGCGAAGCAGATTCTGGAAACCATTTCAGACATCGCAGTTCGCGAAACAAAGAAGAACGGTGTGTTCGTCGTTCCTGGTATCGGACGTCTTGTCCGTGTTGACCGGAAGGCGCGAGTTGGCCGTAACCCAGCAACCGGTGCATCGATCAAGATCCCAGCCAAGAAGGTTGTGAAGTTCCGTATCGCCAAGGCCGTCAAAGACGCCATTGTTCCACCCAAAGCCAAAAAATAAAGTTCACCACCTCCCCCGAGGAATTGTGCAACTTTGGATCCCCCGCATTCTAAAGACCTGCGCATAAAATTAAAACCCCGCTTCGCCGGTTTGGCTGAAGCGGGGTTTTCTTTGTTGATAATTTCCGATTTTGAGATCCGCGCAAATTGCGAGCGGTTCTGGAAGCCTATCCCTGCTTCTTTTCTTCGGCGGCCTTTGTCTCGTCATCCTTCAAGGCGGACTTAAAGTTCTTGATACCTTCACCCAAGCCCTTTGCCAAGTCTGGAAGTTTCTTGCTGCCGAATAAAAAGACAACAATCACCAGAATGATGACCAGCTCTTGCATGCCAAATGAACCCATATGGCCTCCTAGTTCTATTTATATTGTAGGGACCCTTTTCCCAGAGAGTCAACCACCTGTTTTCAAGGTACTCGCAGCTTGGCTCCAATGCTATCCTTAAATCAGCCAACTTCTCATGGATGAAATTCGATTCCACCGCGTAGCTGAAGCCATCCGCGAGGAAATCTCCGAGCTGATTAGCTATGAAATGACCGACCCTCGGGTTGCCGATCTTGATGTAACCGAAGTTCTGGTTAGCCCTGATCTGCGGAAGGCTCGCGTGCGTGTGAACGTCCTGAACCCCGCCATGGAAGAAGGTGCCATTGAAGCGCTGATGGGTGCCAAAGGTTACCTTCGAAAGCAACTGGCCTTGAACCTGCAACTTCGTAACACTCCAGATTTGAGTTTTGAATCGGACAAAGAAGTGGATGCGTCGAAGGTGCCTAGCCTGCTGAAGCGCATTAAGAAAGGCCGTCCGCGCGATCTTCAAGCTTGAATCACTAACCCATGAAGTCTCTCGCAAGTTTGCTGCTTGTAACTTTGCTGGCTGCAGAAGAACCTTACCGTTACGAATCGAGCATTGATGCGATGGGAACCACCTTCACCATTGCTGCCTACCACAAGGAAAAACAACAATTGCAGGCTGGGGTGGAAGCTTCTTTGGGAGAGGCGCAGCGGTTGGACAAGTTGCTTTCCAATTACCGGCAGGAGAGTGAGTGGAGTAAAATCAATCGATTCGCTGCGGAACGGGAAGTTCAGGTGGGACAGGAATTATTCGATCTTCTAGCTGCTTGCATGGAGTACAGCAACAAGAGCCAGGGAAGTTTTGATATCACTGTGGGCCCTTTAATGCGTGTTTGGGGATTCTATAAGGGCACAGGGCGTATGCCGCATCGTGCGGAGGTGCGGACTGCGCTGGCTCGCGTTGGGTACCAGAACATTGTTCTGGACGCAGCCAACCGCACTGTACGGTTTCGCAAGCCAGGGGTGGAGATGGATCCTGGTGGCGTGGGCAAAGGCTATGCGGTGGACCGGATGGTGGAAATTTTGAAAGAGCAGGGCATTGAATCAGCGCTGATCACCGCAGGTGGTTCCAGCATTTACGCACTCGGCACGCCACCAGGAAAGCCGGGTTGGGAGGTTGTGATTCGGCATCCCAAAGATCGTAATGTTACTGTGGCCAAGCTCGCTTTGAAAAATGAATCGATGTCCACTTCGGGGAATTACGAAAAGTTTTTCCGTGTTGGCAGGCGAACTTACAGCCATATTATGGATCCTCGTACTGGCTTCCCGTCGCAGGGGATGTATTCTGTTTCCGTTGTTACTCCCCGGTCCATAGACAGTGAAATTTGGGCAAAGCCTTTCTACATTCTAGGACGGGGCTGGGCTGTCAAAAATAAGCCCAAGGGATTTCGAGTGTTCCTGTGCGAGGACAAAGGCGAAGCGGTTTGCGCTTGGCTGCCTTAGGTTAGGGATTCGAGCGTTTCCCCAACATGCATTACCGCTGAAACCACTTGTGCATAATCCATCCGCAACGGTCCTAAAACAGCAATTTTGGCGGAAAGCCCTGATGGTAGGTTCACGGAAAAGCCGATCAACGAAAGATCATCAAAACTGGCATGGATTTCTTTCAGTCCAACCTGTACGCTGATTTCCCCTGAACCAGATTCCAGAAAGCGGTCTAGCAACTCCATTAACCGGCGCTTCTCTTCCAGCGTGCGGAACAGGTCGCGCATTTTTTCCCGAGTGAAAGGGAAATCTCCGGTCATCAGGTTAGCTGTGCCTTCCAGATGAATTTCCGGCACCAGCCCCATATCGAGAAGACCTTTTTGATAGAGCAGTTCGAGGTTCCGGAGAATGGCGTCATAGGCGGCGCTTTCTTGCTCAGTGCGACTTTTCAATTCACGGCGGATATCAATTAACTTCCAGCCGCTGAAGTTCTCATTCACGTAGTTGCGGATGGAATTTAGCTGGTCCTGGCTGACGGCGTGATGAAGGTCCACCAGACGATTGCGTACCATCCGATCGCTGGTTTCGACAACCATCAAGACTCGATTGTCGGATAGCGCAACCAATTCCACATGCAACAAAGTCTGACTGGGAAGAGGCACAACTGCGGCAATGCCGACGTTGCGGGTAAGTTCGGTAAGCAAGTGGGAGGAACATTCCACTTTCGCTTCCACTGTATCGGCCATTCGCAACTCGTTCCGGACGCGGTTCATGTCAGCGGAGGGCAACCGCTTTCCAGAAAGCACCTGGACATAACTTTGAAATGCTTTTGCGGTGGGAACACGGCCAGCCGAAGTGTGCGGCTGCGCGAGGAAACCTTCCTCCACCAGATCGGCCATAACGTTGCGAATGCTGGCTGCACTCAGTTCGCTGCCACGCAAACGAGACACTGTGCGCGATGCCACGGGCTCACCCGAGGCGATATAGGCCTCAACGATGGAATGGAGGATTGCCCTGTTGCGCGAATGCTGTGGTGACTGCGTCAAAGTAAAACCGTTAACAGATTGTATGGAAAGGGACAGCCCTAATGCAACTGCCCCCTGGTACTAGTTTACTATTTCAGTACTGAAACTATTTGGGCCGATTGATTTCCGCCACAATTGCATTGGTGAAGGCGGCCACAAACGGTGCCCCTCCCTTGGCTAAGTTTTCAACGGTCATGTAGTCAACTTTAATGTCGGGGTGTACGCCCACATTTTCAACGTAGTTCGTCACGGGGTACCCAGGAATGGCAACTGAATTGGGACGAACCATCATAGTGGCGGTAACACTGGTAAAGCCTTCAGAATAGTAGCCTGCGGCAATTCCTCCAATAACCGCGCCTCCGGCGCCAGCAGTGCGCATCCCCACCAGAGGACCGCGCTTGTTGTCTTGAAATATTGCGGCAAATGCATCGCCAGCCGATGTTGTGAATTCGTCAGTCAGCAGAATTGCGGGTTTGGTGTAACCGGTTGGAACGCCACTGGAGTTGGAAGTTGGAAGGACATCTAAAATTAAACCGCACTCCAAAAGCGGCAGCGCCCCGGTACGGCCACGATTTTCGTTATAGGCGGTCTCCACGTCGCGCGTGATTCCTGTCAACCAAATTAGTTCGTTTTCCGTCGCTCCGAAATCCTGGGCGTCGGCAAGCGACTGTTTCAACGCCACCACCAAATCCACAGTGGGCCGAACCTCTTGCCCCATAGTCCGGAAAGGCTTCGTAGTAACGCGCCTAAATAACTGATCTGCGTAGCAGCCAAACCCACCTGGGTTGCGCATTACATCTACTACCAATCCGTCAGTATTGGCATTAAAAAATGCCATTTCTGTATCAAATTGACGAGTGGCTAAAGACAGCAGTGAAAATGGCAAAGGTTGAAAATCAGCAATTCGAATGTACCCGATTCTTTTGCCTTGCGCATTGTAAGTTCCGGAGTAAAAATAGTCGCTGCGGCCTCGTCCAAGGCGTTGTACAAAGCCGGTTGGATTATCGAAAACAGGACGCAACTCAGCAAAGCCCAACACGAATTCCTTGGGTGGTTCTGCTTTTACTGTCCTCTCGGCTGTATCTACTTCTGTGGCAATCGCCTCGGGCTTCTCCACTTGATCCTGATGAGGAACCGAACGCTTCTGCCGTGCTTTCCAATATTGAAGTTTCGTGATTGTCTTCAAATATGGTGGCGCGTCATTTAGAGATTGTTCCAACACGGAAGTCTTCTGGCTTTTCTGGCCGACGCTATTCATTCGCGGACTGGGTACAGGGCCGATCTTCTTCAGCGGATAGCCAGACTTGATCCACTTAATGTTGTAGGTTCCCAACGTTCCGTTCTTCAGCTTGATCACAACTTCGGCAGTGTCACCCAATTCAATGGCTCTGGGCACTTGTCCCTGAAAGCGGTAGGCTAACTTATCGGCCGCCCATCGGCGCGTGGAAAGTGGATTGGCGAAGGAGTCGATTTTTGCAAATTCTGTGAGCAGGTCGGCCACTGGTTTTCCGTCAATCGAAATCAGTTCGTCGCCAACATCGAACGGGAAGTCTCTAATTGGCAATAAGGACCGCACTAGAACATCGATCAATACCTTACCGTCGTAGATATCCACATTGATTGGCAGTTCCGCCGCGAAATCTGATTGGTTGAAGTAGGTGCTGTGAGCATCGTTCAAGCTGCCCACGTATTCTGCCATGATCTGGTAAAACTCCAAATCGTCCTTGGCGGTGCGAGCGCGTTCCACCCAAGGGGCCAGGTTCAACATGTCGAATTGAAATACGTCGCGTTTCCATTCGTAGGGTGCATATTGCTTGGCGTAAATGCTAGCCAACACCTGAATGTCCAACATCCTTTGGCTTGGAGTCATCTGGGCAAAGAGTGGAACAACCGAAGCCACGCATAGGACGAATGGCGAAAGTTTTTTCATGATTTTCCTTAGACGGTAGGTTACTGTATAACCAAGTATCCCTTTCTTTAGATCGTCTGGAAAGGGTGGATTCTTTATGTTTACATTGCTTACCTTGCGGCTTGCCGAATGGAGTAAAGGCGGCTTTCCGTCCTTAGAAGCAGCCGGTCCCCTATGATTGCTGGTGTAGCCTGGGCCATTTCATCAAGCAAGTTCACTCGCAGCAACTCAAATTTTTCGCCAGCGGAAACAACGAACGTCTTGCCTTCTTCATTCAGACAAAAGATCTTGCCGTTATACGCCCACGGTGACGATGTAAATGTCCCCGCATCTGTATCAAGGCGCGAACGGTAAGTAATGGTGCCGTCCTTTGCGTCAAGCCGGGCAAGTATGCCAGTATCCGAAAGCGCGTAAAGTGCCCCTTGATAGGCCACGGGCGTTGGTAGATAGGTGCCGCCTTTCATCTCTGACCACACAACAGACGCATTCGACTTTTCCCCTTTGCCCAATGTAATATTGCCCGTCGCGCCGGATCGGATTGCATAAAGAGGCTTCCCCCGGCCCCCATCCACATACAAGAGCCCATCATAGGAAAACGGACTTGGCACCGGCGTATCCGATACTCCCGACAAACGCCACAGTTCCTTTCCTTCAAGGTCGTAGCTGATGATAGCTCCGGGTCCAACCGTGACCATTTCAGTGCGTAGGGAATTCGTCCATATGAGCGGAGTTGTCCAGCCAGATCGCTTGGATGCCATTTCCGAATCTTTATCTGATATATCCCGGTTGGTGCGCCACAACTGCTTGCCTGTGCGTTTATCGAACGCCGCTGCATATTGCTGTTTCTGATTATCACTGACAATCAGCAGTTGATTCCCTTGCAGCACCGGAGATCCACCGGTTCCAAATTCAAGGTAAATTGGATTCACCTCCAGCGGAGTTTTCCAAATTTGCTTGCCCTTCAAGTCGAAGGCGTAGAGTCCAAGGTTGGCGATGTAGACGTAGATGAATTTGCCATCAGTGATAGGAGTTTCTGAGGTAAAGCTGTTCTTGCGATGCCGTCCACCTGGGGGACGCCCAGTATGGAATTCCTTCTTCCACGCTACCGCGCCTGTTTTAAGATCCAGGCTGTAGAGAAAGTAATGAAGCATTACTTCATTCGGCAACTCGAAATCGCGGGCCATTACTTTTTCCATTACATCTTTTTGACTCAAGCCTTGTTTCATTAATTCGGCAGCGTAGTCATTGCTATAGTTCGTTCCGGTTTGCGGCTTCTTCGATTCTCCCTCTGTCACAGTTGTCGTAAGAAAAACATTGTTGCCTGTAACAATCGGCGAGGACCAGCCGCGTCCAGGGATCATCACGGACCATTCAATGTTTTCGGTTTTGGACCAGCGGTCGGGTAACTTTGGGTTGATGCTGACAGGATTGGCGTCCGGTCCACGGAACTGCGGCCACCCAGGATCAACGGAGGCAGCCAGACAAAGGAAGGGGAGAACGAAAGTGCCCATGCTTTAGAATACGCTTAGAACTGCAAAACGTTCTTGAGCCTTGCTAGAATAAGGGTTCTTCTAAAGGAAGTCTTAACGCTAAGCCATGATCGCTGCCATTTTTCGCTACCTGAGTTACGGTTTCAATCTAGTAATCTCCGCCGGTATGTTGGCGTTGGGATTGGTTGCAAAATTCAGTTCTTTAGATCTGAAATTGGAGATGCTGCCATGGGCTGGGCCAGAGCTTACCGCATGGCTGATTGGCTTGGGAATCGTCGGATTAATCATCGTCGGGCTTTCCATGTTCGGCATTCTGCGCTGGTTGCTGTTGGTTTGGAGCGTGTTCATCATAGTGATGTGGGCACGCGCAATTTGGGTCCCTGGTTGGACTTTTGATGGCCAGGATCCTTTCAAGCTTACTCTGCAAGGTTTTGCCGCGTATCTTGCGAGTTTCATTGGCGCTGTAAGCGCTGCGCGCCAAAAGTAGCTCCCCAGAAAATACTACTTTTCGCTAACTCCTGCTTCAGGGAAGGTCGCCATGTTGGAGTACAGCGCCACCGCCCCATCCAGCACTGGCATAGCCATTGCTGCGCCGGACCCCTCGCCTAATCGCATATCCAGATCCAGGATCGCGCGCACTCCCAAGGCTTCCAACATTCGCTTGTGGCCCGTTTCCGCAGACACATGTGAAAAGAACAAATAGTCCATCACCCGTGGTGCAATTGAGCGCGCAGCCAGCGCCGCAGATGAGGAAATAAATCCGTCCACCACCACGGGCAACCGTCGCGCCGCCGCACCTAACAGGAACCCAGTCATCGTGGCGATTTCAAAACCACCCACTACTCCAAGAATTGCCGCAGCATTCCCTTTCAATATCACATCCGAATGCAACGCCAGCGCCCGCTTCACCACTTCCGCTTTCTTCGATACTCCCGCCGCGTCCACCCCTGTGCCAGGCCCCACTGCATCGCGCGGTTCCATTCCCGTAAACGCACATAGCAGTGCACTCGCCGAAGTGGTATTGCCAATCCCCATTTCTCCAACTCCCACGATATCGGCGTTCTCTCGCACCTCGGCCGCCAGTGCGGCGCCGTTTTGAAGAGCTTGTTGAACCTGTGCTTCCGTCATGGCTGCGCCTTGGCAAAAGTTAGCGGTGCCTCGACCCAACCTCAGATCAATAGCACCAGGCACGGGTTCAGCATCCACGCCTGCGTCAACAATCATTGGAGTAATTCCAAATTGTTTGCATAGGACGGAAATAGCCGCGCCACCGCCCAGAAAATTGTGCAGCATCTGCCCGGTGACTTCTTTCGGATACTTACTGACGCCTTCTGAAGTGACTCCATGATCGGCGCAGAAAATGACCATTGCCTTACGTGCAACGGATGGCCGCGCGGTGCCGCTCATCATTGCCAGTTGCATCACCAACGTTTCCAAATGTCCCAGGCTCCCCGGCGGCTTGGTCAATGAATTCCAACGCCGCTCAACTTGGGCAGCCAACGCGGGGTTTTCAATGGATGGAATCTCAATCGGGAAGTGCAATTGGAATTACCTCTTCATACTCTTGTTTGAATTGTGCAATGTCACCACCAGTTGCCAAATGCCATAACACTGCATTCACTCCAACATGGGCAACTATCGCCGTTGCGCTGTTTTTCGAGAGCTTACTCCAGGCATTGGTGACGCGCACTTTGAAGGTATGCCACGGCTCACCTCCCGGTGGAGTTGTGCCAAACCAGTCAGCCGCAGCCTTCGCCGCAAGCTCCGGCCATTCGTCTTCAACTTCAGCCCAACGCTTGGCCTCCCAGTGGCCCATGCAGCGTTCCGCTAATTCGGGGATCACTTGGATGGCATGGCGGGGGAACAGCAGTTCAGCGGTCTTGCTTGCACGCAGCAGAGGGCTAGATATTACAGCTTCTACCTGCAATAGTGATTCTGCAATGTGCCCTGCTGCTAAAGGCGAATCGGTGCTGCCCAGCAGTACTCCGGCAAGTGTTGGCTTAGCGTGGCGGATCAGATAGATCATCGGCATGCTAATACCGCCAACGAAACAGCTTCGGAAACCTGGCACATGGCACCCAGGCAATCTCCAGTAACTCCGCCCAGCCGCGCGATGAACCAATGCCGCAATACAGCAAGTGCCACGGCATTCGCACCCAGCAACCACAATGCGACGGGCCATCCGGTGAGTGCGCACAAGGCCAATATTTGAAGTGCAACTAAAATCACTGCAGGACGCGGCAGTGATTCAATAAACATGCGCCCCAACCCTTCGCCCGCTGGCGGTGCACTTGCAGCAATTAGGACCATTGCTCCTCGCGAAATACCGTAGGCTGCAGGCAGCCGGAACCAAGCATCCCCTTGCATCATAGTGAGCGCCTGCCAGCGAAATGTGAACGATGCCACCAGCGCCAGCGCACCATGCGCGCCAATGCGGCTGTCCTTCAAAATCAACAGCATTCTTGCCCGCGGACGATGTGCACGAATCGCATCAAACACATCGGCCAAGCCGTCTTCGTGCAGCCCACCGGTGACCAGTGCCAGCGCGATCACAATCAACAGCGGGCCAAACTTCAATGGCAGCAATGCAGACGCACCCAAACCAAGAAGCGCGCCAACAATTGGATATGCCCACGCACCACTACCCGGCGCACCCTGCGGTGCGGGTATGGGGATCACTGTCAAAAACTGTATCGCCTGCCGCATGACTATTTGATCCGGACTGCCACGCCAAACATCATGTAATAGGCTTCAATCGCCCGTGCAGCCGCTTGCTGATTCACAATGCCAGCTAAGTCACGAAAGCGGCGAGCCAGCGCATTTTCCGGAACAATGCCACACCCCACTTCGTTGGTCACCAGGATGCAGGGCAGGGGAGAGGCAGCAATTGCATCCAGCGTTGCCTCCATCGTTAGTGGCATTTCCGCAAGCATGATGTTACTTACCCAAAGCGTTAGACAATCCACCACCAGCACGTCCAGACTATCTTCGGAACGTTGCACTGCCGAAGCTAAATCGAACGGCTCTTCAACAGTTGTGAACTCACTAGCACGCTCCTGTTGATGCTTCGAAATACGTTCGCGCATTTCATCGTCAAAGGCTTGCGCCGTGGCAAGAAACCCCCGCCGCGGACCGTAGCGCCGCGCCAGTTCCAATGCATGGCGGCTCTTGCCGCTGCGGCTACCTCCGCCTACCAGCAAGATCGGCATGCTGCACTCCTTCCAGTCTGTAGCTGACGGCACCTTGAATTGCAACAGGATTGTCCGAAAGCACCGCCGCCACTGTTCCGCTGTGTGCCAACGCAACACCAAATGCTCCACGATCCACTGCCGTTTGGTGCAGTTGATCAAACGCCGGATGCCACCGATGCTTCTGATGAATCCACGCACTACGGCTGGCAACCCGGCCAATGGTTTCGGCTGTCTGCCCGCTGCTCAGCTCATCCAGCAGCCATGCAAATTCATCGATCTCCTCTTCGGAGTAAGCCGGCATTAGGCACTCGATTGTGTCCACCGCCGGGCCGCCCAAATCAACTACAGTCACATGCATTGCAGGCCAATCGAAATTCAATCGCCTCAACACTTCGCCGCGTCGCGGTAGAAAGGCTAACGGCTCACAATCAAACATGGTGGAATCGCTTGCCGTTTCGGCCCGCCGCGCCAATCGGGCAATTTCGTGGGACAAGCTATTCGTCACCGGCTTGCCTAGCATGTTCGCCACAGCCCGAATGGCTGCCACGCAATCTGCCGTCGACGAACCGCAGCCTCTGGCAACAGGAATTTCCGAATCAATCAAAATTTCCAAGGGACTCACCTGACCCCAACGCTCACAAGCCAGCTGCGCCGCACGAAGCGCCTTCGTTTTCCAACCCGGATGCACGCTCCAACCATCGGCCGCACGCACCGTAGCTGCACTTCGAAACAGCGGAGCAGGCAAGGTAACCAGAAACGGCTCCACTGCATCGCCCAGCCTTACGGCCCCTTGCAGCACTTCCCCCGCATGACCGATAGCTTCAGCGCGACCAGAGTAACCAGACAAAAAATGGCCCTCCTAATAACGCCGTTGTAACACCCACCGGAAATTCTACGGGAGCAAGAATAGTCCTTGAAACCATATCGCAAATCACCAGAAAAGCTGCTCCGCCAAGTATGGATGCGGGCATCAACAGCCGATAATCCGGGCCAACGATCCGTCGCATAAGATGAGGCACAATCAACCCTACAAAAGCGATTGGCCCCGTTACCGCAGTGGTTGTCCCCACCAATAAAGCACCAGCGGTGAAGCCTTGCCAGGTAATGCGTTGGCAGTCCACCCCACGCCCCACAGCCCAAGTTTCCCCGAATGAGATAACGTTCAACACTCTCGCCAGACGCAGCATCCAAATACAGACCGGTACAATGATCGCAGCCATTCCCAGCAACACCGGATACTCCACCGCTTCAATGCCACCCATGAGCCAATGTGTGATCTGGAAGCTTTTTGTAATACCCGCCAAGCTGTGCAACAGCAATACCACCGCAGTGCAAATTGAGTTGATAGCAATACCCGTCAGCAGCAATGTGAACGATGAAAATCGGCGTGCCTGTCCCACGCTGGCAACCAGCAGAATCACCGCCCCCGCTCCGGCCAGCGCCGCCAGCCACACAATAGGGAAGCGTGTTTCGTCACCACTGAACAACGATAAAGCCGTCAC
>JAYUSZ010000416.1:0-2937 GCA_043755435.1 Bryobacterales bacterium | reverse complement strand
AGCATAGGGCGCACTCCTTTGGTGAAGTTGAAACGCGTCACAGCTGGAACTGGCGCAACTGTGCTGGCAAAAATTGAAGGCCGCAATCCGGCGTATTCGGTGAAGTGCCGTATTGGCGCGTCGATGATTTGGGATGCCGAAAAGCGTGGAGTGTTGAAGCCAGGGATTGAAATGGTGGAACCTACAAGCGGCAATACAGGAATCGCTTTAGCCTTCGTGGCGGCAGCCCGTGGGTACCCAATCACGCTTACCATGCCTGAAACCATGTCTCTGGAAAGGCGGAAGGTCCTGAAGGCTTTTGGGGCAAATTTGATTCTCACGGAAGGGTCGGCGGGCATGAAGGGTGCCATTGCAAAAGCGGAGCAAATGGCTGCATCCGATCCTGGGCGCTACCTATTGCTGCAGCAATTCAAGAATCCGGCAAACCCGGAGATTCACTTTAAAACCACCGGTCCTGAAATTTGGGACGATACGGAAGGCGGCATGGATGTGCTGGTTTCCGGCATCGGCACCGGAGGCACAATCTCTGGTATTTCGCGATTCTTCAAACAAGCTAAGGGTAAGAAAATTGTCTCCATTGGAGTTGAGCCATCAGCGAGTCCGGTAATTACACAGACACTAAAAGGCGAGACGGTGAAGCCTGGTCCACACAAAATTCAAGGCATTGGTGCAGGCTTTATTCCTGACACTTTGGACATGTCCATGGTGGATCGCATTGAACTGGTTTCCAATGAAGAGTCAGTGGAAATGGCGCGACGGTTAGCAAAGGAGGAAGGGATTTTGTGCGGCATTTCGTGCGGAGCAGCAGCTGCGGCAGCCATTCGAGTGGCGAAAGAGCCGTCGATGCAAGGCAAGACTATTGTGGTGGTGCTTCCCGATTCTGGCGAACGTTACTTGAGCAGTGTCCTGTTTGAAGGAATGTTCAACGACTAGGCAAGTTTCAATTGGGTGGCGAATTCCTTCGCCACCCTTGGAATAAACTACTTCATTGGTTCGTCAGCGCTGCCACCGTAAATGGCAGGTACTTTGCCACCCATGGGCCGCAGATACGAAGACAACTGCCCACGATGATGGATACTGTGCCGCACCATGAAGTCAATAAACGTCACGGCTGGGGCGTCCATCATGCCGAAGAAATTAATGTTGGCGGCCAATTGTTCAGGAGTCATTGCTTTAACTTTTTCAAGTGCAGGTCCGAAATTTGCGTCGTACCAGGCTGCAATCTGTTCGGGCGTTTTTGGCTTATCGCCGGTTTCGCCGCCCATCTCAAACGCTCCTTTAACGATGGAATTCAGAAACCAAACATCAGCTGAAGCCAGGTGATAACCCAGCTCTGAAGCAGTCATGCATTTATCGGAAGGCTTGTAGTCTTCCTGGTTGGCGGGCATTGCGGCGATCACTTTGCGAGTAATTTTAGCCTCGTTTACGGCTATTGGGTAAGAGAAGTCTAGAAGGAATTTAGCTTGTTCTGGTGTCATATTGGGGGTTACCTCGGACATATTATGCCACGCCTGAACTAGAAAGAGCAGTATAATTTGTTGGACAGAATGACAAAAGCAATTTTAGAAACTCATTTGAAATATACAGCATGGGCCAGTGCCCGCCTTCTTGAGGCTGCGGCCGCACTTTCTGAAGAAGAATTGAATCGGGACTTTCTAACTGCCGACAAAACCGTGCTGGGCACACTGGTTCATTGCTTTGCCGCCGATCGAATTTGGTTTCACCGTGTTGAAGGAACATTAAGAAGTTCGTTCATAGACCCAGAAGACCGCTCACTCCCTTTGTTGAGCAGCGAATGGCCGAAGTATGGTCAACGGTGGCTGGGATTATTGGCAAAGGAATCGGAAGAATCGCTGGCTCGAATCGTGACCTTCACGGATTTGAAAGGCAAGCAGCACCAGCAACCTTTGTGGCAGATCATCCTGCATATGGTCAATCATGCAACGCATCATCGGGGACAGGTATCGGGTTTTCTGCGCACCATGGGTCACGTACCGCCACAGCTTGACCTGATCTTTTACTACCGGCAAGCGGGGTAATTATCATGGCTGCAGCCACACAAGATCGTCTGGCGTCTTTAGATGTTTACCGCGGCGCAACCATGCTGTTTATGGCGTCGGAAATCATGCGCATTTCGCGCGTGGCGGAAGCTTATCCGGGCAATCCCATTTGGCAGTTCATTGCCTTCCAAACAAGCCACGTGGCGTGGACAGGTTGGTCCTTGTGGGACTTGATTCAACCTTCATTCATGTTCATGGTTGGTGTGGCGCTTCCCTGGTCCGTTGCCAGCCGCAGAGCCAACGGGAAAACGTATCGGGATCTTTGGCGACACACACTTTGGAGATCCTTTGCACTGGTGGCATTGGGAATCTTCCTGCGCAGCACTGGCCGTCCGCAAACCAACTTTACCTTCGAAGACGTCTTGACGCAGATAGGATTGGGATATCCAATTTTGTTTTGGTTAGGCTGGAAAACTCCGCGGTTCCAAGCCATCGCTGCTGCAGCGATCCTAAGTGGATACTGGCTTATCTTCGCACTTTTCCCTGCCCCTGGACCAACATTCAATTGGCCAGCGGTGGGAGTTCCCGTCGATTGGCCAAACCACCTTACCGGCTTTGCCAGCCATTGGGACAAGAACAGCAACTTCGCAGCTTGGGTGGAGGAGTGGTTTCTGAATCTATTCCCCAGTCCGAAGCCTTTCTTGTTTAATGGCGGGGGATATTTGACGCTGAATTTTGTACCGTCCTTGACGACTATGATTTTTGGACTGTTAGCAGGCGGAGTGCTGCGGTCGAAAAGTACTGAGGACGAAAAGCGGTTAATGTTACTAAAAGCTGGTGCCGCGGGGATCATTTCCGGATGGTTGTTGGATCTGGTTGGAATTTGCCCCATGGTGAAACGCATTTGGACGCCTTCCTGGGCGCTGTTCGCGGGCGG
>JAYUSZ010000415.1:0-7393 GCA_043755435.1 Bryobacterales bacterium | reverse complement strand
CTTCTTTGTCCGTCAACAGCGACCTGATCAGCAACACGCTGACCGGTGTTCGTCCTAACTCAGTAGTTGTGAAGCTCATCAACACCGGTGCTGGCGCTGCTTTCACAGGTACAAGCTGCACCAACAGTGCTGCTCTTGTTGGTACCACTGCATTCCCAATTGTTGGCGGCATGCTGGCTTGGGGCACCACGGTTCACGCAGCTCCTGTGGCCGGAACGTTCGCAGTCACCGAGACTGCTTTCTCTAACGCCACTTTGAGTGATCAGGAACTGGCCAGTGTCCGTAACCGTTGCGCCAACATCATTGGCAATGGCAGCACCTTCGGCATCTGCCGTTCCTGCCGCGTCGGTGGTTTGGGCTCAGACCGTCTGTAGTATTATTCAGCCGGTGTCCTCCCTTGATTGAGTAGTTGGAAATCGGGCAACCAGGATCTTCCGGGTTGTCCGATTTTTTATGCAGGCAACTTTCAGCCAAGTTTGGCTTTCAACAAATCGTTCACAGCACCTGGTGCGGCCTGGCCGCGGGATTGCTTCATAACTGCTCCTACCAGGAACCCAATCACAGTGGTTTTTCCGCCTCTATACTGCTCCACTTGTTTGGGATTTGCGGCCAGCACTTCGTCAATAATTTTTTCCAGTGCCCCGGCATCACTAATCTGCCGCAGGCCTTCGCGATCCATAATTGTTTGTGCTGAATCGCCGGTGGCAAACATCTTCGGAAAAATGTCCTTCGCCAGTTTACCGGAAAGATCACCCTTTCCGATCAGTGCAATCAGTTCACCAAGATTTTCAGAAGTTATAGGAGACGACTCGATCTCCTTTCCTTCACTCTTCAACATGGCAGTCAAATCACCCATTACCCAGTTCGCAGCGGCCTTAGCATCGTTGGAGGTTTTGGCCACCCGCTCAAAGTAATCGGCCATTTCCCGGGATTGCGTCAGCACTTCCGCATCATAAGGCTTCAGACCCAATTCAGTTTCGAAACGCTTGCGGCGCAAGGCCGGCATTTCCGGCATTTCGGCCTTCACGCGGTTCAGCCACTTTTCACTGATTTCCAGCGGCACCAGATCCGGTTCAGGGAAATAACGGTAATCGTGAGCCATTTCCTTACTACGCATACTGACGGTTTCACCCGTTTCTGCATTGAACAGCCGTGTTTCCTGAACGACGGTTCCACCACTTTCCACAACGCCGATCTGCCTTTGAATTTCGTAATCAATCGCCAATTTCAGAAAGCGGAAAGAGTTGACGTTCTTAACTTCAACCTTGGTTCCAAACTCCTCAGCGCCCCACAAGCGAACCGAAACGTTGGCATCGCAACGGAGATGACCCTTTTCCATATCACAGGTGGAAACTTCGGCGAACTGCATAGCCTGCTTCAGTTCGGTGACATAGGCATAAGCCTCATCGGCCGACCGCATGTCAGGTTCACTTACGATTTCAATGAGCGGTGTGCCGGAACGGTTCAAATCAACATAAGTGAAGCGGTCGGAATCGCGGTGCCCATCGTGCAGGCTTTTGCCGGCGTCATCTTCCATATGCGCCCGGGTGACGCCGATTCGCTTGGTTCCGGCTTCCAGGACAATATCCATAAAACCGTGTTCAGCCACTGGCTTATCGTATTGGGAAATTTGGTAGCCCTTGGGAAGATCCGGATAAAAGTAGTTCTTGCGCGAGAAGACCGATTTGTCCCGCACTTGGCAATTCAATGCTAGCCCGGCACGAATAGCCAGTTCTACAGCTTGGCGATTCAGCACCGGCAGTGCTCCAGGCAAGCCCAGGCAAACCGGACAAACATTAGTGTTGGGAGCAGCGCCGAACCCAGTGGCACATCCACAGAAAATCTTTGTACGAGTTGCCAGTTGCACGTGCACTTCTAAGCCGATGACGGCCTCGTACTTCGCCATTACTTGTTGTGACGGCGTTTCGAGGAGGGTTGAGGACATATTCTATTTTCGTTGGGCACCATAGGTTGACGCAAGTACTGGGCGGCGGCGAGGTAGCAGGCACGAAAGAGTAACCACTTCTGCAAAGGGAGTGTGTCTATGATTATCGTCAGTTTGAGTTACTGCATTCAATGGGCATACGATCTTAAGTTTTACCAAGTAATCGGTCCGGATTGGCTTATTCAAGATCGATACAACATTGCCGCCAACAAGGAGCAATTGTCGACCAGGACTATCCCAGTTTATGAGCTTGTGGTCCGCAAGAATGCTGCGAAGCTTCAGCGACTTGGCAGGGATTGAACGGCCAGTGCAAGACAAAACTGGTCTTCCGGAAATATTCGACATCACCCTACCTGTCACTTTCAGAATTATTTGGCATAGATCCGTCGACATTAATTGGCATATCGGAGCCATATGGGAGCGGGAAGAAACAGCCAGCAGGCGGCCCGAAGCGGCTATTGTGGAAACCCGTTGCCAATCCCGAGCGTAACGCAGTACAGTTTTGCAACGGTCAAGCCCCAGCAAAGTCGAGTGACCGCCTTACGTTGCAAAACCGATGGTAATCGCAACGAGTTAGTCGGAGTTTTCAGGAAACGTCGGTGCCGCGATCCAAACTAGGCGAACTTGCGGTCAAATTCGACATCGTCCTCGGCTGGACCCCAGAGGGCTATCCGGTTTAATGGGCAGTCCCGCGGCTCCGCCCACCCTCACGCACCACCGGACATGCAAGTCGGCATGAGTTTATTGAATTACCAAGACTGTCCCAGCCGGAGACGTGACTCCATTGAGTGTTATCAGGATGGGAACAGTTCCTGAAATCCCCGCAGGTAGCCGGACATTGATTTGATTCACCCCTGTTACTAATCCCGGGGCAGCGCCGATGAATTCGATAACGGCATTTTGACCGTTCACAAGGGCACTTGCTGGTCCGGTGATTCGCAGCAGTTGATTGGTGGGTGAAACGGAGCCGGTTATGCCCGATGGGCTGGTTACACCAAGACCTGTTGCATACAAAGTAACCACACTACCCTGCACTGCGGGTCGCGTGTCATTGGCCCTTGGCCCATTCACAGTTCCATCCTGATTGATTGCCGCAATCTGGTCTCTTCCAGTGCTATTGAGCGTGAATAATGCTGGGGTCACATTATCGACGCGAACTGTGATTGGAGGAGAGGCAACGCCATTGTATTCCACCACCACATTGCTGGTGAGCCGGCCGGCAATTTCCCACGGGACGGTGGCGTTGATTTGTGTCGCCGAAACGAAGATGGGTGTTCCGGGAATGTTGTCGAACAGAACACGCACTCCCTGCAGCCGCGAATCAACCGAACCGGAACTGTTCAGAGTGAACAATCCACCATTAGACGGGTTGGCTGGTCCAAGGTTCGTACCCTTAATGGTGACTAGCTCCCCTGCCGCAATCGGCCCGGCAACATTGCTGGCAGTATGGGCAATGGTTAGCAGTTGAGGTGATGGCACGGCGGCTACGGTCAACGTAACGTTGACAACTTGCGGAGTGTTTGAACCGAACGCCGTAAACGAAATCGTCCCGTTGTAGGTACCTGCTGCCAGGCCCTGGCTGTTGGCCAATACGGTGACCTCTCGCGGAGAGACCCCAGATGATGTATCAACCGAAAGCCAACCGTTTGGTACCGATGTAATGGTTGCAGAATAGCTAACAGAAGAAGGGCTGGATAGAGTCACCTTCTGGGAAGCAGGCGAAGCGGCTCCGGCGGTGGCGTTGAAGGCAAGGGATGTTGGGGAAACCGTCAACACTGCTTGTGGCGTAAGTACCGAAAGGCTAACTGGAATGGTGATTGGTGCCGTTCCGGCATTCTGGAAAGCCAATACAATTTGCGCCGTATACGGGGTGGTGTTGGCCGGCAAGGAGTTGGCTTTCACTCGAACCGTCAACGTTTGATTGGCCGCCCCACTGGTGGGCAGCACCTCCAACCAATCTCCGCCGGTGAGTTGGTTCACCGAAGCGGTGAAGGTAGCGGATGCCCCTGCGGTTGTGCTCAAGGCCAGCGTTTGCGCCACAGGCACCGTCCCGCCCTGCACTTGTGTAAAGGTGAGCGATGTTGGACTGACAGTTACCTGTGTCGATGAAGTAATGGTTAGAGTGATGGGAATGACGAAGGCCTGATTCGTCAAACCTGCCGGTAAGCTTGTGGAAGAGATAGTGATTTGGCCACTATACGTTCCCGCAGACAACCCACCGGGCAGAACCGTAACCACCAGATTGTTGGGCGTGCCTCCTGTTCCAGGTCCAACGGTCAACCAGGTGCCGCCACTGTTGGTGGTGGCATAAGCCACAAAGCCCACTTGCGTGATGGGATCGGTGCTGGTTAGGGAAAGGAAGCGGGTTAGAATCCCGGAACCTGAAGCGCTTGGCGGTGCGCTCTCATAACCGAAACCTGCGGGAACACTAACCCGCAATTCGGCGGCAGCGGAAACTGCAACCACCACCGGAATGATCACGGGTGCTGGGGCTCCAGCATAGTTCACTGAAATAGTGCCGCTGCAAATTCCAACGGGCATCCCCACTGCGTTTACATTAACAGTAACCGTAGTTGGTGTTGTAGCTTGCGATGCGAAGGCAGTCAACCAATTGGATCCGCAAGTACTGGTGCCCGACGTGACCGTTATGGTGGCTGGTTGGCCAGTGCTCAAGATCTGCACCGATTGTGAGGGTGGAGACTGCTGATTGGTTTGATAGCTAAAGTTCAGATTAGCTGGAGCGGCAATCACTTGCACAGGACTTGTGATGGTGACCGATACAGGAATTCGAATGCTGTAGTTATCTCCGTTCGAGGGCCGCAGAATCAGCGTTCCGGTGGAAGTCCCAACGCTTAAACTGCTGGAGTTCACACGAACAGTCAACTGAGCCGGAGTGGCTGCCGAAGAAGCAATCGCTGAAAGCCACGGGACGTCCGTTGTGGCAGAGAAGCCAACTTGCCCGCCTGAGGCACTTATATTGATGGTCTGGTCTGCCGGATTTTGGCCGGCGAAAGGACTTGAGAAGGTCAAGGAACTGTGACTTGCCTGAATTACCGGGTTGTTGCTAATCACCAGCGAAACAGGGATGGAAGGCAATGGCGAGCCTCCAAAGGGTGTGATGACCACCGAAGTGTTGTAAGTGCCCGCAGGCAATCCAGAGGGTGCAGGTGACAGCGTTATTAAGGAAGGCAATCCTGTGGATGCAGTTCCATTCAAGGGGCTCACCACTAACCAGGCAACTCCTGGATTCACACTTATCGTGAAGGGAATTGCATTGCTGTTGGAGCTAACGGTTAAAGTTTGTGAGGCAGGAAGGGCAGTTCCAGTTTGATAAATAAACGTTGCAGGGACGGCCGGAGAAACGCTCAATTGCGCAGTGGCACCGACTGTCAAGGTAACAGGGATTTGCACGGAACTACCTGCGGGATTACTGGTTGCGGTAATCGTTCCGGAATAAGTCCCCAACGGCAAGGAAGACGGCAGCACGCTGACGGAGAATGTGGCGCTGCCGGTTCCTGTTGATCCTCCGCTGGAAGTAAGGCTCAACCAATTTCCTCCACTTTGTGTTTGCGTCGATAAAGAGAAGGAAGTATTTACCTGGTTGCTGTTGATGGTGATGGCTTGGCTAACTGGTGATCCAACCGAGGCACCTTGCACGGCAGTGAAAGCCAAGGTGGAAGGTGTGGCTGAAAAACCCGCCCCGTTTCCGGTCACCACCGAGACATTTACGGTGGTGAGGCTGGACGGAGTGGTTGCCAGTTGAACCGTAAAGGAACCATTGTAAGTTTGCCCGGCAACCAGACTGGAAGTATTGATGGTTACACTCAGCGGCACACCTTGCACAGGCGGATCGACGATGATGCCGCTGGTTGTCCCTTGGACCAAAAGCCAGGGTGAGGTTTGCGTGTTTACCGCAAACGTCAAGGTTGTATTGGTGGCGTTCGAAGGCGTCACAGCTACCGATTGCGGGGAGCTGATTCCGGTGTTCGGCTGCACATTAAACGAAAGCTGTAACGGCGAAACTGTTATGGTTTGGGCCAAGGAAACAGCAGAAAATGCACCAACTAAGAACGCAAGGGAAAAATTAGATCTCATTCGGACCGCCTTCAATTTGGGATGTGGAATCATTTACGACCACGTTACTTACTTATTCAGCTAGATTCAAAGATAGCTTCTTTTGAAAAAGCGTTTCTCTGAAACGATCCTTAGTTTGACTAAGTTACAGTGTTAACATCTTTGCACCAATTTACGCAAGAGCTACGGCATCCTTCTAAACGACGTGCAGCTCCCAGTCGCCGCCCAACCTTCATCTGGAAAGCAGCGCAATAACTACTCAATTCTTTCAGCAATTCGAGCACCAATCCCCAGATGCCATCCTTTTCTATAAATTTAATGATAAGCAATGGGGGCATTGTGTTGAATAGCCACACCCGGTTGCTCAATTCGGACATTGGGTTCGTTTTTCGAATGCGTTGAGGTGAGCCTGCATCCATTTGATGTAACGGCTTGATCTAACAGCCCGAAAAAGCGAGATGAACCTCGAGCGAATATGTCTGCTGCAATTTGGGTTGTGGAGGGATTGTTTTCTGTAAAAGTCGGGGGCATCAAGGCTGTACTGAGAGGAACCGGATTAGTACCTGTAGGATGCGGCCTGATTTTAAGCGATGGGCCCCACACGCGCTTTTCCCAGGCCATAGAAGGGAACGGGTGTATCGCTGGGTTGTTTGAAAGCAAGGTCGGCGACGACAGTCAAGGAGTTGTCCTCTCCAGCGAGAGAGTTATGCTTGGAGCTGGCTAAATTGATGGTGCACTTGCTGCTTCACCGTGGTCACTACCACTGGGGTTCCGCCTGAGACAGCCATCCGCATGGCGAGATCCTTGTGCGGTGCCAGGTAGGTCGGGCATTTGAATGAAACAGCGCCTCATCCCTACCACTCGCGCGCTTTGAACTCTTCGCTGGTAAGTTGCAACATGAAATCGCTGGGAAATTTTTACAAGTTGCGTCGTATGGCTTGGATTAACTTTCGTCTCAACCTGGTAAAGTTCAGCCGGATCGGAATCGAGCATGACCTTTTCTGCGCGGATCGTGTAAATGAGAACCGTGATTCGACCTGTGAGAGTTACGAACTCCCCATCTGTTGCTTGGCCATTGGATGACTAACTTACTTCCCCAGCCGCGTGGCCCAGTTCTGCACCACAACCATCGGCAACTCCTGCTGGCTGCCTTCCTGCACTAAAAACCGCCTTCCGTCATTGGAACAGCGGAAATAGCTGCTTTGACCCGTAATCCGGAACAGTGCTTCAGTGCGACCCACCTGCGCTCCCGATGCTTGTAGCACCATGCTTGCTGCCATTACCGTGCCATCCGGCTTGAGCCAGTACAACTCCTTGCCGTCCCCGCGCCATTGCGGATACCCTCCGCCTTCCGACGATACCAACCACTTGCCA
>JAYUSZ010000414.1:0-2970 GCA_043755435.1 Bryobacterales bacterium | reverse complement strand
ATATGGACACTGGAATAAATTGGAGTGGTGGTGCGCCTATGGGACAGTTTGCCAATGTCTCCAGCATTCCAGAGCCAGGCACCTACGCAATGCTTGGGCTTGGATTGCTTGCAATGGCTGGTTTCAGAAAGCGCTGCAATTAGCACCTAAAACGGTTACTCCAGTAAACGCAACTTCCTCTTGGAGGTTGCGTTTGTCTTAGTAGGAGGTGCGACAATGACGATTCGCAACACACTTTTAGCAGCCGCATTTACTCTCACTATGGGCCTCAACACAGCTTGCGCTGGTGGGCACTATTCGGTAAGGTACGCTCCACCTCCGGCACGTTACGGAGTAGTGGGCTATGCTCCCGGCCAAGGATACATTTGGACCGATGGATATTGGGATTGGCGTGGCAGAGACTATATTTGGGTTCAGGGCAGTTGGCGGCGTCCACCCCATGCCCGGGCTGTTTGGGTTCCCGGAAATTGGTATCCCTCTGGCAGAGGCTACGCATTTCGACGCGGATATTGGCGACGATAACCGACCTTAGAAGAGTAGCTTGATGGCCATCGTTCCTTGGCGCTGGCCATGCCCCTTCTCTGCTGTTACAGTTCCGAAAGCCGTGCTTGTCACTGTGGTATTTGGGTTGCCGAACTGAGCATGGTTCGCGGTGTTGTATGTTTCTAAACGGAACTGTGCGCGCCATCGTTCACTGATACGGAAAGTCTTGAATAGAGACATATCAAGGTTATTCGTACCGTCTCCCCGAATGCCGTTGAAGCGAGATGATGCCACACGCAGGTTACTGGCTAACTGCCGTGCCGTATTCTTCTCAAACCCAGCGTCAGTGTTGAACCAACGGCTAATAGTGCGCTCCGACAAAGGCAGCACAATGTTTGCCAAATCTCCACGAAAAATCATGTTTCCAAAACCCAGCGCTTGACCGCTTTGCCCCTCATACCAGCCTTGTACTTGCCACCCGCCTAGAAAGCCATCGGTTAGGCGATTCACGCGCGACAGCCAATGTTTTCCCCGCCCAATAGGGAATTCGTAAATTCCGCCGATCACTACGCGGTGAGGATAGTCCTGATCTGAAATCACTTTCTCGGGACGGCTATCAGTGGCATTCAAGAATGAAGTTGCTTCCATAAATTTCGAATAGGTATAAGCAATTTGAAAGCTGAATCCTCTTGCGAAGCGCCGGTCCAGCCGGACTTGCAGCGAATGATAGTAGGAGAATCCATCTGGAATGTTTGAGGTGATTCCTGTGAATTGCGGATAGGGTCGCAGCAGTTGTGATCTCGCTACCCGTTGGGTTCCTAACGTTGTCCCGAAAAATGGCGCAAGTGTTGCAAACGGATTAGTGACTTGCGCTCCAAGAAAATCGATCGCCGGTTGATCTCGGTCGGATTTTGTCGATTGGTACTGTCGCGGAACTGGGTCGAATTGCCGGCTGGCGCTGAGGTGTGTTCCACGATTGCCAACATACGTTGCTTCCAGAACGGTTCGCGCTCCTAAGAGCCGCTGCACAGAAAAAGTCCAACGTTGCATGTATGGGCTGATGGGGTTGTCCTGAAAATAGGTGGCGGCTTTGCCAATTTGTGTCAGCAGGCCTTGGCTTGCCCCCAACGGATTCTCAATGCCATCTGGAAAAGGATTAGCTAGCGTTGCGCGGAATTGCAAGCCATTGTCCAGGCTGGGGACCAATGCTGTCACTTGATTAAATCCGCTCTGGTTTACATCAATGCGGTCAATCCCCATGAGCCCATGAAAAATTCCAAAGCCCGTGCGCAGCACCGTACCCTTCTTAAGGCTCCAAGCTAAACCGATACGCGGCGCAAAGTTATTCTTATCGGAATTCCATAAGCTGCGTGGTAGACCATTCAGGCCAGGAAATGTCAAGCCGCCAAGAACCTTGAACTGCTCCGCCGATAAGCCAGTGGTAACCCCGGTCGCATAATTAGCGCGAGCCGCCGCTTCCACAGGGCTGGGTGTCGTGAAATCAAATCCACGGATCGACCGGTTAAATCTTTCGGTGGTGGCCCCTTCCATTTCCCAACGGATGCCTAAGTTGATTGCCAGTCTCTTTGAAACGCGCCAATCATCTTGAATGAAGGATCCGTAAAAAAGTGATTGCTCCGCGCGCGAGGCATTGATGTTCACTTGACCGCCGGTGGGAAGCCCATAGAGCATGCTGGCTAACCCCTGGCCCTTAGGAGATACGGCAGAGTTTTGATTAGGTCCTCTAGTCCAAGTTGGAGCGAAATCAAAGTTAGGGGACACGTTACCAAAGTTGTAGCCGTTTTCTCTATGCATCCGATACTCGCCTCCAAAACGCAGGCTGTGGCTACCCTTCAAATGGGTCATGATTCCGGTAAAAGTTTGGTAATTGGTAGCCGACCTGCTTCCGCCATCGCTTCCGATTTGCGTGTAGTCAGTTACCGTGAGTTGAGGGAAAGTAAATCCTTCCCCGTCGTTCTTCGAGCGTATGTCCTTCAACAGGCTTGAAGGCAACCCCAGCGTTGTGAAATCGAACCCCTGGCTGGCATGGGTGGTCCACGGCGCCTGGTAAGTAATGCCGTAACGCACATTCAGCAGCAGGCGCGGGTTCAGCACCATCACGTCGTCAAACACTCCACCCCACACGCGTCGTCCATTCAAATTTCCAACCGCGATGGTTGGCATGGTTTGAATGGTCTGCTGATAGTAGTTTTGATTCATGCGGAAGTAGATGCGGTGGTTTTCGCTGAAGTTATGATCAATGCGTGCAAGGAAGGAACTATAATCCTTATTTTCGTCATTCACTCGAAAATAATTATCGCCGTCCACCGTGCCAGGTGTGTTCTGCCTTGGGTAATAGGCAATCATGTTCTTGGCAATGGAACTGATTTGGTTCTGCGGAATAATGTTTCCGGCCAACGGCTGCCGGGTGAAGAGTCCATTCCCAGCGTCTTTGATTGTATAAGGATCGTAGATCTGGTAGCGCGA
>JAYUSZ010000413.1:0-19633 GCA_043755435.1 Bryobacterales bacterium | reverse complement strand
TCCCTCTTCTTCGGCTATCCTGGCCATGTCAACCATGACTAGTTCCTGATCATTCCAGCCGGCCCTGAACTTCATGGTGAGTGGAATAGTGAGCACATTACGGCAGGCGGCAACCAGATTGCGAACCAAAGGTAGATCGCGCAAACAACCAGAACCTCCATTGCAACGGACGACTTTCTTCACTGGACAGCCGAAGTTGATGTCAACGGCATCGAAACCTAAATCCTGGCAAATGCGCGCCGCCTCGGACATCACCACGGGGTCTGCGCCGAAAAGTTGGGCGGAGATTGGATGTTCTTCGGGCTCGAAGGAAAGGTAATCGAATTTTTGAGCTTTGCGGGTACCCTTGCGGCCGCCGTCGGTACCAACCACGCCGTGGGAGCTGGTGAACTCCGTCATGATCAACCCACAGCCACCCTGGTCGCGAATCAGGCGGCGGAAAACCGTGTCAGTTACTCCCGCCATGGGCGCAAGCACAGTGGCGGGTTTTATGAAGACCGGGCCAATGTTGAAAGTCTCGGGGAATGGGATGTGCGCGCTCACCTATACCATTCTACCGAACCCAATCGCTTTTAGCGCTTTATCCAAGGATTTCGTGCAGCCGGTTCGAGAGCCGGTAAGCGCCGAGCGCAGCCTGCCGACGGCCTACTTTTTGGGCATTCTTCAGATAAGTTGCTGAAGGGGTAGGCGGTGCCGCAGGGTTTTCATGAAGAGGTCCGTAGGCAAACTTCTTGGCTAGCCTAAAACTAGCTCTAGCCCATGCCTCGACACTGGTAACTAGCAAATCCGTGGCCAGCTTCGTCCTGGTATGTTCAGCCAAAATATCATGGGCCAACTGGGTATCATCGGGATTGCTGAAACTGACTGAGCTATCCCACAGGGAGTGCAAGTTCTTCGCTCGCCCTTTCAACAGGAACGAATTACCGCCGTGATCTCCGGCTGGATGCAATTCACTGATGCGTTCCGCGCAGTGCAGCGGCTGATGGATATCGCCAAATAGATGAATCAGCCAACTAAGCGCATCGACGCGAGCCTGAGCACTTCCGCCTTGGCGTAGCACGCCGGTAAAATCTTCAATTTTGGAAATAATGTGCGGAGTGGCCGGAAGCGGAGGTTCGGGCGGACCCCCGGCAGCAATTGGAATGTCCACGAAATGAAATGGCTTTGTCTGGGGCTGTGATTGCCTAATTTGATCAGGAAACACAGCCGCATCCATAAATGTTCGTCCGCCATCGTCTAGAATTTTCTGAACCTTCTTCATGGTCTGCGGGAAAGTTTGTTTAAGGTCAGATTCAGCAATTAGTGCCACGATGTGGTGCCCTTCAGCATTAAACTTAGGGATAGAACCGTCTTCCATTACCAGAAAAGCGGAGGAATCTTGATCAGAAGCGGGTGGGGCCAGCGCTCCTGAAATCCGGAGTGAGACGCGGTGATCGGGGCCTGAGGCAACCTCCAGATCGAGCGTGCCCACGCCGTTTGGGAAAAGGCGAGACGACTCTTCAGCCGCTCCCAATTGTTTAATCTGTGTGAATGCCGCCTCGATCAAATCTTCTATTCTGGAATTCGAATCTTTTGGCGCTAAGGCTGTCGCTTGTCCGCTTCTCATTTGTGTGCTCGCTTTCTTGCCAATTTCTTTGAGAATAGGTATCAACTACCCACTCACTCTGCATAGTGATTTATCCGAGCGAGCCGTTTCATAGAAAACAATTACTATTTTTTAGTTCCGCTGCCTAACCTAACGCCCAGAACGCGACATCAGAAAAACAAGGATCAGAATGATGACAATGATCAGCAACAGCACTTTGCCTTTGCTGGATGGACGTTCCCCATCCACTTCGCCGGTTTGAGCGTTCACAATCATTTGAAAAACTCGGCCATGGAAGCGATAAGAACCAACCCAAACGGGCAGCAGCAGATGTTTGAAAGTAAGGCTACCATAGCGAGTCTGGGCGGAGGAAATCTGTTGTTCGTCGCCACCAATATCGCGGCGAATCTCATCTTCAATCGCTCGCTCCATGATTTCCTTGCTAGCAACGAAGCCGTCTTTCAACTCAACTTGATAGCGCTGGGCTTGGAATCCTGCCAGAAACGCGCTGTCGTAAGGCTTTACGTTGCTTAGGCTCCATGGCTCCAACTTCCGCAGCCGGTCATTGGAGACGGACCGGGTGGCAGGCACCACAACGTCGTCGAAGGCTACACCGACGGATCCCTGAACTGACCTCCACGACGTCCGGCGCTCTTGGACCTCACGCAAGACATCCTGGCCGTTAATGTTCTGACGGACCTGGACGGTTTCGTAATAGTATTCACCCCGCTGGCCGCTGTAACGGGTGCTGGTTTTGGCATCGAAGGTCCAAAACGGCAGGTACATTCCGTGCATGCCTTCCGGCCGGGCCATTGCGGCTAATGCTCCAGGTGCAAACCAGAGCGACACCAACCAGCTCTTTACACTACCGCAAGCCTGCTCCTTGGCAACTGAAAAGGGGAGGACGCCATCAGGAGCAATCAGGGGATCGGAATCCTTCGGTTGCGCCACAATATTAGCGGAGCAGAACGGGCAGGCGCCGGCAACTTGCGGGGGTTCAAACTGAACAGTGGCCCCACAGCCAGTGCAAGTGAATTCTTTAGAAATCGCTGAAAGTCTTTGAATCCTTGATGGATCTGGCTGCAAAGATTCACTGGAAAGAGGGTTCTCCATGACAATGGTGCGTGCCCCAGATGCTATCTGATGCTTAGTACCGCAGTAGGAACACTTCATTTCACCCGTCGCCGGATCGAACTCCATGTCGGCTCTGCAGTTCGGGCACGGGAATCGTTCAATGGCCATTGAAGACCATTGTCCTATTTTTCGGAAACTTTACATGTGTGCATCGCGTTTAAATTCATATGGAACCCTCAGAATCAAACGTCAAGATGCTTGGAATTTTCCTGGCTGGGATGCTGGTAGCTGGAGGATCCGCCTTTTTTCTGAGCGGTCGATCGGAACCAGCGGCTCCGGCCAAAGTGGCTGTCCAACAAACTACGGCCTCAGAGGCTCCGGCGGAAAAGCCCGCTGCTCCGAATGTTGAGGAGCCAACGGCTTCGGTAACGGCACACCAACAGCACGTAATACCGCAAAAAGTAGTCGCCCGTGCCGAGGCACCGAAGGTGGTTAGCCAGCCGGTTGTGGATCAGACACCAGTAAAGAAGGATGCCCCGGCGATGCCTCCAGTCAATGCCGAACCCCACAGCGTGTTGGTACCACCATCCCCTGCACCGATTGTGGTGGAGCAGCCGAAGCCAGTAGCCCCCAAGCCCCGAGAGCCGCAATCGGTAACTCTCACGGCGGGAACTCTGATTCCTGTGCGTTTGAGTGAGGCGATTTCCACAGAAAAGCAGTTGACCAATGACCCCTTCACTGCCGTGCTTTCTGAACCTCTCGTAATTAATGGAATGGTGATTGCGGAACGTGGATCAAGGGCAGAAGGCCGCATTGTAAGTATTACCCGTGCGGGTAAAGTTAAAGGAACTGCTCACTTGGCCATTGAGCTCACCCAATTTATTAGCTCTGACGGTCAAAAAGTAAGAATCCAAACGGCTTTGTTTGAAAAGGAAGGTAAAGATTCAACCAAGAAAGACGCTGGAAAAGTAGCTGCTGCGGCTGGCATAGGTGCTGCCGTTGGAGCGATTTTCGGAGGCGGGAAAGGGGCCGCAATCGGCGCTGGCGCTGGCGGTGGCGCGGCAGGCGGCGGTGTCTTGTTAACGCGTGGCGAACCTGTGGTGCTACCCGTTGAAACGAGAATCAGTTTCCGAGTGACGGACCCAGTGACCCTCACCGAGAAGCTGCATTAGAGTAGTCGGCGGCGGACACCCAACCCATCACCCCGAAACCGCCGACATAGTAAATTTCGGTAATTTCCATTCCGAAGAATTGGAAGTCACCGAAGGTTACCCATTGGTTTGCTGCGGGATGGGCAAGCAAATAAGCGTGCCTTGCGGCGTCAATTTCACTCTTTGAAAGTAGCTCTACAGATCCCAAAACGTTAGCTCTAGCCCCAGCCAGCAGTTCCCCTTCGGCTGATTCCGCTGATACCAGCAACGAAGCCTTCGGGTCAGCAATTATATTCTTAGTATGAACGGCCATCTTGCTAAACAGGAATACTGGCCGGCCTCCATTGCCTATTGCAAAAGGAGTGACGGAACCGAAGGGATACCCGGAGTGCTTTACTGAATTCGTAGAGAGCACTCCTTGGTTTTGAGAGGAGATGAGTCGGCTTGCGCCTTGCGCTTTTTCCATTAGATTAACGAGATTCCTCCTTTGATTGTTGCAACTTCTGAAGCGAAAGGTTTCGTAGCAGTTCAATTGTCAACGGCCGTTTGGCATCCCAAAAGACCAGCGATTCAAGAAACTCACGGGCTGGAAGGGAGTTCAAAAGACCGGCCGCTTGTAGTGCCTCCTGCTGACTACTGAAACTGAGGAAGGCGGAAACGTCGTCAAAGACCACGGGCTTGCCACCAAACGGACCAATTGCATGGAACTGCAGGTTCTTATGCAGGCAACTGGTGGCCACTTTCCATGATGAAAAGCTGTATTCGCCGACACCAAATATTGCGAAACGTGGAGCCTTCAAATACACGCTGCTGGCTCTGCCATCCAGAATGCGGCCATGCCGTTGCAGATAGGTCCATGTGAGCGGTGCATTTCGTTCGATAGAAGAGGTTGGGGCACCAGTGTGAACTTGGGGGACCAGCATCACTCTGTAAGGTTGAGGCAGCTCGGTTCGAGCAAGATCAGTACTCTTCAACAAGGGATACAAGTGGGTGGACTCCAATGAGACGGTTTCCCCAAGGCCATTTCGATAGTTCCCTTCCCCTACTTGAGTCAATTCTAATATCTTGGCTGCATCATGTTTTATGCCGCTTCTCCAACTCACAAACTCCGTGGCAGCAAGATTCTTACGGCGATCAAAAAGGACTGGATTCGAAATCAATAGACCGTTATGGGACATAAGTTTTGGCCCCCCTGAGTGCACATCCAAAATGCAGGCCGTGACGGTTGCTCCAAAGTGTCTCGCGGCATTAATGGGAAAAGTGGTGGCCCCCAATTCCCCGTCAGCCAAAGTCAGCATCACTCGCCTTGCCACCGAGGATTTAACCAGCATTACAAGCCGTGCATCCAGGCCGGACATGGCTTCAATCCACTGCTGCAGAAGCCATTCGGAAACATCAAAATTACTCTTGCCGGTAACAGCATCCAATCCACTCTTGACTGCTGATGCATGCCTTGCCGGGGAATTTCCAGACTGCAGAACACCCAACCGTGAACTGGTTACCCACGGCGGATTGCCCAGAATCAGTGTTGGTTGCGGAAGCGCCGTAATCAACTTTTTCCAATTGGCGGAAAAGCAATCTGCCTTCCGGACTTTCAAGCGGTTGTCGCCAACCGTTGCCCTCCGCAATGCAGCAAGGTACTTGGGATTCAGGTCGAATCCAACAGCTCGTTCCAACTGAGGAAACTGTTGCAGAGCTGCGATCAGGAACGCACCCGTCCCGCACGTTGGCTCCAGCACAGATCGTGGCCGGAAACCTTGATCGTAGACATACTGGACGACGGTTGCGGCAAGGTTCAGCGGAGTCTGGAAGTCCCCAAACTCCAAGCGTGTTTGCCGGGTTTTGGTCGGCATAAGAATCCCCGGAATTAGCGCAGATCCACTACGGCGTACTGCCGCATTTCCAATACGGTGAACTCTGTAGAGTCGCCGTCCACGATCATTTCCTGCACTTGGGCACCGGGAACCTCGAAAGCATTCAGGCTGGCATTTTTGTATTTGCCATGCACTCGAAACCGAATTCCTTCCACTGGCCTCTGACCATAATTCAGAATATGAAGCCGCGCAGTACGGCCGTCTGATTCCAATCGGGCAATCACATTTTCGCTTCCGTATACGCGTAGAGACCGTTTCTCATCCGTCAGTTTTCTGCGGACAAGAATTGCAAAATCGCTAGGATTGGCAGCAGCGGCTTTGGGGAAATCGGCAGAGCCAATTTGCACAACCAGCTTTGCTTTTTCGGCTTTCTGAACAGGGCGGAACAGCAAGTTACGGCGAATGAGAAGGTTCATCACTTCGTTGGTTTGAGCCGAACCATCGTCAATAACAACCAAATCAACAACTGGTGGCAGAATCGCAATTGGAAGAGCGGCCAGAAACGTTTTGATATTCTCGGCAGCGGCAGCCTCGTCAGCATTAGCCTGGACAAGAGAATCGGCATGAAACACAAACGATTCGGCAACGGCAATAGCTGCTGTGCGGCCCGATTCCGGATAGAAATACTTTCCTGCAGGATCTCGCAGAATCTTCGCGCCATTGGAAATGATCCAAGGACTGCGCGTGGCCGAAGCCTCGTTCATGCGCGATTCCACCTTCGGTTCATCCAGCTTCTTGCGGCCTTCCACCACACACTCTTTGAGACAAATAATAGGCAATGCTGCAGCAAGCAGAAAACCAATCATGCAATGATCTCTTTGATAATTCTGCCACCGGTGTCGGTTAGTTTTTTGTAGCGGCCAGCATGCAAGTAAGTTAAGCGGTTCTGGTCAAGACCCATCAACCGCAATAGAGTTGCGTGCACATCGCGCAGAGGAATTTCCTCACCTGCGGCACGGACCGAAAAGTCATCTGTTTCCCCGAAAGTCGATCCTGTCTTAATTCCGCCACCAGCCATCCACACGGCCAATCCGTACTGGTTGTGATCGCGCCCAGGCTTATCGGTTACCAGGTTATTGTCAAACGGAGTGCGGCCCATTTCAGACGCCCAAACTACCAAGGTGCTGTCCAACAATCCACGCGACTTCAGATCCTTCAACAAGCCCGCAATCGGTTTGTCCACTTCCTGGCAATGCACGGGAATGCGCTCTTTGATGCTGCCGTGATCGTCCCACCTATCGCCACCGGCACCATGCAACAATTTGACAAACCGCACGCCACGTTCCACCATGCGCCGTGCCAGTAGGCATTGGCTGCCGAAGCCCTCGGTGACCGGATCATCCAAGCCGTATAATTTCTTGGTGACCTCTGATTCTTGCCCAAGATTCACCAAGTCTGGAGCCTTGGTTTGCATCCGGAACGCTAATTCATAAGCAGCCATGCGCGCATCCAATTCGCCGGTGTTGGTGCGATGCGCGGCATGCTCCGTATTGAACCACTTCAACAGATCCAGTTCCGACCGTTGCTGTGCCTCACTCATTCCAGGGCGCGGAGTCAAGTCGACAATCGGCGTATCTCCATTACGGAACAAAGTGCCCTGGTAGGAAGCCGGCAAGTAGCCATTGCCCCAGACGCCAGCACCCCCAATGGTTGCACCTCGACGATCGCCCATGACGATGAACCCTGGCAGGTCCCGATTCTCCGACCCAAGGCCATAGGTCATCCAAGCGCCTATCGAAGCACTGCCGGGAAACTGGTTCCCTGTAAGCGTGTGATAAACAGCCGGCCCATGATTATTGTTATCAACTTTAATGCCATGGATGAAAGCCATGTCATCGGCGCAAGTGGCAAGGTTCGGTAAAAGCGAAGACATCCACCGGCCCGAATTGCCATGCTGTGAAAACTTCCAATAAGGCGGAATTACGCGATTTGGTGCGGCTGAAAACGTAGCTATTTCCCCTACGGTGCGCTCCGCTTTAGGCATTTGTTGACCGGCGTACTTTAGCAGCATGGGCTTGTATTCAAACAAGTCCATTTGGCTGACACCGCCTTCCATGAAAAGGAAAATACAGCTCTTTGCCTTCACTGGAAAATGAGCTTTGCGCGGAGCCAAGGGGTTGGCATCCTCAGCGCACAGCAAATCTGTAAGGGCCAAGCCGCCCAGGCCAAGGTAGGATTGAAACAACAAATCTCGTCTAGTCATGGTTACTCCAAATACAGGAACTCATTGGAGTTCATCAACACTCTGCATACTGCGTCCAGTTTGCCATTGAATTGGGAAAGACGGACCATCTCTTCTTCTCGCGGTTCGCGATTCAAAGTAATTTCAAAGGCTCTGCGGATTTGGGCTTTCAAATCAGCACCTGCTTCTTTCGTAATTCGGGCTGCCAGTTCAGCAGATTCCTCATGCGTCAAATAGCCATTCATCATTGCCAAAGCTTGCAGCGGCGTAGTGGTGGTGCTGCGACGGTCGCACGATTCGCTGAACGCCGTTGCATCAAAACTGGCCATCATTGGAAGGGGCAAGGAACGGCGTTGGAAAATATAAACAGAGCGTCGGCGAGCGTCTTCGTCCTTCTCATTGGGCTCCCACATCAAACCGCCGGTGCGGCCATAACGTGCAAAATCTGCAAGGTCGGCGGGCAATGGAGGAAACACGCTAGGCCCACCCATCTCCAAATTTAAACGACCGCTGGCTTGCAGAATGCTATCGCGAATCACTTCTGCCTCCAGCCTACGTCGGTTGAATTTCCACAACAGGCGATTGCCTGGATCCTTCGTGCTTTCCTTAATAGTTGGATGATCAGCGGCTTGCTGATAAGTGGCAGACATCACCATCAGTTTGTGCATTGTCTTGATGTCCCAACCTTCATCCATGAACCGATTTGCAAGGTAGTCCAGTAATTCAGGATGCGAGGGACGGTCGCCATTTTTGCCGAAATCACTCGTGGTGCGAACAATACCCTGGCCAAAGTGATATTGCCACATGCGGTTCACCCAGACCCTGGCAGTGAGTGGGTTCTCCTTACTTGCAATCCACTTGGCCAGCGTCAGCCGCAACCCACGAGTGGGAAACTGCCGGTAACGATCGGTTATGATCTCTGCTGGTTTTGAATTCCCCGCAATAGCCGAAGGAAATCCCGGTTCAACCACTTCGCCGGGCAGCCTGTAATCTCCACGAATCAGGATACGGGTTGGAGCAATATCAGGCCCAGCGGGTGGGCCTGGAATCGGTTGTACTCCCAATACATTGGTGTTCCAACGGCCAGCCCGCAGCCGATATACGTCGAGCTTTGCAGACAACTCACCATACCGCGCTTTCTCTTCTTTGCTGAAAATGGACTTGCCGGAATACTTGGCAGTGGCTTCGCTGCGAACGTCCTCCAACCCGAGCGATTCAAAACGCTTCGCCGGATCGGAAGCAGGTTTTGAGTAGGCTTGCTTCAACTTTTCAGTCAGAGTAGCTTCGTTCGCATCCAGTGCTTGCTGTTCGGCCGGGTCCTGTGTACGATTGGCATCCTCCAATAAATCGGCATGCACTTGCTGTTCGGATTCGGTGAAAAAACGCTGCGGAGAAAGACGGAGTTCCAGCCTGAGATCCGCTTTGGTGATCTCCTTTCCTTGCGAACGTTCCTTGCGGCCAGCAATGAGCTTGCCTAACAGTTCCTTTTCAAAAACATCGAGTTCCTTTTTCTCTGGACCATCTTTCAGCTTCTTCTGATAATCATCGGCCTTTGCTTGCGCCTTGGCTGCAAAGGCTTTGTCCTTGAAAGGAACGTTATTCCGGCCCGATGCATCCGTTGCTTGAAAGAAAGCCTGCAGACGGTAATAGTCCTTAGTGGGAATTGGGTCGTACTTGTGATCGTGGCAACGCGCACAGCCCATGGTTAGACCGAGGAAAACAGACGATGTCGCAGTGGTGACTTCGCTCAAATAGTTCTGTCGCACTTCGGCAGCCACAAGGTTAGAACGATCCCAAGGGGCTAGGCGTAGAAAGCCTGTTGGAACGAAGCCTTGCGGATCTGGCTGGTAATTATTGCGAGTTTGCGAATGCTCGTCCCCACCGCCAATTTGCTTGATCACGAAAGTGTCATAAGGCAGGTTTTGGTTGAACGCGTCAATCACCCAATCACGATAACGCCAAGCGTTGCCAATGGCTCCATCGCCTTCCAAACCAGAAGTTTCACCATAACGGGCAAGGTCCAACCAATGGCGCCCCCAACGCTCACCGTAACGTTTATCGGCCAGTAGCCGATCCACCATTTTCTCGTAGGCGGTAGGAGAGTTGTCTCGAAGGAAAGCATCCAATTCTGCGGTAGAAGGTGGTAATCCAATCAGGTCGACATGAAGCCGACGAGCCAAAGTCCGTCGATTGGCGGTTGGTGCAGGTGTGAGCCCTTCGTGTTCCAGTTTGCTGAGGACGAAAGCATCGATTGGATTGCGAATCCAGGCAGCATTTCTAACCGCTGGAGGGGTTGTCTTGGCAGGCTTTTCATAAGCCCAGCGACCATCTGTTTTCTTCGCGGCGGTCTCAGGGGGCAGCGATCGGATCCAGGATTCGATCAAAGCAATTTCAGTGTTGGCCAACGCGCGCCCCATTGGCATTTGTGGCGCAAGTTCTCCCTTTAGCATTTTCAGCAGTGTGCTTTGTTCAGGATGACCAGCAACGATAGCCTGACCATGTTTGTTGCCGCCTTGTCGAATTGCATCGCCGGAAATCACCGAAAAACCGGAAGTTTTAGTCTTTTCTGAGTGGCATTGACCGCAGTTCTCAGCGAACAAGGAAGCAATAGGAGGCGGCAAGTCAAGGGGAGCTGCGTGAAGCCCGGACTGAAGCGCGATCAACAGAAGCAAGAGCGGCGTTGTACGGTGGCTACGCATAAATCTATTTCATTATATATAAGGCTCAGCGTTAACACTCAGAAGTAACCGACGACCCGCCAGTCCAGTCTTTCCTGTTTCTGCCTCCAATGCGGAGTCCCCCAGATGATGTACAACTTGCAAATTGCAGAAGCCTGCTAGTTGCAACGCGCGGACATAATTATCCGTAGTGTGGAGAACTGCGCCTAACCTGTACTCTTCCCCTTGGTGATCGAAGTTGGCCTCCACTCCTGCCTGTGCCAAATCCGGATGGTAGACCGTAAAAACAAATCGGCCATCAGGTTTCAGCACGCGCCGGATTTCTGTGAAGAACAATTCAATGTTAGTGATATGTTCCCCGACCAAAGCGCAAAGGACTGCATCGAAGCAAGAGGAAGCCACTGGAAAGGGATAGTGAAAATCAGCTTGAGCCAAAAAGAGGCCCGAGTTCTTGCGTCTTGCCTGACGAAGCATGCCCATCGAAAAATCCAAACCAAATGGAATAGCCCCCGCTTCAGAAATTGGAATCAAGTTGCGCCCTGTCCCGCAACCTGCGTCAAGGATCCATTCGCCACGACGAGGTTGCAGCAGCCTTTGCGATACTCTTCCCTCAAGAGCAACCACTGGATTGGGCATCATGTCGTACTGTTCCGACCAGAGGTCATAGCCTTGGCGCGCTGAAACATTACGAATGCCCTTTTCAGTCATCAGTCAGAACACGCTAGACTTTTTCGACAACTTTGAGCAAAGCAGTCAACGATGTCCGGCTAGCATGCGCCTTGCCTTGTGGACTCTTATAGTGCGTTTCCAGAGTGAAATTCCCTTTGTATCCGTCTTTCAGCAAAGATCGAATCTGCCCCAAATTATCCATCTCCCCTTCGCCAACAGCGCACCAGTCCATCTTGCCATCGGCCCCTTTACGGAAATCGCGAAGATGCACGTGGAAAATGCGGGCAGCATCCAGCCGCTTATAGCCCTCGGGAAAACTCGTCTCTCCGGTTTGAGCCGCATTGTTGGGATCCCAGGTAAGGCCAAAGTTATCGTCCTTCACATGCTTCAGGACCTGGGCAGTTTCCATGCTGGACCATACATAACTGGTGTTCACATTTTCCATAGCCAACCGAATGCCCTTGGCCTTAGCCAGCCGGGAGGCTTGACGAAGAAGCTCGTAAATACGCGGATAATTTGCCTTGTCGGGAACTTCCCCAGTTTTATAGGTGAAGCCGAATACACGCAGTTGATCGGTACCCATTATCTTTGCGCGTACAATAGCGCGATCAAGCAATTCCCATTGTTTATCCAGAATGGCATGACCCTGCGGAGTCTCCGCAGGAAGGGGAATCTTGAAAAAACCAGTGCCCAGAATGGAAAGCTTGATTTGATTTTCATCAAAGATTTTCTTAAGTTCCTGGATCTTTTCCACCGGTTGTTCGGTATTGTACTTGCCCCAAACATTGCGAACTTCGGCCCAATTCAGGTTGAATTCCCTTAGAAACTTGACGGCCGTCAGGGCATCTTCGTCGATTTCATCGGTGGTTACACCAAGCCGGAATTTCGCTAATTCCAGCGCTTGCAAGCGTGTCGCAAAAGGAGCCAAGGCTGAGCCCAGCAGAAGACGGCGGGAAAGTATCATGAAGCGATTGTACTACTAGAGGCACTCACCGAAATACAATAGAAGAACGTCCGGCGAAACATATGTCCAGCCATCACATTCAAGTAAACGAAGCCCTATCCGATTACATCTCCTCCGTCACTCACCCCGAACCCGATTATCTGGTTCGCCTTCGTGAGGAAACTCTGCGCGATCCCGATGCGCGGATGCAGATTTCCCCCCATCAAGGAGCGTTGTTCTCCGTCCTTACCCAGATGGGGCAATTCAAGAAGACCCTTGAAATCGGAGTATTCACGGGGTATTCCTCAATCAGCGTCGCCCGTGCTTTGCCAGAAGATGGAAAGCTGATCGCCTGCGATGTCAGCGAAGAATGGACAAACATCGCTCGACGATATTGGAAAGAAGCTGGGGTAGAACATAAGATTGAACTGCACCTTGCACCGGCCATGGAAACGCTCAACGGACTAATTGCAGGCGGTCAAGCTGGAACTTTCGACTTTGCTTTTATTGACGCCGATAAAACCAATTACGCCAATTATTACGAAGCAGCTTTGACGCTGGTGCGGCCCGGCGGACTCATCGCTGTGGACAACGTTCTTTGGTATGGCAGAGTACTTGACCAATCCGTTATGGATGCCGACACTGTAGCAATTCGTGCCTTCAATCAGAAGCTGGCACAGGACGACAGAGTTTGGCTGAGTATGGTGCCAATAGGCGATGGACTTACTTTGGCTGTGAAGAAACAGGCGGTGGGAAAATAGAGCTCTTCGCTGACGTCAGTTTGCCGGTTCCATTGGATCAGCCCTTTACCTATGGATTGCCTGAAGCCATTAGGCATAGGGTTCAAGTGGGGTCGCGCATGCTGGTTCCTTTTGGGACTCGAAAACTGACCGGCGTGATTCTAAAGCTGCACAGTATTCCACCGCAAATGCAGGCCCGGGACGCTCTTCGCTTGATGGATGAAGAAGCTGTGCTGAGCGAAGGCATGATTTCGCTGGCGCGTTGGATTTCCCATTACTACTGCTGTCCGTTGGGAGAAGTGTTGCGCACAATGACGCCGCTAACCGGCGAAGTGCGCCGCAAAAAAGTCTACTCTCTTACCGACGCAGGCCGCGATTCAGCCCGCCAATTAACTATTTCTGATAATACTGAAGACCCGCAAGTGGCCTTACTGCGATTGCTTGAAGCCAGGCCAATGGCGGAATCTTCCCTGGCCGGCAAGGTGAAGGACGCTGCACGAGTTCTGCGCAATCTGGAAAAAAAAGGGTTAGTGATGCTGGACGAGGATTTGCAGGATAAAGATCCACTTCGGGCAACTTCAGCAAAGCTTCGTGCAGGTTTTCTTGGAAGAGCTGAATCTGAAAAACTGAAAAAGGCTGAGCGGGAATTGATCGCATTTCTGGAACTGCACCCAGGAATGCACAACGTGGCCCTGATTGAAGAAAAGATTTTAAACGCCGGGAGCGCCGCAAGGGCACTGGCAAAGCGCAAACTGATTCTGCTGGAAGTGGAGCAGCCGCGCATGCTCACCTTTTCGCCACGCGCAACCCATGCGTTGAATCCAAAGCAACAACAAGCATTTGAAGCCATTCGCGATTCCATCAACACCGGTACTTTTCAGCCATTCCTGCTGCAAGGCGTCACCGGTTCCGGCAAAACTGAAGTGTATCTCAGCGCCATTGAAGCAGCTCTGGCGGCAGGACGTTCAGCCTTGCTTCTGGTTCCAGAGATAGCCCTCACGCCCGCTGTCGCTGGGCAGTTCTTTCATCGATTCGGCGATAGCGTTGCCATTCTTCATTCTGCGTTCTCCGATACCGAACGGGCCGATCAATGGAGACGCATCCGTCGTGGCGAGGCGCGCGTGGTGGTCGGCACCCGCTCCGGCATCTTCGCCCCAGTGCAGAACTTGGGTTTGATTCTGGTCGACGAAGAGCACGATCAAAGCTACAAGCAGGAAGAAACGCCACGCTACAACGGTCGCGACGTTGCTGTGGTGCGGGCCAAGGCGGGCAATGCCACCATCGTGCTCGGTTCGGCAACGCCTAGCCTTGAGACTCGCTACAACGCCGATAAGGGCCGGTACAAAAGGCTGCTACTGCCTGACCGCGTTGCCGGGCGTCCAATGCCAGTTGTTGAAACAGTAGATATGCGCCAGGAATATCTAGAGACCAAGAAACACGCAGTTTTCTCGCGACGCATTCTTGAAGCTCTAACGGAACGGCTGGAACTGAAAGAACAATCCATGCTGTTGATGAATCGCAGAGGTTTTGCCAGTTTCGTTGCCTGCAGGTCTTGTGGAGAGCGTGTCAATTGCGCTAACTGTGCAGTGACGCTCACCTATCATCGCAAGGATCGCCGCCTGCTTTGTCATTACTGCGGCTACGCTGAAAAAGTACCCCAAGTTTGCCCGCATTGCCAAAGCGAGTACATTCAGTTTCTGGGAACAGGTGCCGAAAAAGTGGAGGATGAACTGAATCAAACATTCCCCACCGCCCGTATTGCTCGAATGGATCGCGACACCGTTTCCAGCAAGCGCCAGTTTGAAAAAATCCTTTACGGCTTTCGCGAAGGAGCCTACGACATTCTGGTTGGGACGCAGATGATCGCCAAGGGGCACGATATTCCCAACGTCACATTCGTCGGCATCGTGAACGGCGATATGGGCTTGGGCATGCCTGACTTCCGCGCTGCCGAAAGGACCTTTCAACTGCTCACCCAAGCCGCTGGCAGAGCCGGCCGCGGTGACTTGGCAGGAAGGGTTTTGATTCAAACCATCAACCCTGATCATTATGCGATTCAAATGGCAGCCATTCAGGACTATGAGGCATTTTACGAAAAGGAGATTCAGTTCCGCAAAGCCATGCGCTACCCGCCCTTTGCAGCCTTAGCCAATTTGATGATTCGACATACCAAGCAGGAGGAAGCGATGCGGCTTAGCGGTGAATTGGCACACTTCCTTGGCAACTCCCTGGCCGACCTGAAGATTCTGGGTCCTGCAGAAGCCCCTGTAGCCAGAGTGAAGAACGAATTCCGCTACCAACTGCTCCTGAAAGCTGCGGATCGTAGGCGCTTGAACGAAAAACTGCAGGGTGCCCGCAATTTCGCGCTGGAAAAGCAATGGCCCGCTACTGCACTTATCATTGACGTGGACCCGTTGTCTTTGCTTTAATCGCCCCAATGCCAGCAAGCACCGAAGCACTTCTTGTGGAGAGCAACCTGCGTCAGGCAATGAGCTTTTATGCCGGAGCAAATCCGGAAGCTAAGCTTCACAATCTACCTGGAGTTCTGGCTGTTTTTTGCGGTCGAAACTACCCTGTTTTCAATGTTGCTTTGTTAAATGGCTTCAGAGAAGGCCACCTAAAGCAAGAATTATTTGCTGCATCCCAGTACTACCGGTCACTCCACGGTGGCTTCACTTTCTGGCTTTGTGAGGACCTGGTTGAACAACGGCTCCTGTCTGAAATCAAAACTACGATCTTCCCTGAGAGAGGTTTCTTCGAAATAAGCGATCCTCCAGGAATGCTTTTACGCGGTCTACCCGCCCCAGCACGAAGTTCGCCAACAATTGAGTTCAAACCGGTGAACGATGCCGCCAGTCGAAGCACTTTTTGCCATTTGACCTCACATATATTCGATATTCCTTTTGGGATGTCGAATGCGATGTACGGAGCCCAGGAAGGGTGGACGGATGAATATGAGGCTTGGCTGGGATATGTCAACGGTCAACCCGTAACATTGGCCTTGATAGTGTTCAGCGAAGGCGCCGCAGGATTGTATTCGGTGGGAACGTTGGCGCCCTTCCGAAAGCAAGGGTTCGGCGAGGCTACAGTTCGTTGGTGCATCGCGCGATCTGCGGAATTCAGAGGTTTAGGAAACTTCGTACTGCAATCCTCCGATATTGGCTTATCGTTATATCAACGACTAGGGTTTAAGAAAGTGACCAAATTCACAGTTTTTAAGTTCAAAGAGAAGCAGATTTAGCCCACGAGTACTAAAACCCAACTTAATAATCTGGGACTTTAACACTATTTAATTGTGCTAATCTCTGTTTATGCGTATTTCCTTGCTTTTTCCAGTATTGGCATCGTTAATGGGTCTATGCCAAGCCGCTCCAACCTACACGATGACTGCACTTCCAGGTGATTGGATGTACCGATTGAACGACCTGGGCCAAACCGTGGGTGTTTCTGGAAGCCAGGCAGCGATCTATTCCTCAGCTACCGGAATTTTATCTGTTCTCCCCCTTCCATCGTTTGCGAGCTTCGCGGCCGGGCTCGGCATCAACAATGCCGGTCAAATCGCCGGAGCGTATAATTCCAGTTCGGGGCAGGGCGGATTTTTTTGGTCAGGTGGCGTTTATACTCAGGTACCTCAACTGCTTTCCATTGATAGGATCGACGTGAATTCGCAAGGCCTAACGATAGCTAACGGCACTCTCTTCAACCCGTCAACAGGAATTACCAGTCAAACTGGCAATTCCTCGTCGTCCATCAACAATTCTGGCGTGGCAACAGGCTGGATAACGCCAGATGGAAACGCTATGGCTGCAAACTGGCAGGCCGGAGTGATTACTCAATTAGGCCGGTATCCTGGCGACGCTTCCTCCTACGCAATCGACATTAATAACAACGGTGTGGTAGTCGGGTATGGTGCTGCTGGCGGAGTAACCTTCGGACAAACATATGACAACGGATCTATCACCCGCCTACCTCTGTTAGGCGGATTGTTTGCGGCAGGACTAGTTAGCCCTAGAGGGATCAACGACTCCGGCCAGATCGTAGGCTATGCAAGTTATAAACCGGCTGGACTACCTCAACCATCCGTTGAACGTGCTTATCTCTTCGATAGCGGCCAAGCTCTCGATGTGAACAATTTGGTTCTGGGTGGAACCGGAGGAAACGTCTTACAACGTGCCCTTGATATCAACAATCGCGGGCAAATTCTTGTTCAGTCCACAAACAATAAATTCTTCCTGCTAACACCCACCAGCACTTCCCCTGTTCCAGAGCCATCTTCAATCATGCTCACACTTGCCGGAGTGTTGGTTATTCTGCGAACTCGCACGAAAGCTTGAAGACTAACAGGTTGGCTTGCAATTTCTTGGGACGCCACTCCACGCCATAAAAGACAAGTAAACTTAGCCCCCTAGTACTAGAACTACACCTACTAAGTGGGGTAGCCATCTATTTCTTAAAGCTTAACCCTTAACTTTTCACCATCGAATGACGATGGGATACGTGAAGATAGTTTGTTCAATCACCTATCTTAATTTCGTCCATGCCACTTAGAGCCCGCATTTTCGCTTACTCCACCATAACGCTTGGGTTGGGTGCGTTAACGCTGAGCCTATCTTCTTGGAAAAATGACAATCTGCTACAGTTCTGTTTCTATCTGGTGTTTGTAGCATTATCTTCGCAAATGAAAGTAAGGATGCCGGGAGTCAACGGCACCATGTCGGTGAACTTTGTCTTCACATTGTTGGCTGTTACATCTCTGGATCCAGGGAAAAGTGTAATCGTGTGCGTAACTGGGGCGCTCACCCAGTTGTTGTGGAACTCAAAAAGCAAACTGAAGCCGATTCATGTGATGTTCAATGCCGCCAGTTCGGCGATATCATGCGGGTTCGCTTATCTGGTTTTTCACGCCGAACCGCTGCGTTTAATTAACAGCACATTTCCGATCATGGTTTTCTGGACAACTATCGGTTTTTTTGTTTGCAATACTGCCTCAGTGGCAACCATCGCAGCATTGAGTTTGGAAAAACCTGTTCTGAAGTTGTGGCGTGAAAATTACTTTTGGACCGCTCCCCAATACCTTTTCGGTGCCTTGCTTACATGGATGATCCACGCTTTAGTTGGAGTGGTTGGGTGGGAAGTATCCGTTTTGGTCTTGCCAGGAGTATTTTTTGTAGACCGGTCCTACCGGCTATATCTTGGACGCCTGGAACAGGAACAGCAACACGTCTCGCAAATGGCTGATCTTCACTTGCGTACCATTAAATCCTTGGCGTTGGCCATCAATGCGAAGGACGTAACAACGCACGACCATTTAAGACGTGTGCAGGTCTATGCCCAGGAAATTGCCAAAGAACTAAACGTGACGGAAGAAGTGATGCAGGCTTTACAGGCGGCGGCACTTCTACACGACATTGGGAAGCTCGCAGTTCCTGAGTACATCATTTCAAAGCCGGGACGACTGACTCCGGAAGAATTTGAAAAAATGAAGATTCATCCTGTAGTCGGTGCTGAAATTCTGGAATCCGTGAAGTTCCCCTACCCCGTGGTGCCAATCGTCAGGCATCACCATGAAAAATGGGATGGGAGTGGATACCCGGACGGAATCAAAGGGGAGGACATTCCCATTGGCGCGCGAATCCTTACGGCGGTGGATTGTCTTGACGCAATGGCATCGGACAGGCAATATCGGCGGGCAATGCCGTTAGACGAAGCGATGGGTGTGATTATCGCCGAATCAGGCAAAATGTTCGACCCGAAGGTAGTGGAGGTGCTCCGCCGCCGCTATAAAGACCTGGAGAAAATGGCCAAGGAGACTTTGGTAGAGGAAAATCATCTTTCAACGGAAGTCAAAGTGGAGCGCGGAGAAGCTCCAGCAGCAGGCTTCGAGGCAACCGAAGGTGCGCCAACTAACGAAAAGAAGCCGGCCCAGGCGGACTTTATCACTTCCATTGCAGCAGCAAGACAAGAAATTCAAACGCTCTTTGAGGTAACTCAGGACTTGGGGAGTACTTTAAGTCTGGATGACACTTTTTCGCTGCTAGCTACCCGCATGAAGACAGTTGTTCCTCATGATTGCATCGCTTTCTACCTGACGAAGGAAGAAAAGATGATTCCGCAATTTGTGCAGGGCACCGATTCCAAGCTCTTTGCATCGCTTGAAATTCCAATGGGGCAAGGACTCTCTGGTTGGGTGGCGGAAAACCACAGGCCCATCATTAATGGCAACCCATCGGTTGAACCCGGTTATCTGAACGACTCGAAGAAATTCAGCACGCTTAGATCAGCCATTTCGATTCCACTCCACGGAGCTGGTACGGTGATCGGATCCATGACTCTATATCATGCCGAGAACGATGCCTTTTCAAGGGATCACTTGCGAGTCTTGCTGGCCATTGGATCCAAGTGTGGCATCGCAATTGAAAATTCTCTCAAATTCAAGAACGAGCAAAAGACCGCATCCACAGATTCACTTACCGGACTTCCCAATGCAAGATCCTTGTTTCTGCATCTGGATAGCGAGCTGAACCGCTCCGAAACCGTTAATGAGTCCTTGGTGGTCTTGGTGCTTGATCTGGATGGGTTCAAATCTGTAAACGACCGGTTTGGACATTTGGAAGGCAATAAGTTATTGCAAATGATCTCCAATGGCTTGAAGATTCACCTCCGGCCGAAAGACTATGTCGCACGCATGGGTGGTGACGAGTTCGTCATCGTCCTTCCAAATGTTCCTAATGAAGTGG
>JAYUSZ010000412.1:0-2978 GCA_043755435.1 Bryobacterales bacterium | reverse complement strand
AGTTTTTTCTATTACACTTACTCACAGCGACTTCTTCCAGCGGACATTGGCTTTCCGCTAAGCACTGTACCTACGGCGTTGATGAAGCAGGGCGACTTTTCTCAGTTGGGTGCGCAGCTTATTTACGATCCAGCAACCACAAGCGGTGCGACACGCACTCCGTTTCCTGGTAACCGCATCCCGGCCAACCGGTTCAGCACGGTTTCAAAGAACCTTATTCCATTTATTCCCGACCCAACAAGATCCACATTGCAGGGCAACTACGATTTCGTAAATATCTCGGCGATTGAGCAATACATCTGGAGCTTGAAGTTTGATCATGCCTTTACTCCAGGCAACCGGCTGTCGTTTTTTGTGAGCAAGGAAGATGGTGCAACTTTAGCGACAACAAACTTTAATGGTCCAATTGGAAACGGATTGGGATCGGCTAAGCAATTCCCTTCCAATTATCGGGTGAACCATGACCTTTCGATCCGGCCTACCCTTTTGATGCACACGACCTTTGGCTATTCGACAACTCGCCAAGGGTGGGACAATCCTGCTCAGCGCGGTTTTGGTTCAAAGTTAGGGATTCCAGGCGTTCCTGCTGAAGGCGATGCTACGCCTCGCATTAACTTTTCTGGTCAAGCAGGCCTGACTCCTTACGGTGTGCAAGATGGCAAGGTCGCGAACGGAGGACAGGACAATGATACCTGGATGACCACTCAGGGTTTCAATCTTATCAAAGGAAAACATGAAATGAAGTTTGGTTGGGATTATCGTTACCTAACCACCTTTGGATTTGACCTTGCAGGTTCTAATGGCCAGTATTTCTTTAACCGGGCTCAAACCGCAATTCCAAACAGCACATCTGGAAGCGGTCACGAATTTGCCAGCCTTTTGCTTGGCGGTGCAGACACTGCCAATCGCACCGTTCTGCCTGTTCTATTCGCAACAGCCAAGTATCGTTACGCTGCAGGATATTTCAATGACAACTACCGTTTGACCAAGAAGCTGACATTGAACCTTGGATTGCGTTACGAAGTACCGACCGGTTTTCATATTGGAGATGGTACTTATGCTGGAATCAATCTGACCAAGCCCAACAGTGCGGCGGGTGGCTTGCCAGGTGCGCTTGAGTTCTATGGAAGTGGCCCAGGGCGCACTAACACTTTGCGTCCATTTCCAACCGATTTCTCGAACATCGGACCTCGTTTAGGCTTTGCATACCAAGCCTCCTCAAAAACCGTAATTCGTGGTGGTTGGGGGATCTACTATCAAACTTTAGGGAATGGTGGTTGTGGTTGCCGTCAAGGCTTCGCAAGCAGCAACACTTTAATCGGTAACGGTGTTGACCCGGTTCTAAATTGGGATGGTGGAATTCCCGTCGCTGCCAATTACAGGCCAGCACCGAACTTAGATCCTACCCAATCTAATTTCCAGGGTGCTGATTACCTTGGGGATCACTTTGGCAAGGCACCGCGCGTTTACAATTGGAGCTTCACAATTCAACAGGAATTGAAGAGGTTCTTGTTTGAAGTTGGATATATTGCCAATCGCGGTTCTGGTTTGAACTCAACAATCCAGTTGAACCAGTTGCCGACAAGTGAACTTAGTAAAGGGAGCTTGTTGACGCAAACGGTGACATCGCCGGCGGCCGTAGCAGCAAACGTCCGGATACCATTTGCAGGCTTCGGTAACCGTTCGGTGGCACAATCGCTTCGTCCGTTCCCACAATATACCGACGTGCTGAGTCGCAATTCGGGCGATGGCAGGACTTGGTATGATTCGCTTCAAACTAAGGTCGAACGCCGCTTTGGTAACCTCCAGTTGCTGGCGACCTACACATGGTCGAAGTCGTTGGGGAACAACCACTGGCGTCAGATCTTCAGCCAGCATTTCAACATCGGTGCTCAGGATGCTTACAACTTGAACGATATGAAATCCTTCCTGCCGTTCGATCAACCACATGTTTTCAACTTGCTTTGGTCCTACGATCTGCCATTTGGGAATGGAAAGCGGTTCATGGGTAGTTCCAACCAGATCATCAACGGTGTTGTGGGCGGATGGACACTTAGCGGGGCTCAGCGCTATTATTCGGGCAATTTGATTCAACTGGTAACTCCTGGGAATCCACTTGCCACGACGCTGTTCTCAACCGCAACCAAAGCTAACAGAGGTACAGGTTCAATTCGCACTGGCGTTGCATACGATACGCTGGATCCGAACAACCCAAATATTCGGTTCTTCAATACAACGGCCTTTACTGCCGCTGCGCCGTTCACTCTAGGCACTGCTGCGCTTTACCACAATGACTTCCGGCAACCAATGATCGCTTTTGAAAACGTGAGCATTATTAAGAAGACCACGTTATTCAAGAACGAGAGAAATCCGGTGGTTCTGAACTACAGAGCGGATGCGTTTAACTTGTTTAATCGCACACGCTTTGGTGGTGTCAATGGAACAGTCGGCAACGCAAACTTCGGCCGACCAACCGGTCCGCAAGTTGGCGCTCGTGCAATCACTATGGGTCTGCGTCTGGAATTCTAGTCGCTACCTGAAAACTTGACCGCAGTAAAAAAGAGGCCCCTCCGTTCAGGAGGGGCCTTTTTCGTTCCAAAATAGAAACTGATGCGATATCTTCTCATTCTTCTAATCCCCTCCACCCTTCTTGCCGACGTCCGGGTTCTCACCCTTCGTGAACTGTTGGACGCAGTCCTTGCGCAGAACCCCGAAGTCGCTCTCTCGCGCCTTGAAGAAGACAAGGCCAATGACGACATTGCTCTGGCGCGCGACCCCTTCAGTCCAAAGCTGATCGTCGGCAGTGGCTTGGCGAAGAACTACGGCTTCCCCATGTCCATTGAAGGTTCCGCACCGTCCGTCATCCAGGCCAAGGCGATTGCTTCGATTTTTGATAGGCCGCAGTCCTACCGGGTACAGGCAGCGCGGGAGCGCAGGAAGATCTCTACCCTTGATACGGAAGCCAAGCGCGACGAAAT
>JAYUSZ010000411.1:0-7448 GCA_043755435.1 Bryobacterales bacterium | reverse complement strand
CTTCAATGCCGCCATTGATCGTCATCGCAGTGAAGGCGTCGACTTCTATTTCGTCGACATTCCTTACCTTTTCGATCGCGATGGAATTTACGGTCATTTGGGCAGCGATTATCCAGACAACCAAATTCGCTTCGGTGCACTCAGCATGGCGGTGACAATTGAATCAAGGGTCCTTCCCTTGCCGTATCGTGGAATTCTGGAATACTGCGAACATCCTGATGGCGGCCCTCTTCACACTAGGGACGGCAAATCTAGTTGCAAATGATTTGGTTAGCTTCGCTTCAACGGGCATTGTTTCCAGGTTATGCATTTCCAGGCTGAGGTTGGGCAGTTTGGGATTGCTGGAATAATTGATGCCTCGCCTTCAAATTCCGTTAACCCACGGCCCTCACACCAGAAAGCTAATCCTCCCAGCGTTGAGGCGCGAGGTTCGTTTGTGTTTGTCATCTGTTCTCATACGGCTACAGGATAGCAGACGGGTTGGTGCGAGTTACTTTAGATATTTGATGGCGATTGTTTGTGGTTCAACCCGCATTTCTCTTGGCTACTTCTTCATTCAAAACTGCGTCTGCTGCAAAATATCCGCTGCGCACTGCTCCTTCCATTGTTGCTGGCCAGCCGCTCTTCGTCCAATCGCCGCATAAGAAGAAATTAGGAAACTGAGTTCTGGCTACCGGGCGCTTTGCCTCTAATCCAGGCACTGCTGAAAACAATGCCCGCACTTCTTTTACCACTTGCGCCTTTTCCAATTTTGCTTCCTTCACCGCTGGAAAGAATTCGCTGAGCTCCTTTACCGCCAAGTCTATAATCTCTTGACGCCCCATGTTTGTAAGGCTTCGGCTGGCACTTACTACAAGCTGCAAGTAACGGCCATCGTGCTTGTTGTACATCCATTGAATCGTGCGATCCAACATGGCGGCATTATCCAGATCGGTAATTCTACGATCGAACCATAAATGAATTCCAGTGATTGGTGCATGCTCAAAAGCCGTATAGTCGATCGGTAATTGCGGGAACACATTCTGCAGGCGTTCAAATGGCAACGCGCTGATGTAGGCATCCGCAGTGTGGAGTTCCCCTTTAACCATCACACCTTTTACTCTGCCGGCCTCCATTTCAATGGAATCCACTGCTGCCCTGAATTCGAAGCTGACATTCGGAAGCCGCCGCCAGCACTCTTCGCCGAATAGTTCACCCAGCGATACATCCGGAACACCCATTTCATAATTGCGGGAGTCATGCAGGAAGGCTAGCGTGAAAACTTGGAACCCATGTGCTGCGGCCATGCGGTCTAACTCTTCGCTAATCGCACTTACCAGCACCGGGTGCCAAAATCTGGAAATGGCGAGCGGGGTCTGCTTTTTCTCGTGCAGCCAATCGAGCATGGAAATTTCGTCGAGATCTTTGCGGCTTTTATGTTCAAGAGTAATTGCGATCATGGCCCTTGCGATGGCCAGCTTATCGGCGATTCCAAGAAACTTCAATCCAAGGAATGAACCGGTAAAATGAAACGGCGCAGGAAGTATTCCGGCTTTAAGAAACGACACTCGGCCACCAGGCTCAATCAACGGAAATGCTTTGTAGAATTTAATCTTTTCAGCAACTCCCATGCGTTCGTAGAAGTCAATCAGGCTGGTGCAGCAGCGCATGAGGATGTGCTGGCAGTTGTCGATTGCTTCGCCATCTTGCATGGGATATGACGTAGCGCGTCCGCCAGGAAAGGGCCGCATTTCAAAGACTCGGACATTGCGCCCCGCTTCGCCCAAGCGAACTGCCGCAGCCAATCCAGCCAAGCCACCGCCAATGATGATGACAGAATCGGCCATAGGCTAAGGGGTCCAATAGCCTTGAAGATGCCCCACTAGATACGCGGCTAAGGAACCAATCGTGGGGAAAGCAAACAGGCACAGAGCCAGCCGGATGAATAGGGGAAGACCAACAGCGCGGAAGGCAATCCAAGCTTGAGTGCCGAAGACCATAACTGCTGCAAAAAGGAATCCAACACCGCCATGGGTGCACCACGGGCAATGTTTAGGACCGGTATGAATGTTGCAGAAGCGGTCCATTGCTTTCCAAATGGATTGGCAACCACACCCATAAATCCAACCGCAGAAATCAATTAGAAACGCACCAGTAAATAGCGCCGCAAGGCTGAACACCACCGCGCGTTTCCACATAGGGATCATTTGCGATGCCCGTAGATACGCACCATGTTTTCGATCATCTTCAACCCTGCCCCACCATCCAAACTGAGTAACGATTCGGGATGAAACTGAACAGCTTCAATTGGAAGCGTCCTGTGGCGGACGCCCATGATGACTCCATCTTCTGTGCGTGCCGTCACTTCCAAAACGTCTGGAAATGTTTCGGGATTCGCAAAAAGGGAATGATAGCGGCCCACGCGAACCTGCTGCGGCAAGCCCTCAAAAACTCCAGTGTTGGTGTGGTACACAAACGATGGCTTGCCGTGCATAGGATATCCCAACACACCCAAAGTTCCACCAAAAGCTTCCACGATTGCTTGCAATCCGAGGCAGACGCCAAATGTGGGGATGTTGTTTTCAGCCGCAAAGCGCGCTAATTGTGGGACGCCAAAATCCTCAGGACGGCCAGGGCCAGGGGACAACAAAATGATGTCGGGGGCAATTTGCAAAATTAATTCTGCGGGAATGCCCCAGCGATAGGAAATCACTTCTGCACCAGTTTGCCTGGCATAATCGGCCAACGTTTGGATGAAGCAATCATCGTTATCAACCAGCAGCATTTTCACGCCGTGGCCCACTTTCCTGGTCGCTGCATTGACTGGTTTTTTCTTAGTATTGCTCATTTCCAAAGCACGGAAAAATCCAGTGGCTTTCAAATGGCATTCGGCATCTTCACTGGCTGGATCAGAATCGTAAAGTAGCGTGGCCCCGGCTGGATAGGACGCCAGTCCATCTTTCAAATGCACAGTGCGGATTAAGATGCCAGTGTTCAAATCGCCGTTGAGGGACAGCATGCCGATGGCCCCGCCATACCAGCCACGCGCGTCTTTTTCCAGATTTTCAATTGCCTGGGCCGCAGCCTTCTTTGGTGCACCAATCACGGTAACAGCCCACATATGAGATAGGAACGCGTCAATGGAATCGAACCCGTCGCGCAGGACTCCTTCCACATGATCGACGGTGTGGAACAACCCGGCGTAGGCTTCAATCAACCTGCGTCCGATTACTTTCACGCTGCCAGGCTCACATACGCGAGACTTGTCGTTGCGGTCCACATCGGTGCACATGGTCAACTCGGATTCATCTTTGGTGGAGTTCAGCAGATTGCGAATGTTCTCATGATCCGCCAACGGATCGCCGGTGCGTCGCGCCGTGCCGGAGATGGGGCAGCTTTCCACGCGCTTGCCTTCCACGCGAATGAACATTTCCGGTGATGCGCCGATTAATTGTTCGTCTCCCAACTGAAGCAAAAACTCATAGGGAGAAGGGCTGGCTTTTTGAATGCGATCGAAAAGCTTCGATGGAGAATCGGCGTAGGGTGTGGAGAATGTTTGCCGCAGAATCACTTCGTAATAGTCGCCGCGTCGTGCCCCTTCGCGCACAGTTTCCACACCTGCCATGTACTCTTCTGGAGTGTGGTTGCTTGAAACTGGACGAGGCGGCAACTGAGGGGAAGGGGCAATTTCCGTGCCGGTTCGATCGAGGCCCACGGTTGAAAATCCTTCGGATTCAAAATCGTATTCGAAGCGTTCAATCACTTCCCGCTTTCGATCCATATAATGGATGTCGTCGGCGAGGAATAGGTGGAGATCTTTGCGTTCTCCGCGAGGAAGCTTCAACTCGATGGGGTCAAATTGGAACAACAGATCGTAACCAAAGGATCCAGTAAGGCCGAGCCGTCCATCCTGTGGATTGCTGAATTCGGCTACGAAGGCTCGCAATATTGAGAAGACAGATGGTTGTTTGGAACGCTCTTCTTCAGGGAACAGCTTGGGGAGCGGCAATAGTGTGCCTGTAATGATCTGCCCCTGATGATGCAGCGATTCCCAATGTGGGTGCTTAGCCAGAAACAGCATCAACATGTTCAACAGCATTTCCCCACGAGGATTCAGAGCACGGAATTCCATGTGGCGCGCCTGCGCGACAATTTCAAGCGGTGGCCTTGTGCTTGCGATATCCCAGCGTGAGTACCTGCCCGGAAATTCATAACCGGAGGAAAGGTAAAAGCCGCGGAACTTGTCGAGGTCGGTTGCCAGGTGCTTCAAACCTTTCTTGAAGTTGACTTTGGAAACGCTCCTGATGACACGTATCCCGCTTGGAGTTTCGTAGCGGAGTTGACGCATGGGATGCTCTTGGGAACTTTCAGGATAGCAGAAGGGCGGTTGCGGCTATGGATCAAGGAGCCCCTGGGTTCGGATATCTACCAAGATATACGATCACGATGTACAATCACGATGTACATTTATGATGCTGAACCTTAAACTTCTGCTTGAAAGCGATGTAATAACCGGAAGGAGTGGAGAATGAATAAAGGAATTGAGATCCGTTGCTATGACTACGTCAATCATCCCTATGTGTTGGTGCGCGATGCATTAGTGAAGGATCCTCTGGCTGTGTTCCAATCGGCGACCAAGGCTGCATCTTCCAGGGCCAAAACGATTGCCTCCGAACTGCGCATGGATATTGGCGGTATAGGGATTGAAACCAGCATCAATATTACAGTTAAGAATATTGAAGAAACCGCAGCCGAAGCGATGTCACCTGCTGTCACTCGTTTGCAAATAGAATGGGAGGCCACTACTGCCCCACAATTATTCCCGCTGATGCGGGCGGAGCTAATGGTGTATCCATTGACGGCTACCGAAACGCAGTTGGATTTCCTTGGATTCTACGAACCACCGCTGGGTGCTTTAGGAAAAGCCGTGAATGCAATTGGCGGGCATCGCATTGCGGATGTTTCTGTCCATCGCTTCGTAAGTGACGTGGCTGGATTCCTACGCCAAGCCATTCCATAGTTTAAGGAAGTTGACTAGGTTAGTCTAGTCTGATAGCCTTCAGCTATGGAGATGAATATCTACGAGGCAAAGACCAAGCTTTCCCAGTTGATTGAGCGAGCCATGTCTGGCGAGGAAGTTATCATCGCAAAGGCTGGAAAACCGATGGTGAAATTGGTTCGCGTGGACTTACCCGGCGGGCGTACCCTGGGTTCTGCCTCAGGAATGATCCAGTATTCGGAAAATTGGGATGCCCCGATGAGCGGCGAAGAACTGGACACTTTCATAGGCGATTGAAGAGTCTTGAAACTGCTACTAGATACTCATGTGATTCTTTGGGCGATAGAAAGGCCAAGGTTATTATCACCCAAAGTTAGAAGGGCTCTGCTGGATGAGGCAAACGAACTTAAGGTGAGTGTTGTTTCGCTATGGGAGATTGAGTTGAAGGTCCAAGCTGGAAAGCTCAAGTTTCCAGCTGGACCAGATTTCCTTAAGGACAATATCCGAAAACTGGGCATCCAAAATTACTTGCCTTTAATCGCGGCTCACGTTCAGCAGCTCTCCAGTCTACCGCCTGTCCACAAAGACCCGTTCGATCGCATCTTGGTTTCTCAAGCGATAGTTGAGGGCTTAACGTTGGTAAGCAAAGACGGAAATATATCGAAATATCCTGCAAAAGTACTTTGGTAGAATGTCTACCTCGCCAAAGGGTGCACCTTCAAGTACTCTTCGTAAATATCCTTGAAGTCTTCAATTTCGCCGCTGCCATCGAATCGCCAAATCCGTGTAGCAACTTCGTCGATCAGATCTTCGTCATGAGTAACCAGGAACACTGTGCCCTCATACTTTTGAAGGGCAATGTTAAGCGCATTGATCGCTTCCAAATCCAAGTGGTTTGTGGGTTCGTCGAACACCAGCACGTTGGGCTTTTGTAGCATCAACTTACACATAATCAAACGCGCAGCTTCGCCACCTGACAATGCTTCCGTTGGCTTAATCCCTTCTTCGCCGCTGAATAACATCTGTCCTAATAGGCCGCGAATGTCTTCTTGCGCCAACAGCGGATCCCACTGGTAAAGCCATTCAAATGCAGTCATGCCGCCCTGAATAGAGTTGCGATGATCCTGAGCAAAATAACCTACTGTCACTTCGTGGCCCCAATCTACTTGACCAGAATCGCGCGAAGTGTCGGTCTCCGTTACTCCGGGAGCTTTGTCAAGAATGGCTTTAAGCAGCGTGGTCTTACCAACACCGTTGCGTCCAATCAATGCAATTTTGTCGCCTCGCTGCACGTTGGCTTCAAAGTTTTTGATGACCTTGTGATCTCCATAAGCTTTTGAGAGCCCATTAAAAGCCAGCGCAGTACGGCCAGATGGCCGGTTCATCTGGAAACGAATAAAAGGGCGCGCGATGTTGGATCGTGCAAGATCGGAAGTTTGCAGCCGCTCCACTTCTTTCTTGCGGGAAGTCACTTGGCTGGAACGAGTACCGGCGGAAAAGCGGGCGATGAATTCGCTTAGCTGGGCGATTTTCTTTTCCCGTTGTTGGTTGCTCGATTCAACTTGCGAACGAACTTGAGTCTTGCGCAGCACCATGTCGTCATAACCACCGGGGTAGGTAATGATGGTTTGATAATCGATGTCGGCAATGTGTGTGCAGACATTGTTTAGAAAGTGTCTATCGTGCGAAATCACGATGAGGGTGCCTTCGTAATGAATTAAGAAATCTTCCAACCAATGGATGGATTCCAAATCCAAGTAGTTCGTAGGTTCGTCTAAGAACAGTGCACCAGGATGGCCAAACAAAGCTTGCGCCAGCAGGACGCGTACTTTGTGCCCGCCTTGCAACTCGCTCATCATGCGTTCGTGGAACTCAATGGGGACGTCCAAGCCATCCAGCAGCACAGCGGCGTCGCTTTCGGCGGTGTAGCCATCTTCATCGCCAACAATACCTTCCAGTTCTCCCAGACGCATGCCATCTTCGTCGGTCATTTCTGGTTTGGAATATATTTGTTCGCGCTCTTCAAGGGCAGCCCACAGGCCTTTATTGCCCATGATTACCGTGTCGATGACGCGAAAAGCATCAAACTCGGATTGGTTCTGGCGCAGCACGCCGAACTTCTTGGGACGCACAACTGAGCCTTTGTGCGGTTCCAATTCGTTGGTCAACAACTTCATGAAAGTGGACTTGCCCGAACCGTTGGGCCCTGTCAAGCCATAGCGGCGATTGTCCAGGAAGGAGGTTGACACGTCTTCAAACAGAATTTTGGCGCCGTAGCGCATGGTTACATTGCTTACTGATATCACGGGGAACTTCTAGTTTACCGTGGATGGGGGTTGGAATGTTTTTCTTCGCAGATCCAGGGCATTTCCTAGTAGGCCAGCAACTTTTTCCGGGTCAATCATATTCTGATATTTTGAACACTCTTGCTGGCTCATCCATTGCTTAAGTCCTATAACTGTTGTATCGG
>JAYUSZ010000410.1:0-48912 GCA_043755435.1 Bryobacterales bacterium | reverse complement strand
TCTTCGCCAGCTTCCCGATTTTTTCCTCGTCCCCTTTATGGTGCGAGATTCCATGGTGAGCGTCTGGCACTCCAATCGAACGGTAGGTTTGATTCGATCCTTCGCGGCCCAGCATGAACGTCGCCACTCGCGTCGAATCGGTTTGGAATGCAACCACCATCAGGTCAAACATCAAACGAGCATGATCGGTAAACTCAACGGGAATCCCATTCGGCTTTTCAAACTCTGGCTGCGGAGTATTCGCTGAATTCTTCTCCGCCATTTGTATGCGTTTTTCGATTTCACGAACGCCGGTCAAATACTCGTCCAACTTACGGCGATCGGCAGCACCCAAATTAGTCTGAAGGCTGGCTGTATCTTCCCTCACGAAATCCAGGATGCTTCGCCGTTGCCGCTCGCGCCTCGCGCGAACATCGGCAGGCTCACTGAAATCGCTACTCCCGAAGAGGCGTTCAAACACCAGGCGAGGATTCACTTCAGGGGGATTCGGTAAGGACTCTGTTCTCCAGGAAATGCTGTTGGAATATGCGCAGCTATAACCTGAATCGCAATTGCCTACAATTCTTCCATGTTCAATTCCTAGTTCCAATGAAGCAAAGCGAGTCTTGCTGCCAATGGCTTGCGCCGCAACCTGATCTGCGGAAATTCCCACTTTGATATCGGCCCCAGCTGTCTTCTTTGGGTGAACTCCGGTGAGGAAAGTAGAAGCCGCTCGGGCATGGTCTCCTGGTCCGTCTCCTAAAGCCCGGCCATTCACTTGGGAAAGCCCTGTCATGATCAGGGACTGTTTGCGGAATGCAGCCATCGGTTCAAGAATGCTTTTCAACTCAAACGAAGCACCGTCTGCGGTGGGCGTCCAATCATTCATGATGATGCCGTTAGGAACATAGGTGAAGGCCATGCGCACAGGTGCTGACGCGCCACTTTTGGCAGCGGCCGCAAAGGCAGGGCGCATCGCGTCCAGCATTGGTAACCCGACGGCAGCCCCGGCTGCACCGCGTAGAAACGACCGGCGATTCAAACACTTCATTGAGGGACTCCTTCGGTTCTCCGCATCTCAAACGGCAAACTTTCAACAATGGCTTCCAGCAGGGACTGGAATTTATATCCACTAGAAGCAAGTTTATTACAAATCCGGCTCACTTCGGGGCGGTCGTACTTTTCCAGTCCACGACCCAAGGCATAGGTCATCAGCTTTTCAGTCAGGCACTTCAGAAAGGCACCTTGCTGCCTTTCCAATAGAATTTTCTTGATGCCGTCAGCCCCGTCGAAGTGTTTCCCATTCAAAGTACCGGAAGAGTCCACATCGAAATTGCCATCCTTGGCCCGCCACGTTCCAATGGCATCGTAGTTTTCCAGAGCAAACCCAAGTGTGTCCATCTTGTTATGACACACCGAACAACTCGCGCTGGCGCGGTGCTTCAGCAATTGCATCCGTAATGTTTCGTCTACGCCAATCTTTTCGGTCTTCAATTCCGGCACATCTGGAGGCGGAGGTGGCGGAGGGGTTCCTAATATGTTTTCCAGAATCCATTTGCCTCTTAACACCGGGCTGGTCCGTGTTGGATAACTGGATACGGTCAACACGCTTGCCTGCGTCAACAGGCCGCCGCGTTGTCCATCGCCTAGGGCGACCTTGCGAAATTGGTCGCCTTCCACACCAGCAATTCCATAGTGTTTTGCCAAGCGGGCATTCAGAAATGTGTAATCCGAATCCAGGAATTCCAGTACGCTGCGATTGTCCCGAAGCAGACTGGTGAAGAACATTCTGGTTTCCTGATCCATCGCTTGCCGCAATTCTTCGTCGAACGCAGGAAATACATCCGGATCGGGCTTTGCACTTTCCAGGTTTCGTAACTGCAACCACTGGCCCGCAAAGTTCTCAATGAACGCATCCGATTTTGGATTAGACAACATCCGTTGCAATTGTTCTTTCCGCCCTTGCTCGGTGAGCAGCGATTTGTTCTGAGCAGCCGTAAGCAATTGATCGTCAGGCATGCTGGACCATAAGAAATAGGAAAGCCGGCTGGCGATCTCGTAGGGTCCAAGCGGCTCGGTCGGTTTACCGGAAGTGGACCCCGGCTCGATCCGGAACAGGAAATGCGGAGAAACCAGAATTGCCTGCAGCGCCACTTGGACAGCCTGCTCAAAGGTATCGCCATCTTTTACGGAAGCGGTAACAAATTGGGACAAGCGGGCAGTTTCGTTTTCAGTAACGGGCCTCCGCCATGCCCTGCGAGCCAAATTGCTTACAATCTTCCGGGCGCATTCTGGGGTCTGTTCTTCGCAGACAAAAATTCGCTGATGGCTTTCCGGCTTGTCTAATTTCGGATTGCTGAAAGGTCCGCGGACTTCAACATAGTCGACGAACACGTCGCGCAAGGAAGGGTCCACTAACAGCTTGTCTCCGGGAGCTCTATAGGGCTGGCCCTCAGCGTTCAAAGCAACAGCGCGCAATTTTCTATCGCCGGGCAATACCGGCATTTTCAAAGTAATCAAGCGGTTCACTGCTTGCACAGGTGGAAAGGAACCGCGTTTGATTTCTTTTCCGTTCAGGTAAAGAACAACTGTTGTTGGCGGTGCGTCTTTATCTTTACGGCGATCAATAAATCGCGCCGTCAATTCGTAATCAGCGTAAGCAGGGAACAGATGGCCAACGGCAATGGCTCCGGTTGTTAAGTCAGATTTCATTTTGTCTGCGTTGTAGCGATTTTGAGTTGGGCTGAATGCCTTGCCTGAAACAATCGCCATCCGGGAGATCTTTTCAGCGGACGCCAAGTATTTTTCCATCAGCACTGGGGAAAGGGTTAATACGTCGCCGATGTTGTCAAACCCATATCCCGCATCGTCATTCGGAAAATCGTCTGCAGGCCTGAAATTCACGGCCAGCAAATCTCGAATGGTGTTGTTGTATTCGCTCTTGTTTAAGCGTCTGGCGGTGACGCGGCCCGGATCAGGCTTGACGTTCTTATCCATGCGGGCCATCTGGCCGTCGATCCAACCAGTGACTGCTTGCATCTCCGCCGCCGACGGACGAGGACGTCCGGGTGGTGGCATTTCCCCGTTACGTAGCTTTGTGAGCACGTCTTCCCAAGCGTCTCTCTCGGCCAGGGCACGGCCTGGATCCCGGAACTGATCCAGATTCACGTCAGACATTTTCACTTTGGCGTTGTGGCAGGCGGTGCAGTGTTTGGCAAGGAACGGAGCAACTGACTTTGAGAAAGGATCAGCCGCCCAACACATCGATAGGCTTAGGAACATCAGGAGTGCGCGGAACATCGAAACAAGTTTATCGCGTTCGCAAATCTACTGTAGGAATTGCTCCGTATGATTGGCTGGAGATTACAGTGCATGCAGTCTACTAATCGAGAACACGCTGTCGTTATCGGAGCCAGCATGGGCGGTCTGCTAGCGGCCCGTGCCTTATCGGACCACTTTGAAAGTGTCACGATCATTGATCGGGATCAGATGCCCGCTATCGGCCAGCAGCGCCGTTACGCACCGCAGGGGAACCATACTCATGGCCTGTTGGCTTCCGGCGCACGGGTGCTGGAATCGCATTTTCCAGGCATCACAGCTCAGCTGCTGGCAGCAGGCGCGGTCCCCGGTGATATTGTTCTCAAGTCGCGATGGTTCATGGAAGGCGGCTATTTACCCCAGGTCAGCAGCGGGCTCGATGGGCTGCTGCTCAGCCGTCCTTTGCTCGAAGGCGTGGTGCGCCAGCGGACGCTCGAACTTCCAAATGTCACCCTGCGACAAGGGTGCGAAGCGGCAGGTCTATTCACCGCCGCAGGCTCTTCCGCCGTCACAGCCGTCAAACTTCGAGAAGGTGGACAAATCAAAGCTGACCTGGTGGTCGATGCTTCCGGCCGCAATTCGCACAGCGCCGATTGGTTGGAAGAAATCGGCTTTAGGAAACCCGAAGTGGAGCAAGTGGAAGTGGCGCTCAATTACACCACTCGCCTGTTTCGTCGAGAACCAACCCATCTGAACGGTGATCTGGCCGCCATCATTCCTCCAACCCCAAGCGGCAAGGTGGGCGGCGTGATGCTGGCACAGGAAGGCAATCGTTGGACAGTGACCCTGGCGGTTCACTTCGGCAAAGCTGCTCCCACTGACCTGCCTGGCTTTCGCGAATTCGCCCGCAAGCTGCACGCCCCCGACATCGACTCCGTCATCCGCACAGCCGAACCCATCGGTGAAGCCCAGACCTACCGTTTTCCGGCAAGCCTCCGCAAGCGATACGAGCGCCTCGCGAGTTTCCCCGAAGGCTACCTGGCTTTTGGTGATGCCATAAGCAGCTTCAATCCGATCTATGGACAAGGCATGTCATCGTCGGCACTGCAGTCCGTGGCGCTGGGCGAATGTCTAGCGGAAGGCGATAAGGGTCTGGCTCAGCGCTTCTTTACCGAGGCCGCAAAGGTGGTGGATATTCCGTGGAGCATCGCCGTTGGCAATGATTTGCGCATGCCGGAAACAGTTGGTTCGCGCAATGCAGGAGTCAATTTTGTGAATTGGTACATTGCCAAATTACACAAGGCAGCGCATCACGACACGGAGTTAACTTTAGCGTTCATGAATGTGGCAAATCTGGTGACCCCGCCCCCAAGCATTATGCATCCAAGGCTGGCGTGGCGGGTGTTGATGGGGAATATAGGGAAGCGGAGTGGAGCGATGGAGGGAAGGGAAATGGTGGCCGGGTAGATTTAAGCGTCAGAGGATGACGCAACTTCACTCTGGCGAAAATGCCGCGTCTATGATTGAAGTCCAGCCACCTTCATTAGGCCCAAAAACAAGGAGTCTGGCTTCAGGATGACTCTTCCAAGAACTTCGCCCATCGAGTTTACGGCTTTCCATTTTCCGAAACTCAGTGATGTCATCTTTTACTGATTGGGGAGTGGCTTCAGTAATGATCCCGATCCAAATTGTTTCGCTATTAGCCAACGCCCAGGTCTTGAGAATATTGGACCTTGGCGATTCGCTATTGAAATCGCTATGGGCGGGTGCCAGAACAATTTGCACGCAGACTGTATGCTCAATTGGTGGAGCGGGCAGCCAAGAAACCGAACTCTCTACACTTTGCCGCTCAGTCACATGGCGTAGTTCAGATTCCGGGAAAAGAAAGCGGCATGCAAGAACGGGTTGCGACACGGGACGTACTACGTGCCACTCCTCAAGGTGTCTCGATTGCTGCCAAGCCCCGTGAGGTTTTAGATGCTTCCTCTCATACTCTTCTGTAAATCCTGCCTTGAAATTTCCCGACTTGTGTAGACTCACCTTAAACTCGCCCTTCATTTCACGGCAGGAAATATACACGTCAGAGTGTTTAGACGACCAAACTTTCCAGATACCGGAGCGTCGGTTGTCTCGAGAACCAACTGAAAATCGGAATTCTTGATTTGCCATAATTACTTTTGCCAGTCTTATCCAGGGCAGTCAAACAGCTTGTGGTAGCCTTCCGATTTCCTGAACGCCACTCTGGATTGGCAATCAAATTCGCTCCTACTTCTGCCTCCATCCTGTGGCTTTTCTCCAGTATTGCGGTTGGTGCCATTGGATTTGGCTGGGCGATAATAGACTGGTTCGAGAGAATCACACCGTGCTCCGGAAGCAGTAACGACAGAGCTGTTAGCTCCATAATTTCCTATCGCAGAATCGCCTTCACCACATTCCCGTGCACATCGGTCAGCCGGAAATCTCGGCCCTGATATCGGTAGGTTAGCCGCGTATGATCCACTCCTAAACAATGCATCAGCGTGGCATTCAGATCGTGGACGTGCAATGGATTCTCGGTGATATTGTAGGAAAAGTCATCAGTTTCTCCATAACTTGCTCCACCCTTGAAGCCGCCACCGGCCACCCATAAGGAATAACAGCGCGGATGGTGATCGCGCCCATAGGTTTCACGTGTCAGGGTCCCTTGGCAATATACTGTGCGGCCGAATTCGCCACCCCAAATCACCAGAGTTTCATCCAACATGCCGCGTTGTTTCAGATCACGAATTAGCGCGGCGGAAGCTTGGTCGGTATCCTTACATTGATTGGGAAGCTGCCGCGGCACCGATTCATGGTGATCCCAACCCATATGATAAAGCTGAATGAATCGGACACCGCGCTCCGCCATGCGTCTTGCCAGCACGCAGTTGGCTGCATACGATCCTTGTCTCCGGGCGTCTTGGCCGTACATCGCAAACGTGGAGTCCGGTTCTTTTGAAAGGTCGGTGAGTTCCGGCACGGAAGTTTGCATTCGATACGCCATTTCGTACTGAGCGATGCGCGCGGAGATTTCCGGATCACCGAATTCCTTCAGGTTCAATTCGTTTAACTGGCTGATGTCGTCCAGCATGGATCGGCGTACTTTGTCGTTCACTCCAGCTGGGTTGGATAAGTACAACACTGGATCGCCGTCTGAACGGAATTTCACGCCCTGATATTTCGAGGGTAAAAATCCGTTGCCCCAAAGGCGGTCGTACAAAGGTTGATCAAACGGTCGGCCGGAGCCGCGGGAAATCATTACCACGAAGGCTGGCAGATCCTGACTCTCGCTCCCCAGACCATAGCTGACCCACGATCCCATACAGGGACGTCCGGCAATTTGACTTCCCGTTTGAATAAATGTAATTGCAGGATCGTGGTTGATGGCTTCCGTGAACATGGACTTGATGACGGTGATGTCACCAGCCACGGATGCAATGTTGGGGATTAACTCGCTGAACCATGCGCCCGCGGGGCCGTGGCGATCGAACTTGAAAATGGAAGGGGCGACTGGGAAGCGCTTCTGTTCTGAAGTCATGCCCGTCAAACGTTGGCCTTGCCGAATGGAATCGGGCAGGTCTTTATCGAAAAGTTCGGCTAGCTTCGGCTTCGGATCAAACAGATCCAATTGCGAAGGAGCACCTGATTGATGCAGATAAATAATTCGCTTGGCCTTGGGGGCAAAGTTAGGAAACCCATCGAGTGCGGGGTGCGCCACTGTTTTTGCCGTTGCGCCAAAAGCCTTGGGTGCGAGAAGTGATGCGATTGCAGCTTGTCCGGCTGCATTGGCGGCCTTGCCAAACAATTGCCGGCGCGTAAGGTGAAGGGCGTGCTCTTGAAGCGGGTTCATTGCTTGGTGATAACCTCATCCAAATTCAAAATCACAGACGCCAAAGTTGTGTAGGCGGCCAGTTCCGAAGGGTTCAACGATTCGTCGCGAGGAGCGTCCCCTTGGCGAATTAAGGAATCGGCCTGCTTTCCGCTGGATTGATATTCTGCTAGACGGCGCTCCAAACCAGCGGACAGAACAGCCAGTTCCTTTGCTGTGGGAAAACGGCTGGCAGCCAAACGGAAACCGTATCCGATGCGATCGGAAGGACGCTTGCCGCCTTCCTTCAACATACGCTCGGCAAGTTTTCGAGAGGCTTCCACATACGTTTCATCATTCAGCAATACCAGTGCTTGCAATGGGGTTGTGCTGCGAGACCGCCGGATGACGCAGAACTCGCGCGATGGAGCGTCAAAGGTGGTCAGGGCAGGCGGCGGAACAGTACGTTTCCAAAATGTATAAAGGCTGCGCCGCCATAAGTCCTCGCCCTTGGACCGAACATACAGCACCTTGTCGTCAATCACGGAAAGCTGTTCCCAAACACCGGCAGGCTGATAGGGTTTTACCGGCTCGCCCCCTTCTTTGATTGAAAGCAAGCCGGAGACTTTCAGTGCCTGATCGCGAATCGCTTCAGCACCCAGACGGAATCTTGGTCCACGAGCTAGCAACCGGTTTTCCGGATCGCGTTCGGTTAAGGCGGGAGTTGCAACAGAGTTCTGACGATACGTTGCTGACATCACAATCATCTTCTGCATGGCCTTTACATCCCAGCCTGAGCGGATGAATTCCGTTGCTAACCAATCGAGTAATTCCGGATGCGAAGGTGCTTCCCCTTGAGACCCGAAATCTTCCGAAGTCTTCACCAGCCCTGTTCCGAAGTACGATTGCCAAAAGCGATTCACGGCTACGCGCGCGGTTAGCGGATGGCTTGGGTCAATCAGCCATTTAGCAAAACCTAAACGGTTGGGTGGTGCACCTTGGGGCAGTGGAGGCAAGAATGAGGGAACGGCCGCTGTCACTTTAGCGCCGGGTTTACTATAATCGCCGCGCATCAATATATATGCGTCGCGAGGCTTTTCCATTTCGCTCATCACCATGGTAGAGGGCACTTCTGCTTCCACTGCACGACGCTTGATTTCAAGATCACCAAGGCGATCGGCCACTTCACGATGGGTATGAAGATGCGACGTATAGTAGCGCTTCACCAATGCGTTGGGATTCGCCAAGGCGGCCTTTACATTGGCCGGCATGGGTTCAGGGAATTCACCGTCAGTCACAGAAATGCGGAACCGGCCAAGCAAAGCGGATGCGCCGAATTGATTGCCGATCCGTATTGTGAACTGCCTACTCCCGGGAATTCGCAAAACCTTGCGAGGCTCTATCACAACAAAATGCGGCTTGGTAACTTCAGGTGTCACAAACCAACCATCTTTGATTTGAGGTTTGGGGCGAAGTACACTATTTGGCACCGAACCTTCCGGTGAAAAATCGGCGGTGATCTTTGCCAGTTCCACGGGCTTGCCATCCAATTTCACTTCGAACATGGATAGAACGCCGAAGCCATCTTTGCCGCGGCCAGAGCCGCCTGCTGGCAGCGTGGCATCAGGCAACAATTCCATGCGGAACGCTGTGATATTTGTCACATCGGTTTCGGCGTTGAAGTGATAAATATCTTTATTGGGGAGTGTGCCTGAAGCCAGCACAGAGCCATCGTCCTGAACCGCAAACGAAACACCATTTTCCGAGGTCACACGTTTAGGGACAAGGGTACGCCAATCGGTTTTAGCGGTGGCGTCCCAATTCGAGAAACCAGCTTCTAACTTTTCGTCCAACTGCCTTAGTTCTTCACGAACCTTTTTCGATGCAGCTTCCGCTAATGCCAGGCGCTCCCCAATTTCAGGCGCAGGCAGTTTCAAAAAGGGTTTCAAATTGCCGCGGCCATCTCTGGGACCGCCCGTGCCGATTTCTTCCACATTGTTGAAGAAGGCGTACATGCTATAAAAATCGCGAGCAGTGATGGGATCGTATTTATGATCGTGGCAGCGGGCGCATCCAACGGTCAGCCCCAACCATACGGTGCCAGAAGTCGTCATGCGGTCAATCACGTTTTCAGCGTGAAACTCTTCGGCGATGCTTCCAGCCTCAGTATTCACACGGTGATTGCGGCCAAAACCAGTGGCGATTTTCTGTTGCATGGTCGCGGCAGGAAGCAGGTCTCCAGCCAATTGTTCCACTGTGAATTGGTCGAACGGCATGTTGCGATTGAATGCTTGGATTACCCAATCACGCCAAGCCCACATTTCCTTTCCCGGGTCCACTTGATAGCCATGCGTATCGGCGTAACGAGCTGCATCCAGCCATGCCACGGCCATATTTTCGCCATAATCGGATGACGCAAGCAGCTTGTCCACAAGCTTCTCATAGGCCTTCGGGGATTTGTCGGCGATAAAGGCGTCGATATCGGCTGGTGTTGGCGGAAGGCCTGTTAAATCGAAAGAGACGCGGCGCAGCAAACGTTCCCGACTTACTTCTTTCGATGGGCTGAGCAATTCTTTTTCCAACCGAGCCAAAATGAAGGAATCAATTTCGTTGCGGACCCATGACTTGTTCTTCACCACAGGAAGCTCTGGCCGCTGCGGCGCAACAAATGCCCAGTGCGATTGCCATTTGGCACCTTGATTAATCCAATCCCCGATCAACGCAATTTCTTTTTCACTCAGCTTTTTGTGACCAGCGTAGGCTGGAGGCATCCTCAGCCCGACGCTTTCCGAATTGATGCGTTTTACTACCTCGCTAGCTGCGGCATTGCCAGCCAATACTGGAGTCTTGATTCCGCGCGCGCGCTTGGCTTCCGCTTCCACATCTAAACGCAATTTTGCTTTTCGATTGGCTTCGTCCGGACCATGGCAGGTGAAGCATTTGTCAGAAAAGATGGGGCGAATGTCGCGGCTGAATTCTACCTTTCTAGCAGGGTCTGCGGCCCAGCAAAAGGATAAACACGCAAATAGCAGAATTAGGCGGGGCATCAACTTCAGTTTATCGCTTTTCATTGCAGCAAAGCGCTAACTTGATAAAGTGTTGTGAAGGAGTCACCCCTTGCGGCCAACCCTAGGAAACGGCAAAATTTGCTACGTCGAAATCCCGGCAACAAGTATTCAAGAGTCGGCGGACTTTTACCATAAGGTTTTCCATTGGGAAATCCGAAAACGTGGTGACGGTGCCACGGCGTTCAACGACGGAGTGGGCCAGGTGAGCGGGGCGTGGGTGTTGAACCGTCCTCCATCGCAGACTCCTGGACTCTTGATCTACATCATGGTTGACAGTGTTGCTGATGCGATTGAATCTGTGAAAGCCAATGGTGGTGAAATCGTCCAGCCGATCGGCGTTGATGCACCGGAAATCACGGCCTGGTTCCGTGATCCAGCAGGTAATGTGTTGGGCCTTTATCAGGAACCTTCACAGTAACTATCCGCGCAAAATCTCTGCTAGCCGCTTCGCCACCACGCGATGTTGATCCCCAGTCATCATCCAAACGGAAACCACCATGCGGCCTGGACCTTCTGGCAGCACATGAATCGGTGGATCGCCCTTTTGGAGCTTCTCTTCAATTTGTTGGGTCTTCAAGCCGACAATATTTTCATCCCACTCCATGAGGAAGTGCGGCAGTTCATTGGCAATCACGGGGACATACTTGGAAGTCTTAACGCCCTTCACTTTCCCTAGGCCCGCAATCATTTCGGCAACGCGCTTATCCAACATTTGAGCTTCTGCTGCGTGATCTATTTTCAGAAAACGTTCCAGGGCTGCTACCATGCCGACAATTTCTTCCTTGGCAACTTTCATTCCGCGCCCAATGCCACCGGCAGGGCTCATGGCCGGGAAACTTGCATCAATCAAATCTTTTCGACCCAGTAAGAGCCCCGCTGATTGAGGTCCCAGCATTCCTTTGCCGCCGGAGAACGCTACTAAATCAAATCCTTCTTTTACGTATTGCCACAACCGTTCCTTAGGTGGCACATCGGCGGCAGCGTCGTTGAATGTAAGAATGTTATTTTTCTTCGCAATCCGCAGCCATTCGTCGCGCTTGATCTTTCCATCGGGATCGTGTTTGTTCAGGAAGAACATCATTGCGGTTTTCGGCCCAATGGCTGCTTGCAATTCTTCCACTGTTTCCACTTCAATCACTTTCGCTCCGGTCAAAGTAATCTGATGTTCGTAGCCGCTGTGATGCGCTTTTTGTTGAATCACTTCATGCGCCATACCGGTCACGTCTGGCAACTGCTGCAATTTCTTTTGATCGCCGCGGCAAAGGCAGGCGACCGTTGCTACAGTTATGCCAGACGCTGCACCGCCGGTAACCATTGCACCGGGGACTCCCAGCAATTCGGCAATTCGCGCGCCAGCTTTGCGCTGCAGTTCCGGCATTGGGACAAAGGCTTTTGCTGCCTCATTCATGGCCTGCAAAACTTCCGGCGGCATTAAAGATCCGCCCAGCACCGTCACCGTGCCCATGCCATTGATTACAGGTTTCACGCCAAGCTTCGAGTACACTTGCATCTCCTTCGATCCAGGTTTCGCCGCTGCAGCAGCCAGAGGTGATGCTGCCGCTACTTTCAACAACGATCTTCGTGTTTGTGCCATAAACATATGATATGCTCACGCAGATGCATTTGGATCGAAGGACCGCACTGATCAAGCTGGCTGCTCTATTTGCCGTTCCAGCAAACTTGAACTCCCAGGAAGCGAAGAAGGCTGAGGCCGACCCGCGCCTGCTGGATTGTGCCAATGTTTTTGACTTTGCGCCGTTTGCCAAGGCCAAGTTGGATCCCATAGCGTGGGATTATTTGGAGGGTGGAAGCGAAGACGAAGTTTCGCTGCAAGACAATCGCAAAGGATTTGACCGGATTATCATTCGACCCAAAGCGTTGGTGGATGTTCACAAAATAGACACCTCCTTGGAGCTTTTCGGCAAGAAGCTTGACTTCCCAATTTTGCTTGATCCCGCAGGCGGCAAGAACTGTTTTCATGCCGACGGGGAAAACATTGTTACTCGCGCAGCTGGGAGAGCCTCTGCGCTCCACATCACCAACGGCGGCATTGAGAAGTCGTTGGAAAAAGGTGAGGCGGCGAAAATCTGGTGGCATCTTACAACCGGCGGCGACTTGCGCAATACCCAATCTATGAGGACCTTTGCAAAACGATTGGAATCAATGGGCTGCGCGGGAATTTGCTTCACTACCGATATTATGTACGTCAGCCATCGCGAGCGGAATATTCACAACAAATTCGAACGCAACTGGTGCGAATCCGGTGTGCCGGCGCGAGATCATGATGGAAAACTGCCGCCCCCACGAAATCCGGAAAGTGCCGGCGAATTTCCTTCACGTCCGTTTCCAACGCCTACGTGGAATAGTCTTCGGGAACTGCGCCAAATCACCACGCTGCCGATTGTATTAAAAGGGATCCTGATAGAAGAAGATGCCGCACGTGCGGTTGAATATGGGGCGTCGGGTGTGATTGTTTCCAATCATGGAGCTCGGCAATTGGATCATGTTGGCGGAACGATTGAAGCGCTTCCAGAAGTAGTGCGTGGTGCGCAAGGGAAAATTCCTGTTTTGATTGATGGCGGAATCCGCCGCGGTACCGACATTTTGAAAGCTTTGGCACTAGGCGCGAAAGCCGTCTGTATTGCTCGGCCCTATCTTTATGGATTGGCAGCGTTCGGCCAGCCGGGGGTGGAGCGGGTAATAGAATTGCTGCGCACGGAGTTCGCACTCGATATGGGGCTGGCTGGTACGCCCGACTTGAAATCGATCACAAGGGATTTGGTTAGAATCCGAGGTTAAGTTCGGCTTGGTAAGCTATATGGAAGCCTGATGCTTGACCGATCCTTAGTGCTGACCTTTATTTGTGCCTTAATCTTGGTTGCCCAGGAGCCCGCTCCTAATCGCATTCTGCGTCCCACAAATGGTGCTTTATTGGCGACTGGGAAGTTGGAAGGAATCGCCAAGGTTGTAAAATCGGGGACCGTTTTGCTGGACGGCTCCGCAATTCCCGTAACAGAAAAAGCGCCGGGAGTGCTCACATTTGTGTTGAGTCCCCCAGCCGGCCGCCACACTCTGGAGCTTCGATTTGAGGGTGGCCGCGAGGTTATCAACTTTGATTCCGGCGAACTCCCAGAGAAAGGAAAACCCTTTCGGCTTCATCCACCGGCAGCGACTTGTGAGACCTGTCATGCAGTGAAAGCTGGAGCTTGGAGTTTCAAGTCGGACCTTCTGGAAACAACCTGCGCAGGTTGCCATAATTTAAAAGAATTTTCCAAAACACACACGCATAGCACTGGTCAGCTTGCCGAATGCGGCATGTGCCACAACCCTCACGGATCCACGGAAGCATTCCATTTGAAATATCCACGCAATGTGGCCTGCAAGCAATGCCACGGATGAAAAGTAAATCGAGTCCGGCGGAGGGATTGCGTTTCGGATGTGTTCCTGGCTGCACCAACTGCTGTGATCAGAAGGGGTATGTTTATCTCACCGAAAAGGACTTGTTGAATGCCGCAAAGTTCATAGGAATGACGCCAGCAGCATTCGAGTCTGAATACGTGTATCGCACCAAACATCTGCTGCGCTTACGAAAGCCCCCAAAGTCGCAATGTCACTTTCTTCGGGAAGGCGGGTGCTCGATCCACCCCGTTAAGCCTGTCCAGTGCCGTACATTCCCGTTCTGGCCGGAATTGGTAAAGAGCCGTAAAGAGTGGCTACAGGCTGGGCGCTATTGTCCAGGAATCGGAGCCGGAGAGTTGGTTCAAATTGGGACTGCCCTAGAAATTGCTTCCGAAATGGAAGTAGCTTACCCCACTATTTACGAAGGCCTTTCACCCGCATCAAGTTATCCGTCATTCTTTGATCACATAGGCAAGTTTCTGGCGCTGCTGCAGTACTTGTAGATGGGTTAAGTCCTGCCCATTATGAGGGTTTCGTGAATGGCCCCAAAACTGCATTGTCCATTGCATGCTGAATCAAATCGGCCACAATCTGGAACGATACATGGACCTGCTGAGCATTCGGCAGAAAACGGTGGCTTCTAATGTGGCGAATGCCGATACGCCGGGATACCGCACGAAAGACATCGACTTTCAGTACGAATTTCTGTCGGCGCTGAATGACTCGAGACCAGTGAAAGATTCCGTTGAACTGATTGAGCCAGAGAGTTTACTGGCAAAGAATGATGGAAACAACGTGAACATGGATCGGGAAATGCGGATGTTAGCGGAAAACGCAATGCGCTTCCAGATGGCTTCCATTCTAGTACGCGGAGAATTCAAAGCAATCAAGAACGCACTCATGGAAGGTAAGGGCTAAATATGAGTCTATTTAGTTTGCTATCGGTAAGCGCATCTGGAATGGCTGCGCAGCGCACAAGGGCTGAAATCCTTGTGGAAAACATGGCCAATGCTGAGACCACCAGAACCTCGGCGGGTGGACCCTATAAAAGACGGGATGTCATTTTTGAGTCAGCGCCGCAACAATCCCCCTTTCAATCCGTTCTGATGAGCGAGATGGGCGAAGCCTCAAATGGGGTTCGTGTTTCGGAAGTGATTGAAGATGGCCGTGAGCCCGACAAGCGATACATTCCCGGGCATCCCGATGCGGATGTGGAAGGCTACGTCGCATTTCCGCGGATGAATCCGGCAGAAGAAATGGTTGATCTGATCAGCGCTACTCGGGGATATCAGGCTAATGTATCGGCGATGTCGGCAGTGAAAGACATGATCCATCGTTCTTTAGATATTTTGAGGTAATTCTCTATGGCAAATTTGTTGCAGCAAGTTTTAGGGCAAGGGTCCCTCCCTATTGAACAAATCAAGCTCCCTTCGTTCGAGCCGCCTGGGAGCGGCACTGGAGGTGGAGAGTTTCGGGCGGCCCTAACGGAGGCAATTGGCAGGGTGGAGGAAGCAAGGACAACTTCTCTCAACAGTGTGAATCGCTTCATGGCTGGCGAAAACGAGGAAATACACAACGTGGTTCTGAACACACAAAGAGCGGAACTGGCGTTTGAGGCATTTCTGCAAGTTCGCAACAAAGTTGTGAATGCATATCAGGAGATTATGCGCATGCAGATGTGATCGCGCGATTAGAAAAGCGCTTAGCAACAGGTCTGAATGCCCACTCAACTTCTGGATCAAATTCGCACACTATTCTTCTCGCTGACCAAACGTCAGCGGGTAAGCATTGTTGTGGCCGCATTGGCTGCGATCGGGTTCTTTGCGTATTTGCTCAACTGGAATAAAGAAAGCGGATTCAAGCCGCTTTTCACAAATGTGAGCAGTGAAGATGCAGGGCAGGTTCTTACTAAATTAAAGGAAGCGAATGTTGAGTTTCGGCTGACCGATGGCGGGAGTACAATCAAGGTCCCGGCCGGCAAAGTTGATGAATTGCGCATCCATATGGCTTCCGCCGGTCTTCCGAAAACGGGGCGGATCGGCTATGAGCTGTTTGACCGGAATAACTTCGGGTCCAGCGAGTTTGCTGAACAAGTAAATTACCATCGGGCAGTGGAAGGGGAACTGGAACGGTCGATCATGTCTATTAGTGAGGTGGAATCGGCTCGAGTCCACATCACCTTTCCCAAGCAGAGTATTTTTCTTGAAAACCGGCAACCTGCAAAGGCCAGCGTACTGTTGAAAGTGAAGCCGGGGGCGCGGCTGATAGCGACAAATGTTGTGGCCATCATGCGCCTGACTGCGAACGCTGTTGACGGACTGACTCCCGACGATGTTGCGGTGCTGGATATGCGTGGTGCACTTCTAAACCCAGCGCGAAAAATTGCCGATGGGGACACCAACTCCGAGGCGCTGCTGGAGTACCGCCAGAAGGTTGAAGCAGCGATCCAGTCAAAGATTAGGGAAACACTGGAGCCAGTTTTGGGTCCCGATCATTTTCGTTCTGGAATATCCGTTGAGTGCGACTTTACCAGTGGTGAACAAAGCGAGGAGACTTTCGACCCATCCAAAAGTGTAATGGCCTCCTCGCAAAAAACTGAGGACTTGGGTGCTTTGGCTGCGCTGGGCGGGGTTCCGGGGACTCCAACTAATTTGCCTCGCCCCACTGCGCGGCCGGCAGGAGGAACTGGTGGACAGCAACGTAAGACGGAGAATATTAACTACCAGACCAGCCGGATTGTACGTCGTCTGAAGCTGCCTCAAGGAACGGTTAAGCGGCTCTCGGCTTCGGTGCTGGTGGATCACAATGTGCGGTTTGAAGGAGTGGGGGACAAGGCGAAGAGGATAGTAGAGCCACCGACTCCGGAGCGTTTGAAAGCCATCCGCGACATTGTCTCGGCGGCTATTGGCTTTAGCACAGAACGGGGAGATCAACTTATCGTTGAGGCTATTCCTTTTGAGGTAACGCAGGCCAGCCAAGCGCTGCCTCCAAAAATCGAGGCTGTCAAACAGCGAATCACTTTGCCAAATTCGGTGCCCGCTTGGTTGAAACCTCAATTGGAAGATCAAATCAACGAATTGGTGCAAACAAAATATTTCCCCTTAGCAACGGTGGTCTTTGCGCTATTCGTTATCGCCCTTCCGCTGTTGGTGCTGCGGGCCATCGGAAAGAAGGTCGGCAGATTAGTTAGCCGAAAGAAAGGGGCCAAGGGAGACAAAGCCCTGGCTGCACCAGATGGCGAGGCAAAGCAACTTGCAGTGGGCGAGGCCGGTCCGGCAACAAGTCAGACACACACCCTACCAGAGGGTGCTCAATCAATCAAACTGAGCCCTGAAGAGGTTATCAAGGAGTACGAAAGTTCTTTGAGTGAAGAAGAATTGCTCCAGCACAAACTGACGGAGGAGGCGGTGGCTAAACTGAAAAAACCGAAGGTAACTAGCCAACGCGGTGAAGTCCTGACAAGACATCTAGCAGAGATGACCCTCAAAAACCCTGAAGGCATGGCTCAACTAATACGAACTTGGCTTTCCACCGAGACATAAGGACGACAAAAATCCATGGCAATCCCAGCGGTAGTCGAAGAAAAAACAGAAATTACAGGGTTGAGCAAAGCAGCGATCGTACTTCTGGTAATTGGGGAAGAGGCGAGTTCGGAAATTCTAAAACATCTCGATGAAGACGAAGTTCACATGGTTGGCCGGCAGATTGCCCGTATGCCTACAGTGAGCAGCGAAGTTGCCGAACAAGTATTGGAAGAGATGCACCAGATGTCTCTTGCTCATGATTATGTCCTCAAAGGAGGCATGGATTACGCGCGCAAGATTTTGATATCAGCATTCGGTCCTGAGCATGCCCGCTTGTTGCTCGACCGTTTGATGAAGGCGTTGGGTAACGATTCGGCCAATTTTGATGCCTTACAGAAAGCCGATCCACAGCAATTGGCGAAATTTATTCACAGTGAACATCCACAGACGATTGCCCTTATTCTCTCGCACTTAAATCCATCACAAGCGGCGGCATTGCTTACCTCGTTGCCGGCAGAAATTCGTTCTGATGTGGCTTTACGAATGGGAAATCTCGATCAGATTTCTCCAGACATTATCGCCCGCATCGCCAATATCATCGGACAAAAACTGAAATCCTTAGGGGGCATGAACCGGGAATCCTACGGAGGAGTTCGCGCTGTGGCGGAAATGTTCAATCGTTTGGACTCGAAATCCAGTCGTGAAATTTTGGACACCATCGAACCCGATGCTCCGGAATTAGTGGAGACCGTCCGGCAGTTGATGTTTGTCTTTGAAGATTTATTAGCGTTGGATCAAAACGCCATAAAGGAAATACTCACTCGGGTTGATAAGAAGATTCTCACATTAGCCTTAAAGGGTACTAGCGAAAGTCTCCGAAACCATTTTCTGCAATGCATGTCAGTCCGTGGGGCTGAGATGCTGAAGGAAGATTTGGATGTGATGGGGCCCGTGAAGATCAAAGAGGTGGAGAGTAGCCAGCAACAGATCATTGCCGTTGTCCGCCAATTGGAATCGGAAGGTGTGATCAGTATGCGAGGCGGCGCAAGCGAACAATATGTCGACTAGGGTTATCAACCGGTCGGAGCAGACGACAGAACTACCCAGAATTTCCTGGTCAGACAGTGGAACCGCAACAGGAATCGCACAACCATTTTTGCCTTCACCTCCTCCGGATATTCTCAACGACAACCTCGAATCTCCCCCGCCTCCAAAGGACCTCACACCAGTAGTTGTGGAAAACACATTCGAGCAAGAGGCTCGGCTGGAGCTCGCCAAGCAAGTTGCATATGCTTTGGGACTGGCCGATGGAGAACGCGCCGGATTAGAAAAGGCTGAGGCCGAAATGAAGCCAGTCTTGAATCGTATGAGCCAGTCAATCGCAGAATTTGCCACTCTTCGCCGGCGCATTCGCCAAGAAGCCGAGCAGGACTTGGTCCAGCTTTCTCTTGCAATTGCGAAAAAAATAATCCACCGGGAATTGTCAGTCGATCCCCATACTTTGGCCGGAGTTGTAAAGGCGGCTCTTGAAACTATTGAGTTGAGAGAAATCAAGAAAATCCGTTTGCACCCTAAGGAAGTTGAAGCAATCCGAAGTGGTTTGGTTTCTGCTGGTCTACCACCGGAAGTAGAAATAATCGCCGACGGCAGTCTGGAAAGAGGAGCAATTTTGTTGGACACAGTTCGAGGTGAATTGGATGCTAGCGTCAATATGCAGCTCCTGGAAATTGAGCGCGGATTCGTCGACCGGCTGGAGGGTAAATGAGCCTGCTCCGTCTTGAGTCTGCAGATCGTTGGAATATCAACCCATATCTGCATGTGATCAAAAGCGTACCAACTTCCCTTTGCACTGGTGTCATTACAGAATTAGTGGGATTGCTTGTGGAATCGGATGGTCCGGCCACTGGAGTTGGCGATTTTTGCGAAGTGCGAACGGCAAACGGGCGCAGGGTTCGAACTCAGGTGGTCGGCTTCAGGAAGGGAAAAGTTCTCTCCATGCCGTTGGAGGAGACTGGCGGGTTGCAATTGGGCGATCGTGTAATCGCACGTGCTGCGCAAGCAAATGTAGCTGTAAGTAAGGCCATGTTGGGAAGAGTGTTGGATGGTTTCGGTCTTCCGATGGATGGGCTCGATCCGTATTTGGCGGATGCTCATTACCCGATGTTTTGCGCTCCGCCTGGACCCTTGGAGCGAGCGGAAATCACCAAGCCTCTCGCCACCGGAATCAAAGTAATTGATAGCATGCTGACCTGTGGAGAAGGCCAGAGAATTGGCATCTTTGGAGGTAGCGGGGTAGGGAAGAGCACCTTGATGGGAGCCATCTGCCGTCAAAACTCTGCCGATGTTAGCGTGATTGCCATGATAGGAGAACGCAATCGTGAGGTTCGCGGATTCATTGAGAGGGACCTGGGTCCGGAAGGTTTGAAGCGCTCGGTTCTTGTTGTTTCCACTAGCGATCGTCCAGCGCCCCTACGAATCCGGGCAGCATTTGTCGCCCTCGCTGTCGCTGAATATTTCCGCGACCAAGGCGCGAGAGTTCTATTGTTCATGGATTCCGTTACACGGCTCGCCATGGCACAACGGGAAATCGGACTTGCTGCTGGGGAGCCACCAAGCCAAAAGGGATATACGCCTTCCGTATTCAATCTTTTGCCCAAGATTTTGGAGCGCGCTGGGAATTTCAAAACGGGCTCGATTACTGGCTATTTCACCGTGTTGGTGGAAGGGGACGATTTCAATGAACCGATCTGCGATTCTGTTCGAGGCATCGTTGATGGGCACATTATTCTGTCCCGCGAACTGGGCTCGGCTGGCCACTACCCTGCCATTGATGTTCTTCAATCGATTAGCCGTCTCGCTAACCAGATTTCTACTCCAGAACAGAAAGAAGCCGCCCGGAAGATTCGTGAAGCCATGTCGGCTTATCACCGTTCAGAGGATCTCATCCGATTGGGAGCCTACGCATCCGGCTCTGATCGGGAGCTTGATTCAGCCATTCGCGTGAAATCGCAGCTTGACGGATTCTTACGCCAGGACGCCCATTTTAGCTCAGGATTCGACGTTACTTTGCGAGAACTTCAGCAATTGGCGGCTCAGCTTAAATGAAACGATTCCCATTCCTTTTGAATCGGCTTTGCGCATTCGGAAAATTCAGGCGGATGTCCCAAATGCGAAACTGGAACGCTTTGAAACGGGAAGAGCCGATGGCCGCCGGGAACTCAACTTGTCACCGATTAAAGGATGCAGACGTCTGGACGCAATCCGCGCAATGAAACCAAGGAGAGAAAAGAAGGATGCCCATTTCAGCTCAGGTTCACCTTTACCTTTGAATCGGCTTTGCGCATTCGGAAAATTCAGGCGGATGTCCCAAATGCGAAACAGGAGCGCTTTGAAACGGGAAGAGCCGATGGCGGCCGGGAACTCAACTTGTCACCGATTAAGGGATGCAGGCGTCTGGACGCAATCTGCGCAATGAAACCAATGAGAGAAAAGAAAGCAAAGAACGCTCATTTCAGGATTCGACGTTACGCTATGAGAGCTCCAGCAATTGGCGGTTCAGCATAAATGAAACGCTACGCATTTCCGCTTGAATCGGCACTGCGCATCCGTAAAATTCAGGCAGATGTCGAAATTGCGAAACTGGCGCGCCTGGAAATGGAAAGAGCCGATTGTCGTCGGCAACTAGATCTCTTACCTCTTGAAGGACGCAAGCGCCCAGAGGCTATCCAGTCAATGCAACCAATGGGGCGAGACGAACTTGTCGAAATTGACAGTCTCGCAGGTTTCCTCAAAAGAGAAAAGAAACGGCTGACCGCTCGCGAAGGGGAATTGCTGCATCAACTCACCAGCGCTCGCCGTTTGGTGCAGCAAGCCACACAGCGGGTTGAGCTTTTGGAAACGTTGAAAAAAGACTTACGCCGCAAATGGCAGATCGAACTAGATCAGGAACTGCAAACATTGGCCGAAGAAAGTCACATGCACCAACTGCAGTCAAGAAGGGAATAATTGCTAAGGACGGATGCGGTCGAATTGTCCGGTTACGTCTTCAAGGACTACGTTCAATCGCTTCAGCGCGCTTCCCAAAACTTTAGTCTGCTCATTGGCTTCGTCCCATCGCTTTCGTTCGACCGCCTCCCTGATGCCAGGCAGCGTCTTCGCTCCATAGCCGGTATACATGCCAGGAGCCGATAAGACATTTTTGTACCACGGACGGTTCGGCAGCCCTTGCTCCACCAACAAGGCTTGTTCAACTTTTGCTAGAGCGGTGTTGGCAATCCGAAGACCAGGATGTGCATTATTTGCGCCACCGGTCAATCTGGCCACTTGAATATCAAAGGATTTTGACAATTGCTCCAAATGCCCCAACTCGGCCTTTACCATTTGCCAATCTATTTTCTGTGTAGCTTCAGGACCTAGTTTTTCAACTTCTTCCACATTTTGCTTAATCGCTGTGGCCAGTCTGCCAAATTCAAAGGGAAGAACCTGTGCTTCTGCCATCCTAAGGATTGTGCGAGACATGACATCTGCCAGAGCTTTGCCATAGATAAACTTGTTGTCAGCAAACCGGGAATACCAGGTATAAGTATCGTAGATGGAATGGTAGACCCCGCCTGATTCCGGACCCGCAAATCCCAAGTTCAAACTGGCGATACCCGCATGATGGAAGAATGCCACATAGTCCGAACCTGCCCCTAACGGTTCCAGCCGGAACCCTCTTTGAGAACTCGTTGCACGTCTGGGGGCTTGCAGCAAGTTCTTCCCGGAATCAGGATCCTTCACATCGCGGGCTACCTGTTCCATGAATTGTTCTAATGAGGAAGATCCACCGCTGCCTAGCGCTCCTCTTCCATTGGTGTCTGAGTTTATATAGAGAACAGCTTTTGCACGCAGCTCTGCCAGATGCTTTTCCACCCATTCGGTGGAACCTACCAATCCGAATTCCTCGGCATCCCACAGCGTGAAGACAATTGTCCGTTTCGGTTTCCAGCCAGACTTTCGAAGGTTATTCAAAACATAAGCAGTTTCCAGAACCACTGCAGCTCCGCTGATTGGATCATGCGCACCGTTTACCCAGGCATCGTGATGGTTGCCGTAGATCACCCATTGATCAGGATTCAGTCCTGGGATAATGCCAATCACATTGTGAACCGGGCGAATGCCGCTATCTAATTTCAGCTTAAAATGCATTGTCGACGGCCCTGCGCCAATGTGATAAGTGAAGGGCAAGGCACCTCGCCAATCATCAGGGGCAACGGGTCCGCCTAATTTTTCTAAAATAGGCCGAGCATCCCCATAGCTAATCGGCATCACTGGGATCTTCATCAGGGACTTGGCATCTTTGATGGCCAGCTTCTTACCGCCTGGCTCGGACGCCCAGCCTGGAGTTAACGGATCGCCGACATAAAGTGGCATATCCATGACGCTGCCCCGCTGCACGCCTTGGCTAGGTCGGAAGGGTCCAGCCGGGTAGACGTCACCCCGCCAGTAGCCGTCATCTTTTGGATCTGAATAAATCAGGCAAGCGATGGCGCCGTTTTCATATGCAACTTTCGGCTTGGTTCCTCGCCAGCTTTTGCCATAGCGGGCCAGCACGATTTTTCCCCGAACATCGACGCCAATCTTCTTCAAATACTCGTAGTCTTCCGGTACACCGTAATTCACATAAACCACTGCGGCAGTAACATCACCTGATGCCGAATAGGCGTTGTAGGTGGAAAGCTGGTGAGCGTCGCTTGAATCGGGATCGCTCTTGATAACGGGTTCGGTTAGCTTGGATTTGTGGCGCACTGGCGACACCATTTCAAGAGACCGCTCTACGGGATAAGGCAGCAGTGCTTCAAATGTTTCCAGCTTCGCATCCAGGCCCCACTTTCGGAAAAGTTCCAGTGCGTAGTCGGCCACTTCCTTCGACGCGATGGAACCGGCAGCATGCGGCTTAGCAGACATTACTTTGATATGCGATCCGATGCGGTTGGCATCGATCGAGGCCACTGCTTTGGACTCAAGGTCGAGTTGCTGTTTTGCCCCAGCTTGGGAAAATCCACGAATAGGTTCTTGCGCCGCCAAGATAGCAGGCAATAGAATGGCAGCGAAAAATCGAAAAATCATAGCGCAGGTTGGCCGGTTTGAAGGAACTTAAGAAACTCGGCTGTGTCCTTTGTCAATCCCGGAAAGGTGGCGATCACTTTCTCGTCAGCGTCCATGATTACATAAAGTGGTGTGGCTACCGTTTGAAACTTCGATTCCTGCAGCTTGGCATTTTGATCGTTCACTGGTTCTGTGCCGTCCGTGTATAAATCGGCCAGCACAAGCTTACTCAAGGCAGCTTGAATTTGTGGTCTGGGGAACATGTTGGCTTTCATCCATTTGCAATTGCTGCAAGCATAGCCAGTGAATTCCACAAATAGCAATTTGTTTTGTTGTTTAGCCTGAGCCAAGGCCCCAGCATAATCATCCTTGATGAATTTCATGCCGGATTCGGCATTGGCTCCCCCGCCATTACCGCGCGTGGTCTCGGTGGCAACTGGAACCATGGAATCCAAATCACCAAGCTGCCCACCGAACATTCCAGGAACTAAGCTAATGGCGAAAACCAGAAATGCCGCACCAAAGAACAAGCGAGCTACACCCAACTTTTCATTGCGATCGATGCCTTCCAGCGGTAGCCATCCCAGCAGGTACGTTCCTGGTAAAGCGAACAGCACAATCCAGAATGCCAGAAAGCGTTCGCGGGGCAAAAGGCCTAACTGTAATACAGCATCAACGTTGCTCAGGTACTTTAGCATCCAGGCAATCACAATGAAGCCCATCACCACTTTTACCCGCATCAGCCAGTCGCCGCTACGTGGCATTTGCTTCAGCACACCTGGGAACAAAGCCAGAAAGAAGAATGGCAAAGCGAGTCCGGTGGCAAAAGCTGCCATGCCTAAAACCGGCTGCAACTTGTCACCTTGAACGGAGGCAGCAAGCAACGTTCCCATGAAAGGTCCAACGCAGGCGAATGAGGTTAGTGTGAATGTGAATCCGGCTAGCAGGGCTCCAGCGTATCCGCCTTGTCCTGATGCGGCGTTCATCTTATTCACCAGCGCGTAGGGTAATGTAAGTTCAAAGGCACCCAGCAGGCTGAGTCCGAACGCCAGGAAGATAAGGGCAGTGAACCCATTCACCCACGGGTTAGCCCCCAGGTTCTTCACTCCAAATGGCCCCAGGATTAGTGTTAGACCGAAGCCTAAAGCTGTGAACATGAAAATAATCCCCAGGCAAAACACAGCTGCTTTTTTCCATGCGCCTTCTTTTTGATCGAGGAAGGCACCCACTGTGAAGGGAATCATTGGGAACACGCAAGGGGTGAACAGCGAAGCCAGACCCAGACCGAATGCCAGCCATAAAAAGGGAGCCAACGCTTGCGGAGTAGGTTTAACTACTGTTGATGCTGGGGGAGCCGCCGCTGCTTTGGGGTCAACCAATTGATAACCAGCAGGCGCTGCAATTGCGTTTGTTTTGGGCGCGGAGGGATCTATTGTTAGTTCAGTAACAACCGTACGCCTCTGCGGAAGGCACTGTTTTTCCGAGCAAACACTGTATCGAAGCGGAGCGGTCAGCGACAGTGTTCCAGCCGCAGCATCGGCAGCCACAGCGGCTTCTATCAGAAATTCTGTCTGGTGTTCGTAGCTCTCAGTATTCACACCAAAGTTTGGATCCATCCGCACCTCGGGTTTCGGCTGCTGGAAACGAACAAAGGTGACGGCTGGGTTTTCCGCAACCGTAATTTTGGTAGCTGGCGCGCCGCCTTTTGGCGTGGTTAGAGAATAAAGGTGCCAGCCATCTTCCACGGTTGCTTTCAAATGGAAGGTGACTACTGAACCTGGGGCAACTTTCTGGGTTTCCGGGCGCAACTCCCACTTCACAGGATTCAGTGGCTGAGCCTGCAGGGTTGTCGCGAAATGGAGAACTGCGATTGTGCGAAAGAGTTTCACTCTTTAATTAATCCGCTGCGTGACCCTTGCTCCGGCCATGCCATTGAACCAAGCTATCGTGCAGCATGGTGTTCAGATGTTCACTGGCAAATTCCGATGCAACGCGAATTGCATTTTTCATTGCGTTGGCGTTAGACCGGCCGTGGGAAATAATCGTAACACCTTTTACACCAAGCAGCGGAGCGCCTCCATATTCAGTGTAGTCCAGACGCTTCTTAAAATTGTTGAAGGCTGAACGCGAGAGCACTGCACCAATCTGCCCGGAAATTGTGGATTGCAGCGATTCCTTCAGAATATGCTTAATCACTTCCACCAACCCTTCGCTAACTTTCAAGGCTACATTTCCGATGAAACCGTCGCAAACAATAACGTCGGCCAGTCCAGAATAGACGTCCCGTCCTTCTACGTTGCCGATGAAGTTAATTGGCATGGTTTTTAGCAGCGCCGTTGCCGCCCGGGTCAGTTCATTACCCTTATGTTCTTCTTCACCAATCGAAAGGATGCCCACACGCGGACGTTCCTCTTTAAAGATCAACTTTGAATAAAGGTGGCCCATGAGTGCGAACTGGGCTAGCATGTCCGCTGTGCAATCGACATTGGCGCCAACGTCGACAATAACAGCTGGTTTGCCAGTGAGGGTAGGGAACGCTGTTGCCAGGGCGGGACGGTCAATTCCCGAAACAACACCTTGCACCATTTTTGCGGTAGCCATCACGGCACCTGTGTTACCAGATGAGACCACACCCTGTGCTTGACCTTCCCGTACCAATCGGCAAGCAACACGAATGGAAGAATCTTTCTTGCTCCGCAGAGATTTACCGGCGGAATCTTCCATGGTGACAACTTCACTGGCATGCACAATCCGGAGAGGGAGATTTTCCCAACCAACATGATGCTGCAGTTCAGCGCGGATGGAGTCTTCGCGGCCAACCAAAATCACTTGAATGGGGAGTTGACGCACGGCTCTGATTGCCCCTTCGACCTCGGCCTTCGGGGCATGATCACCACCCATTGCGTCTACGGCAATCGTTACCATAGTAGGCAAAAATGGCTCCGTATTAGCAGGCTATTGTTGCGCGACTTCGACTACTTCGCGGCCTTTGTAGAATCCGCAATGTGGGCAAGCCCGGTGGGGTAGTTTTGTTTCGTGGCACTGAGGGCACTCTGAAACGCCTGGGACTTTTAGAAAATCATGGGCGCGGCGCATCGATGTGCGGCGTTGAGAGTGGCGTCGTTTGGGATTTGGCATTTAGGTTCCTTTGCTTTATTACTTTACTTTGCTTTGGTTGCGTCTTTGGCTTTCAAAGCGTCTAGACCTGACCACCGCGCGTCCATGACGGGAGTCTGGCAATTACATTCTGCTTCATTGCGATTCGCTCCGCAGACTGGACAAAGCCCACGGCATTCTTCCTTACAGACCGGCCGCATCGGTACAGCAAGCAGCAGGATTTCTTCAACAACGGACCGCAATTCAAGGCCGTGTCCCTGATAAAAACCGACCTCAGCTTCTTTATCGCTGATCTGGACTTCTCCACCCTCAGGTTCAGTCCCTTCAGGCAAATAAACCAAATCAAAATCTGAATCCACTGGAATGGTGGCCTTTTCCAGGCACTTGACACACTCTGTTACCAGAACGGCCGTTACATGACCACTCACGCGAATATCGCCAATGGAGCTTTCCAACTCAGCGGTACCAACTACATTGATTGGCTCGCCTTGACGAACTCCACCTTTACTGCCAGGCTGATCAAACTCGAACTCACCTACTGGGTAGGAAATGTCGAAGCGCAACGGGCGTATCTCTAATTCCCGAGCACTCAGGAACATACACACCTCCACGCATGAACTAGAAAATCCAATTCCGCTCGAGCGTCTTGCGGGAACCGGGATTCAAAATATATTATAGCGAAAAACTGGCTGCTGGTGGTTATTGTGTTTGAAACTCAAGGTAAAACCCGTCTGACGCTCGGAACCGTGTTTTTTACTCGAACGTTGCAATCACCTTAGTCAATTCCAGATCGGGGTATTGCAATCGCCCAAGTTTGCGCTCCTAAAGCTACGGGTAATACTGTTTGACTAAGCCTACTTACACCTCCGTAAGTCATTGATATTTACACATTGTTAGTACTAAGTGCCCGAAGGTCTATGTTTTTATGTGGTACTTTGGGGTCCAAAAACAGGACTACCAACGTCTTGTAACATTTTCTCTTCCACCGTAAATTAGGGTTGTAACTTAGTTGGCCAGTTCTGAAACCCTAAGTTTGTTTGTCAGAAAGAACTGGTCTCTAAGTGCTCTGAAACAAGTTTCAGATACTTTTTGGAGGACTTCAATGAAAATGTTTTTAAGATCTTTTTCACCAGTGGCGCTTGTGGCCCTGGGCACCCTTGCAGCAGGCACTGCCAACGCGGCAGTGATCGGCTACAATACAACGGGTATTTTCAATTGCAACGGCTTGGCATCCTGCTTAGCTGTTGGTAACACGGCAACAGTTGGTGGCTTGACCGTCACCTATAATGGCCAGGCGCAGACTTCTGTCAATGCGTTTCCAACATCTGCAGCCAACTATGGTGACATTATTGTTACTGGTGCAGCGAATACTGCTTTGACGAATTTGAGCAATCTTTTGTTAATGATCAGTGTTAACCAGACGAACCCCTACGCACAGAATAATGGCAGTTTCACAGGCATTGTTACTGGTTCGTTGGGACTTTCCGGATCCAACTCGACTGGCTTTGCTTCTATTTGCTTCATCGCAAATGCGTGCGCAAATCAAGTTGAATCTATTGTTTACAATGCCGGTTCTCCTAGCATCACCTATCGGCTCCAGACTCCGGCGAATACCGATCCGCCACCGGCTAACGGCTATGCATTCCGCGCCACAGTAACCGGCGCAGCAACCGATGCAACCACGTTCCAAGGTTCGGTTCGTGACAATGGTGTTCCAGAGCCTAGCACCTACCTGATGTTGGTTTCTGGCTTGATGGGAATCGGGCTAATTGGTCGCAGCAAAAGAAACAGCTAGTCTGGTTTGCTATCAATAAATAATTGAAGTCACCTCCCTTCGAGTTAAGCCAGGGGTAGTTCCACCCCTGGCTATCTTGATTTTTCAACCTGCCGATAGAATCCCCTGAACCGCGATTCGTGATACTTTGGTTTCTCTATGCGTCCCTGGTTCAGGCGTCTACACATGTATGCCGGTCTTCTAACGGTCTCTTCTCTGTTGGTCTACGGTATTGTCGGTATAACGGCAATGCTGGAAGATGCTCCACAAAAGCGCCACAAACCCATTCCTCAAGTAAGTTTCCGCGACTATTCTGCACCTCAAAATCTAAGTGACGCGGATTTGGCTGCTCACATTCTGGCCACCAATTCCATTCCATTGGCCAACCCAATCCCCGCCTGGGCCATAAAACATGACAAGGATAACCATCTTGTTTTGGACTACTACACTGTAAATGGTATGACTCGGGTTACCGTTCTGGAACGGGAAAAGAAGCTGAAATTTGAGGCCACTCGAGTTGGCTTTATGGATTTTCTGAATCGCATTCATGCCACCACGATCCGTGCCGAAGTGCCGGACCTACGAGTCCGTGGCTGGATCTACTACAACGAATTTTCCATCTGGGCCATGCTTTTCATGACGTTCAGTGGCATTTATTTGTGGCTTACCAGCCGTCCTCGCTGGGGGCTGGCTCAAATGAGCTTCGCGGCTGGCGCGTGCTTGTTCACGGCACTATATTGGAGTATCCGGTAACTATGCTACGCAACCTCCATCTTCTCCTTGGCTTGTTCTGCAGTTGCTTTGTACTGATGTACGCGTTGAGTTCCATGCAAATGTCGCATAACTCCTGGTTCCCAAACAAACCGGCAGTGAGCGAATCGCAATCGACGCTTCCACCGAATCTTGATGCCAGAGCTGCCGCGCGAATTCTAATCGATCAAGGCCTGCGCGGTGAAATCGCTCAAGTGAAGGCCGGAACCGATAGCGTTCAATTTCGGATCCAGCGCCCAGGCACGGTATATGAGGTCATTTACAATCCGCAGTCTGGCAATGCAAAAGTCAGAACTAATACTGCGGGGCTGATGGGTATGCTTAACCGACTGCATCACATCAACGGGTTCTGGCATGATTATGGTCTTATCAATATGTGGTCCGCCGCCTTGCTATTCACCTCACTGGCCCTGATTGCTTTGGCGCTGACTGGTATTTACCTATGGTTCAAAATCTACAAGGAACGGCTCATTGGAGGAGTGCTTCTTGGATTGAGTCTTTCCTATGGTCTTTGCCTCATTTTCCTTATGCGAAACGCGTCATGAAAGGATTTTTTTGTTCAATTCTTAGCCTATTTGCAGCAGTCGCCCAAAGCCTGCCTGGGACTGAGCCGTTGACCACTAGTGCGGACATTTCATCAGAAATGGTGGCGGGCATCGACAGCTTTCTGATGCGCGAATTAGAAACGGCCCGCGCTGCGGCAGTCTCGGCTGGCAGCCGTGAACGGTTCCGCCACATCATCGGATTGAAGGACAAGCGGGTCCCCTTCGATTCGCCTTCTTTGCTTAGCACTCTGGCGTCAAACTCTTTGCTTGCCAAGACTGCCGCTTTTGAAGTTCACCGCGTTTCATGGCCAGTTTTAGATGGAGTCATTGCCGAAGGTCTGATGTTGAAACCTCTTAATAACGTCAGGATGAATGTAGTGGCGATCCCCGATGCCGACCAGACTCCAGAGTCCGTAGCTAACACTTGGGCCGGTCGTCTTGCGGCCAACGGCTGCCTGGTATTGATCCCGACATTAATAGATCGCGCTGATGCTTGGTCTGGCAATCCTCGGATCCGCATGACCAACCAGCCTCATCGTGAATTCATTTACCGTATGGCTTATCAGGTTGGCCGGCACATCATAGGTTACGAGGTTCAAAAGGTCCTGGCGGCTGTAGATTGGTTCAGCAAGTCTGCCACTCAAACGCCAATAGGGATCTGGGGGTATGGCGAAGGCGGTTTGATTGCCTTACACTCCGCTGCGGCCGATGAACGAATCGGCACCGTTACGGTGAGCGGCTATTTCGGCCCTCGGACCGGTGTTTGGCAGCAACCGATTTACCGCAATATTTGGACCCAACTTCGGGGCTTTCGCGACATTGATCTGGCTGCTCTCATCACACCTCGGCGGTTGATTATTGAGGCTGCGCCATATCCATCAGTGGCCGGTCCTCCTGCTGAACAAGTTGGACGCCGGGGTGCCGCACCGGGTTCGATTAAGCCGGAAACCATAGAGGCCATTCGTGCCGAAGCGGCCCTCACTAAAGCGATTTTCATCGCAACTCCCGGAGAGGAGACCTTTAGGTCTTTTCTGCAAAAACCTTTGAACGCTTCAGAACCGCTTGCGCTTGCAGCAAGCGGATCGACGGCCCGCATGGAACGCCAATTCCGCCAGCTAATTGAGTTCACTCAAGGGGTAGTTCGGCGATCTGAATTTGCACGAAAGGAGTTCTGGTCGAAAGCTTCGAAAACAGACTTGGCCTCGTGGGAGGCATCCGTGCCTGGTTATCGCCTGCAGTTTGAGGAAGAAATTACTGGCCGAATTTCCGAGCCTTTTTCACCATTGAACGTGAAAACCCGTCGCATTTATGATCAGCCGGCATTTATTGGATATGAAGCTGTTGTGCCGGTTTTTAAAGAGGTTTTCGCCTATGGAATTCTTCTTGTTCCCAAAGATCTGAAACCGAACGAACGGCGTCCCCTGGTTGTGGCACAGCATGGTTTGGAAGGGCGTCCCCAGGATTTGGTGGAACCTCCGAACAGCAACGCGCAACGCGTTTATCAGCGCTTTGCAGCACGATTGGCCGAACGTGGCTTCATTGTTTTTGTTCCTCAGAATCCTTACATCTTCGGGGAGCGATTCCGAGTCTTGTCCCGCAAAGGGAATCCGCTGGGTCGAACTCTTTTCAGCTTCATTACTCCACAACATCAAAGGAGTCTGGATTGGTTAACAACTCTTCCTTTCGTTGACGGGAATCGAATCGGATTTTATGGACTTTCCTATGGAGGCAAAACGGCCATGCGAGTACCCGTGCTAGAGCCCCGCTACAAGGCCGTTATCTGTTCGGGAGATTTCAACGAATGGATTTCAAAAATCACCTCGGTTGATCAATCGTTCAGCTACATGTTCACGCACGAATACGAGATTTTGGAGTTCGATTCCGGGGATACTTTTAACCACGCTGAATCAGCCTTCCTGATTTTTCCCAGGCCGTTCATGGTGGAGCGGGGACATTACGACGGTGTTGGGATTGATGAATGGATCAGTTCCGAGTTCGCTAAAGTACGGCGGCATTATGCTGACTTTGGGCTTTCCAGGTTAGCTGAAATCGAATACTTTAAGGGGCCGCATCAGATCTTCGGGAACGAGACCTTTCAATTCCTGCACAAACACCTCGGTTGGCCGTAGCCGGTATTTCAAAAACAGGCGGATTGCGGCATCGCGAACTGACAAAAGAAATTCTATTCAACTGGCGTTCCTCACTCATCTTCTGGACTGCCACCCAAGCAGCCCGCTTTTTACAGCTCCCATTCACGGTGCTCAAGCCGTGTTTGAGATTCAGATTTCGTTCAGAACACCAGAGGATTTAATCAATCCGCGGATTTGATAATTTGGGAAGTTGCTGGCCAGCAAATTGTCTTCCTGAATCCAGAGTCTCACGGGTCTTCAAGGCGTAGCCTAATTCCTTCTTCAAGCGGTTGAAAAGTGGGTAGATTGAGTTGGACGGGTGTTGTGACCACCAAGTTTTCATGACTGCGAAATGAGCAAATTGGCTTCGTTTTGCAAATTTTCCGTTTGCTTATAGCAAGGGATTTGTGTTCTCTCCAACATCCCTGAAACAGAAAAACGCGGCGGGTTTTTTGGAAACCGACCGCGTTTATCTTGACGACGGCAGGAATCAGCTGCCGCCATGTCGGGAGAATCAGAACCGACGGTATCGCTACAGCGAAGCCGTAAAATCCTGTCGTGATTGGATGGTAAGATCTCTGCAGGATTTAGTCAAGCGAAAAAGTCTAGGTTCTTTTCTTGCTTGTAATGTGCTGATTATACGTAGCTTGCCGGACAGACCGATTTTGTCTCCAAGGTGCCAGAGTAAAGGAAATCACTTTGAAATCGTTGTTGAAATCTCTCTAAGCCTGAGATTCTTCAAGATTTATTTTCTGTTGCCACCGAGATTCAAAACAGTCATTTCTTCGTCCAACTCCCCCGTCTTCACTCCTCGCATTCGAGAGATCAAGAGTCGGAACCACCGTAGGCCGAAGCCAGCCAAGACTGAGAATCCAAACAACATAACGGAAAATTTTACGCCGGTCAAAACAATATCACCAATTTGCGGTTCCCGCGCATTCGCTTTGACGTTGATCGTAACATTGGCTTCATAACGGACTTCAGAAAGTAGCCGCTCAGCAGTATTTGGGTTTGGGAAATCAGTAGCAATAGCCAAAAGGACGCTGCTTCTCTTCACCCTGATGCCCTTCAACTGCTGAAATTCGGCCAAACGTTCCTTGGCGATATGTGGGGTTGGATAGCTCAACAGAGTTAGGTTCATTTCGCCCTCGGGCGTCCTGTAGCGGGCCGTTTGACCCTCAGCACCCATTGAGAAGGCTGCGAGCGATGGACTGATTCCAGGCGCGAACTTGGCCAAGCTGGCTGGACCCAACAAGTACTTCTCGGAATTTCGGATCTTTCCAGCCGTTGGGAAAAAGCCTGGCAAAACTGGAAATGCCGCTTGTTCAAACCTTGGGAAGGATAGTATCAACTGGGCCATGACGTCTTCATCCATGGGCTTAATTCCATCAAAAACAAGGAGATAGTTGCCGTAGACTGCCCAAATATTGCCGCCTTTGGTAGCCGCCATTTTGGTTAAGTCACTAGGTTGAGAGTCCGAGGGACGCAAGAACAGAAAAGCTTCCACCGACGACGTAGTGTCTGTAAACCGCCAAGCCGTGATGCTGAATTTACGGGCAGGCCTGGCCGCTTCCCCAGGTCGCCCGAACTGCCCGGGCTGAGGACCCTGTGCTGCCTGACTGTACTCGGCGTATTCGGAATCCTGAAGGCCACACTCCTTCCAAATTTCCACATCCGGGACCGGAGCTTTACGGACCTGGACCCGAGTAGCCCCTTCAAATCCTTCGGGCAGCAGACCTCCGTAGGCCAGCGGCGCGAATAGTAGCAGAGAATAAACTGGCTTTAGCCGTGGCATTTCTTGAACTTCTTTCCACTCCCGCACCAACACGGATCATTCCGTCCGGGCGTCTTCTTGGCAAGCGTCGGTTGTTGAATTTCTGAAGAGGAACTTCCTCCCACAAACTGCAACGCCTCCATTTCTTTTTCCTTTTTCTTGGCGATATTGCTGGTAAACGCTTCAATGCTGCTCTGGGCAGCTCGTTTCTGTTCCTGGCTTACTTCCACCGTTACCGCGTCGTCTTCGTCCTCACCGCCACCTTCGCCATCTTCCACATCGGGGTCAAATGGCAGTAACGACCGTGCCGTGGAATTGTCTTCCACCTGAAGGAAATATAGATATCGCACCGATTCGTCTTCAATGCGATCCATCATGTCCTGGAACATGGTGAAACTTTCCTTCTTATATTCGATCAAAGGATCTTTCTGCCCGTAACCGCGCAGGTTGATGCCTTCCTTCAGGTGATCCATGGAAAGCATGTGATCTTTCCATTGGTCGTCGATCACTTTCAACATAATCATCCGCTCAGCTTCCCGCAACAGATCGGCGCTGACAACACTTTCCTTTTCGTTGTAGCGTTGACGCAGCCGGGTGACGATCATGTCCTCAACTTCGCCGCGATCCATGGTCCGCATTTCGGCCACAGTGCACTTCACTCCGAATCGCGAAAGGATATCGCTTTCCAATTCTGCCAACTCCCAGGTATCGGGGTGTGCCTTCACGGGGATTCGTTCATCGATTAGGGATCCAACAATCCCGTCCACGATTTCCATCACTTTCTCTTTTTGCTCTGCACCTTCCAAGAGACTCCGTCGCATGGAGTAGACAGCCTGGCGCTGCTTATTCAACACGTCATCGTATTCAAGTACGTGTTTGCGGCTGGCAAAATGCTGGGCTTCGACAGCCTTTTGGGCTGAGGCTATGCGCTTGGTAATCAGGCGCGATTCAATGGGTACATCTTCCTCCATGCCCAACTTCAACATCAAATTCTGCATACGGTCGCCGCCGAAAATACGGAGCAAATCGTCTTGCAAGGAGAGAAAAAATTTCGAACTGCCGGGATCGCCCTGACGTCCGGAACGGCCGCGCAACTGATTGTCAATACGCCGTGATTCGTGGCGTTCTGTGCCGATAATATGTAGCCCTCCTGCGGCTACAACTTCATCGTGCTCAAGATCAGTCTGCACTTTAACTTCTTTATAGATGGCATCCCATTCGGCTTTTTCGCTATGGTCGGGATCAATGCCTTTTTTGCGGAGTTTTTCGCGGGTTAGAAAATCAGGATTGCCACCAAGCAAAATATCGGTTCCACGGCCGGCCATGTTGGTGGAAACCGTGACGGCACCCTTGCGGCCTGCTTGAGCCACAATCGAGGCTTCCCTTTCGTGATTCTTGGCGTTCAACACTTCATGGGGAACCCCCATTTTCTTCAGAATTGAACCAAGTTTTTCAGATTTCTCAACCGAAATCGTACCCACCAGAACAGGCTGCCCTATGGCGTGTTTTTCTTTGATTTCCTTAGCAGCATTTCGGAATTTTTCCTCCTCAGTGCGGTACACCATATCGTTGGAATCGGTCCGCCTGCGGACGCGGTTTGGTGGAATAATACTGACATCAATCTTATAAGTCTTCCCAAATTCAGCGGCCTCGGTTTCAGCGGTACCTGTCATACCCGCTAACTTCTTATAGAGACGGAAATAGTTCTGGTAAGTGATGCTGGCCAGTGTCTGAGTTTCCCGCTGGATCTTTACGCCTTCTTTGGCTTCAATGGCTTGATGCAAACCATCGGACCAGCGGCGGCCGGGCATGATGCGTCCCGTGAATTCGTCAACAATCATTACTTCGGGTTCGCCATCGTCGCCGGGACGTACCAGGTAATCTTTATCGCGATGGAACAGCACATGCGCTTTCAAAGCTTGTTGAATGTGGTGATTGATTTCGATGTTGGATGGGTCGTAGAGATTGCCGCAACTCAGCAATCGCTCCACCTTGTGAACGCCTTCTTCGGTGAGCGCCACGCCTTTGTGCTTTTCGTCCACCGTATAATCGCCGGTGAAGTATTTTTCTCCAGGCTCCTTGCCTTCGATCACTTCTCCGCGAATCATCTTTGGAATGATTCGGTTCAGTTTGTAGTACTTGTCGGTGGATTCTTCGCTGGGACCGGAAATAATTAACGGAGTTCGAGCCTCATCTATAAGGATGGAATCCACTTCGTCGACAATGGCGAAGTTGTGACCGCGTTGGACACAGTTCTCCAAACGGAACTTCATGTTGTCGCGCAGGTAGTCGAATCCGTATTCGTTGTTGGTGCCGTAGGTAATGTCGGAGGCGTAAGATTGACGTCTTTCCGCATCGTCCCGTTCATGGACAACGGTACCGGAGGAAAGGCCCATGAAGTTGTAGAGCCGTCCCATCCATTCCGCGTCGCGCTTTGCCAGATAGTCGTTAACCGTTACCACGTGGACGCCCAGACCGGAAAGGGCATTCAGATAACAGGGCAGGGTAGCCACCAGCGTCTTCCCTTCGCCGGTGCCCATTTCCGCAATGGAGCCCTTGTGGAGCATTACGCCGCCAATCAATTGCACGTCGAAGTGGCGCATATTTAATACGCGCCGCCCAGCTTCGCGAACGGCAGCGAAAGCTTCAGGCAATAGGTCATCAAGGCTTGCGCCACGCGCAAGGCGTTCTTTGAAATCGATCGTCTGGGCAGCCAATTCGACGTCGCTCAAGGCCTTCATTTTTTCCTCTAATCCGTTTATGGCGGTGATTAGAGGCCGAATGGCTTTGATCTCGCGCTCAGTCTTGGTGCCGAAAATCTTGGCCAGAATCATGTCAAGCATAGGTTTAAACCGCTACCACTAGTTTAGCGCACCCTTCGGACATCTCCCTCAACGCAAATTTTTCTAAAATACTAGACCAATCAACCGAAGAGATCCATGACGAACGATAGCCGGAGTTACCGGCTGGAGCAATGGAATGTCTATATCTATTCAGACTCCGGAGAGCACCGGCGAGTTTCAAGCTATTATTGCCAGGTTTGACGTCAGCACTAAAGAGTCAAAACAAGAACTGCGCCGGTTGCGTCAATGGGATCGGGAGAGTTTTGAAGATCTGGCAATTTGTTGGCTAAAGACAGCGGAGGATTGCGATGCCGCCCGTTTTCTTTCCAGCATGATCATGGTTACTGAACATCGAATCAAGCAATTATGCAATGCGGTTCTGTTTAGCGTCGACGAAGCCACCCATTTAGTGAACCAACTTTCGCGCCACCATCCATCGATAGCGCTCTGGATCCTGGACATTGGATTGGTTTCCAATGTAGACAACGGAACGGCGGAGCGAGTTCTTTCCCTGGTTGAAGCATCCTCTGACCCCAAACAACTGGCAGAACTGATGACGCCTCTCGTTAGTAGTGGAAACAGCCGCATACGGTCTAAGGCTATATTGCTAAGCGCGAGGAGTGCCCGAAATCCTCGGTGGGCCAGGCAACTCATGAAGGATCCTGACCGTCGTATCAGTGCAAATGCAGTGGAGGCTTTGTGGGATGCCGGGGCATCGGAAGAAATCCTGGCGTTTTTCCGTGATGCTTCTTTAGAAGATAATCCCCGGATCGCTGCTAACGCATTGGTAGGTCTTGTTGGGAATGGCGATTCGGAAGCAGTAGCGCGACTTTGCGAATTAGCTCTTCGCGATTCCCCTGATTTTCGAGCCTCTGCGGCTTGGGCGATGGGGGAAACGGGGAAAATGGAGTTTTTTTTCAGTTTAAGAATATTGATGCATGACAAGCATCCGAAAGTGAAGGTTAACGCGATTCGAGCGATGAGGAGAATCCAATTGGATGCTGCTTCAATTCGAACAACAACCATTCGTAAATTTGCATAGGCAACTTGCAAATCGCTATTAAGTTGCTGATGATTTGGTAGGCGCGGCAGGACTCGAACCTGCGACCACCGGCTTAGAAGGCCGGTGCTCTATCCAGCTGAGCTACGCGCCCATATCCATAGTCTAATCGAACTGCCCCATGTTAGTCTCAAAGAATGCGTTTCGCCTTGCTTGCCTTCCTCCTGATTCTTGGCAGTTGCTCACCCTCGGTCGAACAAGTTGCCTCTCCCGATAGCCGCTTTACTGACTTTGTAGACGAGTTTTTCAAAGCAACGTTTGAGCATAGCCCTACAACAGCCACCGCAGCTGGCTTCCGTGCGTTCGACACGCGTCTGGATGATTTTTCTGCTGCCTCCATGGGAAAGCGGATCACCAAACTAAAGGAGTTCCAAAAGCAAATTGCGGGTTTTACGAATCTCTCTGCGGAAAACGCAATCGACGCCGATTTCCTGACATCACAAATTTCCGCTGAACTCTATGAATTGGAAACTTTGCAAACCTGGAAAAAGAATCCGATGGGGTACGTCAGCCTGGCTGGCTCGGCAGTGGATGGATTGATGAAGCGCAATTTTGCCCCGGCAAAAGATCGCTTAAATTCTGTTACCGCGCGGTTGCTGCTTGTCCCAGCAGCACTGGCAGCAATGCGCGAAAACGTCAATAATCCTCCAAAGGAGTTCACAGACCTGGCTATCCGAATGGCACAAGGCTCGGCCGGATTCTTTGAGAAGGACGTGGCTAGCTGGGCGACCGCAGCCTCCGAGGGTGATCAGGCTGCTCTTGCCAAGTTCACTGCAGCGAATACCAAGGTGATTGCCGATATCAAAAGTGCCGCCGAATGGCTGAAAGAAGATTTGAAGCCAAGGTCGAATGGTGCGTTTGCCATAGGCGCCGAAGCATTTTCTAAAAAACTTGCGTATGAGGAAATGGTTGATCTCCCGCTGGAAAAGTTGCTTGAAATTGGGGAAGCGAATCTTGAAAAAGACTATCGGGACTTCGTGGAAACTGCCGGCACGTTGAAATCCTCAAAGTCTCCGGCAGCTGTAATGGCGTCGCTTTCTGAAGAGCACCCTTCGGCGGACCGTTTGATTCCGGCTACACGGCAGACTCTTGCTGGAATTCGCAAGTTTCTGGTGGATAGACGAATTATTACTTTGCCGAACGATAACCTGCCGCAAGTACAGGAAACGCCGCCCTATGCCCGCAATGGCAGTTTTGCATCTATGGACTCTCCTGGTGCTTACGAGACCAAAGCCGACGAAGCGTTTTACTATGTAACCCCACCGGAGAAAGAATGGGATAGCAAACATGTTGAGGAACATTTGCGTCTCTACAACCGGCCGGTAATGGACATCATCACAATCCATGAAGCATTCCCTGGGCATTTCACGCAATTTCTTTACTCTCGACAATACCCAACTAAGATACGAAAGCTTCTTTATGCTTCCAGCAATGCCGAGGGCTGGGCTCACTATAGCGAACAAATGATGGTTGAAGAGGGATTTGGAAATCAGGATCCGAAACTTAAGTTGGCTCAATTATCGGAAGCATTGTTGCGGGATTGCCGTTATGTGGCTGGAATCAAAATGCACACACAGGGCATGACCGTTGAACAAGGCACGAAATTATTCATGGAGAAAGGTTTTCAGGAAAGGGCAAACGCTTTTGAAGAAGCGCGTCGGGGCGCCTACAACCCAACGTATCTTTATTACACTCTTGGAAAATTGCAAATCTACAAGTTGCGCCAGGATTATAAGACAGCCAAGGGACCTGAATACTCTTTGCAAAACTTCCACGACGCCTTCATCAAGGTTGGCCCACTGCCAATCAAGCTGGTGAGAAAAGTTCTGCTTCCCACCGACAAGGGCTCGACACTGTAATATGAGGACAAAGTAACCATGGCATCCAAGTTCTATGATGTTGTCATCGTCGGTTCAGGCGCAGCAGGGGGAACCATGGCTGCGCATCTGGCGAATCAGGGGGTGAGCGTGGCGGTGGTGGAGGGCGGGCCTAAAATCAATACGCGCACCGATTTCAACACGCATGCCATGCCGTTTGAATTTCCCAGCCGTGGTATTCCCACTATGCGCCCAGGCAAGCAAGGCTTTGAGAGCGAGCGGTCCCGCGGATTGGGTGGGAAATCACTTACCTGGAACGCCGTTGCGTGGAGGCTTTCGCATCGTGATTTCAAGGGGAAGTCCATTGAAGGGGCCGGTGAGGATTGGCCGATCGATTACAGTGATCTATCTCCTTACTACGACAAAATTGAGCGTGAAGTGGGGGTATGCGGAAACTACGATGGACTGAAAGATTTACCGGATGGTATTTTCCTTCCTCCAGTTCCCATGAAGTGCAGCGATAAGATCGTGAAAAAAGGCGCTGACAAATTGGGACTGAAGATTATTCACGTCCGAAAATCGACGCTGTCCAAGCCGAAGAATGGCCGCCCTGCCTGCCACTTTTGCGGCAATTGCATGGCTGGTTGCGACGTGGTGGCGAAATACAATTCATACGATGTCCATATGGTGCCCGCACTGAAGACCGGGAAACTGGATTTATTCCCTGATTCAATTGTGGCGGAGGTGATGATCAATAACGAGAATCGTGTCACCGGCGTGCGGGCCATCAACCGCACAACTCAGGCGCAGACAGAGATTAAGGGCAAGACCGTTGTGGTTTCCGCTGCTTGCGTGCAAAGCGTTGCTTTGTTGATGATGTCGAAATCGAGGATGTATCCCAATGGCCTAGCGAATTCCAGCGGCCATTTGGGCAAACATTTCATCCCTCATTTCACAGGGGGAGTGCAGGTATTCTTGAAGGACTTGATTGGAACGCCGGTGCATCCTGATGAGGGGTTCCTGGATCACGCCTATCTGCCGAGCTTTATGCATGAACGCAAGCGAGACTACGCTCGAAGTTTTGGAGCGCAGTTCGGATATCAGAACCGACGAGCAGTGGGTTGGGCGCGGCAAGTTCCGGGTATGGGAGCTGATTACAAAAAGGCGGTGAAGGATAGAATGCCGTCTGTCTTTACCTTTTCTCCCTATGGGGAAAAGTTGCCGGATGCGAAAACCTTCATTGATCTAGATTGGGAAACGAAAGACAAATACGGGCTGCCAGTAGCTAGGCGAACGGTGGACTGGACCACCAACGATATGAAGATTTTCAAAGACATGACCAACTGGTCGGTGGAAATTTTGAAATCAGCTGGAGCTGAAGTATTCGCCGTTGGGGATGAGCCGCGCACCAATCATGAGTTGGGTGGGGCGCGCATGGGGACCGATCCGAAATCCTGCGTGGTGGACGCCAATTGCCGCAGCCATGACGTGCCGAATCTTTATGTAGTGGATGGCAGCGTGTTTCCTTCCGCATCTGAGAAGAACCCCACGCACACTATTATGGCGCTGGCGGCTAGAACAGCCGACAGCATTGCCAACCGTTTGCAGAAAGGAGAACTCTAATGCCAGAAGAACGACGAAATGCGTTGAAAATCATTGGAGCCGTCGGCACCACCTGCGCCTTCCCTTTTGCAGCAGATGAATTGTATGGGCAGCAGGATCACTCGGCGCATCCTGCCCCTGGAAAACAGGCACCGGCTGAGTCCGCAAAGTATTTCAAGCCGGCGGAAATAAAACTAATTGGAGTGGTTGCTGACCTGATCATTCCCGCAACTGATACCCCATCGGCCACTGGTGCCGGTGTGCCCTCTTATATAGATAAGGTGGTCGCCGATAATAAAGCGCTTCAAAGAAATTTCAGAGAAGGGTTCGCGTGGATGGAACAACAATCCAAGGGCAAAGCTTTTTTAGACTTAACGAAAGCTCAACAATTAGCCCTCTTAATGCCTCTTTCTAACGCCGTGGATGCGGACAAAATCAACACTCCCAGTGAGAGGTGGTTCCGATCCATGAAGAGTCTGACGGCCGATGGCTACTATACTTCGCGTGTAGGTATGGTGAATGAATTAGGCTACAAGGGCGGCTCGGTTTTGGCCGAATATCCCGAATGCATTCACGAGCATTAGCCTAACCTTTTATTACTCCAACATGGCGGTGACGCCAACTGTCCGATATCCTAGAGGGTAATGAGTTCACCCAATACGCTGCTTCCCTTTGTCGAAACTGTGGAAGCGCATGGCCACCTGATCGATTCCCACATTATGGAACAGATCTTCGACACTGTGGTTGAATTCCAAGGCCGTTTTGAAGTGGAGAAGTTCACCATCGGCCGTACGAATTCCGAAGATTCCCACCTGAAGCTCCGCCTGGAAACGCCCACTCGTGAATTGATGGATCAACTTGTTGGGCAATTGCTAGGATTTGGTTGCACCCCTGTTGACGCTTCGGACGCTGAACTCCGCGTCGCCGAAAAAGATTGCTGCGCGCCAGAGGATTTCTATTCCACAACCAATCATCAAACGGAAATAAAGTTAAATGCGCAGTGGGTTCCCGCTGCCAAGCAGCGCATGGATGCCCTGATAGTTGTTAAGGATGGTAAGGCCACATGCCGTAAGCTTCGCGATCTTCGAGCGGGTGAACAAGTGGTTGTTGGCATGCGCGGAATTCGCGTGATACCTGAATCCAAGGAACGCGATCGCCAGACATTCGCCTTCATGAGTAACGGTATTTCTTCTGAGCGTCAAGTGGAAACCGCCGTCCGCCAGACGGTTGCACTTTTGAAGCAGGCCAGGGCAGAAAATAAGAAGATCATCGTAGTAGCTGGACCTGTTGTTGTGCACACCGGAGGCGGAGAGCCGCTTGGCTGGCTGATTCGCAACGGTTGGGTGGATGCCTTGCTGGCTGGAAATGCACTTGCGGTTCACGATATTGAGGCTGCTCTTTTGGGGACTTCTCTTGGTGTGCGGCAATCTGACGGACGGCAGGAAGAGCATGGCCATCGCAATCATATGCGAGCCATTAATGCTATTTATCATTGCGGAAACATAGCAGGTGCGGTGGCCAGCGGTAAGCTCAGCACAGGTGTGATGTACGAAACTGTGAAGAAAGGGATCCCTTTCGTTTTGGCCGGAAGCCTGCGCGATGATGGTCCGCTGCCCGATACCATCACCGACATGAGCGTGGCGCAGGATGCGTATGCCAAACACCTGGATGGTGCCAGTGTTGTATTGTGCCTCAGCTCTATGCTGCATGCAATTGCGGCGGGGAACATGCTGCCCAGTTGGGTGAAAATTGTATGCGTCGATATTAATCCGGCGGTGGCTACGAAGGTGAGTGATCGCGGCACAGGTCAAGCGGTTGGTGTTGTCACCGACGTGGGATTGTTTCTGGAGCATCTGGCAAGGTCGATTGAACAAAATGGCTAAATCAATAGAAAAGAATAAAGCGTATACAGACGAGCATGCATGCGCAGGCTTGGACGCTCCGCTGCCAGAAATTGAGGTTTGGCCAAATCAATTTTCCAATTACGAAATTGAAATTACTACTCCGGAATTCACAAGTGTCTGCCCAAAAACGGGACTTCCAGATCATGGAACGCTTACGTTGCGCTACATGCCGGACAAGGCTTGCCTGGAATTGAAATCGCTGAAAATGTATTGGCTGGCCTATCGCAATCTGGGTATCTTTCAGGAGAATGCGGTGAACCGTTTCCTGCAGGATTTGGTTCGTTATGCAAAGCCAATTAGAGCCACCGTGATTGGTGAATTCACTCCGCGCGGCGGGGTTTACTCAAAGATAACGGCTACTTACGAACGGAAGGAAAAACGTGGCCGCTGATTCTCATAAACTAGCGGAATTGGAGCGGGCGATTGCCGATATCCGAGAGCGAGTGCAGGCCCGGTATCCGCATGGAAAAACCGCCTTTGAGGTTCAACTCGCCGACTTGATGCCGATTGTGCGGGCCCGTGATGCTGCTGAATCAAAGGTAGCGTCCATTGGAACGGTGAATCCCCGGCCCGGAGGATTTGCAAATAATCTGGTGCAGCGCTGGAAACGATTTGTGTCGCGCGTGCTTGATTGGCATGTGAGGGAGCAGGTGGAGTTCAATCGCGGGGCAATCAATTGCATTAACGCAACGATGGAAGCGTTGAACGAATTGAATCGGGCAGTGAAAGAACTGGCGGAACGGTCTGAGGCGCAACAAGCGGACCTTCGTAGCGAACTTGCGCAGGTGGAACTGCTTCGTGTCGAGGCTAGGGAGTTAAGCGATGTTCGGCTTCACTGGCAGGAGTGGCGCAAGGAATGGGAACGCAAGCTTTCCATTAACGAAGTCCAGTTTCTGCGGAGTGCTGCTGATTTGCAAGCTGCATTCAACCATCGTGCCACTCTAATGGAAGGCACGTTTCGGGATATAGCTAAGTCTCAACATACTGATTTCGAAGGGGCGCTGAACCGGTCGGCAATCGATGTGCAGCAGCGACTGTGGGCCGATTTGGATCGGATCCGCACAGAGTATGAGGAGCTGATTCATCATGAATTGCGGAAGGTTCGCCAAAGGGCTTTTTTGACGGCACCAACTGTTGCTTCTAGCAATGTGGCGGCTTCAGCGGCGAACGATGATGATTATGATGTCCTTCATTTCGCCGAAAAGTTTCGTGGCCATCCAGCTCGAATTCGTGAGGGACTGGATCGCTACGTGCCGTACTTCAAGTCAGCGAAAAATGTCTTGGACATAGGTTGCGGCCGGGGCGAGTTCCTGGAAAAAATGCGCGACGCTGGCGTTTCTGCGCGCGGGATAGATTTGCATGACGAGTCGATTGCGTTGTGTCTTTCTCGCAATCTGACCGCCGAAAAAGCGGATATGTACAGCTTCCTTGAGGAGCAGCCCGATGGTGCTTTTGATGGTGTTTTTTGTGCGCAAGTGATTGAGCATTTAAAGCCCGTTGAAGTGCCGAAACTGCTGAAGCTGCTTTCGCAGAAAACCAGGAAGGGCGGAGTGGTTGCTTTTGAAACCCCGAACCCCGAATGCCTTGCAATCTTTGCAACCCATTTTTATCTGGATCCAACACACGTCCGTCCAGTGCCTTCGGCCTTGCTTGCGTTCTATCTTGAAGAAGCTGGTTTTGGACGTATAGAAATTCTTCCCATTTCGCCGGCGGTGGAAACCATGCCATCGCTGGCAAGCCTGCCACCGGACTTCCGCGAGGTTTTTTTCGGCGGCTTGGACTATGCGGCTATTGCGCGGAAATTGTAAAAGCGGATGCTGCTCTCCATATTAATTCCTGTTTATAACGAGCGCACTGTGGTGGAGCGCAGCCTTGATCTTGTTCTGAAAGCTCCTTTGCCTGATGGTGTTGACCGCGAAATTATCCTTGTGGATGATTGCTCCACTGACGGGACATCCGCGATTCTGGAGCGCATTGCCGCAACTGACTCCCGCTTTCGACTTTACCGTCAATCAGTGAATCAAGGTAAGGGCGCTGCTGTCCGCAGAGCCATCGAACTGGCCGAAGGGGATTTCAGCCTGATTCAGGATGCTGACTTGGAGTATGATCCCAGCGAGTATCCAATATTGCTGAAGCCCTTGCTCGATGGGCGTGCCGATGCTGTATTTGGATCGCGCTATCTTAGCGGAGAGCAACGCCGCGTCCTGCCTTATTGGCACACAAAGATAAACCAAACTCTGACACTTGCTTCCAATATCTTCTCTAATATCCATGTAACGGATATGGAAACTTGCTACAAAGTGTTCCGTACCGAATTGCTGAAGAGTATTCCAATCCGGTCCGACCGGTTCGGGTTTGAGCCGGAAATTACGATGAAGTGCGCCAAGCGAAAACTGCGCATTTATGAAGTCCCAATTAGTTATCACGGCCGGACTTACGAAGAAGGAAAGAAGATTGGTTGGCGTGATGGAGTGAAGGCGTTCGGCGTTATTTTCTACTTCTGGCTGGTGGATGATCTTTACAAGGCACCATACGATCGTGGTCATCTTTACAACCTTACAGGTACGCCGTCTTATCTTTCCTGGCTGGCGGCTACGCTGCGTCCGTACCTAGGCGACACGGTGCTGGAATTGGGAGCAGGTATGGGAAACCTTACAGGGCGGTTGATGTCAAAACGGTTGCGCTACATCGCGGCCGAAAAAGATCCTTTATATCTGCACGCTCTAACCAATCGGTTTTTGCGAACGCCGAGCGTGGAGTCACGATCGATTGATCCGGAAAGTTTGGGGTCTTTTGCTGACCTGAAGGAACAAGTGGAAACTGCACTATGCGTGAACATCCTGGAGTATTCGCCAAAGCCGGAAACAATTCTGATGGCACTGCATGGGGTGTTGAAACCTAACGGAAAAATTGTGGTCCTGTCACCCTGCAATCCGAACCTTTTCGGAAGTCTAGATAGATCGGTTGGCCACTTACGCCGATTCTCTGCGCAGGATTTGCGGGGGCTGTTGGAAGAAAGCGGATTTGCCGTGGAAGAAAGTTTTTCCATGAACAAAGCTGGTGCTTTTGCATGGTGGGTAAATTCGAAGCTCTTCCAAAGCTCGAGGATTAGCCGAGTCACACTAAAGATGTTCGACTTGACCGTTTGGTTTTCTAGTCGCATTGATAAGTTCTTGCCTTGGGGCGGATTGAGCATTGTTGCTGTTGGACGGAAAAAATAGATCATGAGGGCGCTGGCGCTCAATTATGATTCCCGCTTGCTTGAATATTGCGATGTGCTCGAACCAGAAGAGCCTGGACCGCACGAAGTTCTTCTGGAAATTCTGGAAGTTGGAGTTTGTGGCACGGATCGTGACTTAGCTCAGTTCCGCTTCGGCGCACCGCCTAGAGGTGACAAGCACTTGATTCTTGGGCACGAAGCTCTGGCACGAGTGCGGGCTGTTGGTTCGAGCGTGGCTACGGTTAAGCCAGGGGATCTGGTGGTTCCTAGAGTTCGCAAGGGATGCCTGCCAGCCTGCCAGAGTTGCGGGAAAAATCGAAGCGACCTGTGTCTTACCGGCGACTATAAGGAACGCGGGATTATTGGACTGCATGGATTCTTTGCTCCACTAGTGCTGGATGATTCGGAAAACTTGCAAATAATCCCAGATGGGCTGGCAGAGCTAGGAGTACTGGTTGAACCTTTAAGCGTTGTGGAAAAAGCTTTGGAAGTTGCTTTACGATTGCGTCAGGATCTCCCTGTGCGAAACGTGGTTGTGATTGGGGCTGGTACTGTTGGTTTGCTGACTGCTTTTGTTGCCCGCCTTCATGGATGCAATGTTACGGTGGTATCTCGAGAACCGGTTAGTAGCACCCGGGCGAAACTTGTTCGGCAATCAGGATGCTCCTATCAAACTAATTTCAACCAACTTTCTGCTGATGTTGTGATTGAAGCTGCCGGTTCCACTTTGGCGGCTTGTCAAGGATTGGAATGTCTTGCGGCTTGCGGCGTTTTGGTGGCACTAGGTGCGCCGGACGGGATTGGGAAACTTCCTTTCTTGAAAATGATTGTAGGCAACCAAATACTGGCGGGAAGTGTGAACGCGGCACCACATCACTTTGAATTGGCAGTGAACGATTTGCGCCGCATGGATCAGAACTTGGCTGGTTCTTTGATAGAACGCCGTGGTTTCCGCTCAGCCGGGGAGACCATTCTTTCCGAACCTGAAGAAAGCGTGAAAGTTGTTCATCGCTTTGATCTGTAAACTCCAACCTTCATTCAGCCGATTACCTTACTTGAGGCTTCAGAATCGATTGAAAACTGTCGGAGCCACCGTTGAAGCTCGGTACAGCTTAGACTAAGAATAGGCATGGCATATACTTACCGGCAAGCAATTTGCAACGAAGCATTTGAGGGATGGGATTTCGCTGAGGCGGCCCGAGCTATTCGCATGGCTGGATACACGGGAATCGAAATCGCCCCGTTCACTTTGGCGGAAGATCCTTGGACAGTACCGCTTTCGAAGAGAAAGGAGTTGCGGACGATCATGGCCGGGGAAGGGCTTGCTTTTGTTGGACTTCACTGGTTGATGGTTTCTCCAAAGGGGTTGCACGTGACAACTCCGGATGATGCGGTGCGCGCCAGAAGCTGGCTGCATATTCGCAATCTGATAGACCTTTCTGGTGATCTTGGTCCTGATACCGTGATGGTATTTGGGTCCCCTTTTCAAAGAGGTACAACCGGCGGGTCGACCGTGGCGGCAGCTACCAGGCGATTTGTTGATGGGATTGCTAGCGTGGCAAAGCAGGCTCAAGACCGTGGTGTGACAATTTTGATTGAGGCGTTGCCGGTGGAACAAGCGGACGTGGTGACTTCTTTGGACGAAGCGGCGCAATATGTGGATGAAATTGGCAGCCCGGCGGTGCAAACCATGTTTGACGTCCATAATGCAATTAATGAAAAAGAACCACACTCCGTGCTGATTGAACGGCACTTTAACAAGATCCGCCATGTTCATGTGAACGAAATGGATGGTGGCTATTGTGGGACTGGAGATTACGATTTTAAGCCAGTGCTAGCTACGCTGGAACGGTTGGATTATAAGGGATGGATATCCCTGGAAGCTTTTGACTTTAACCCTGGGGCGGAGAAAATCGCTACTGGGTCGCTTCGCTATTTAGAAGCACAAATTGCTGAAATTGTGAGGAACTGATGAATCGAGTTGTTGTTACCGGAGGAGCCGGTTTTATTGGATCTGGGCTGGTTCGGGCCCTATTGACCGATGGAGCAAAAGAAGTTGTGGTGGTGGACAACTTGCTAAGCGGCAAAGAAGAGAATCTGACGGAGGTTCGGGATCGGGTGGAGTTTCATAACGCCGATATCCGAGACTACGATTCGATGCGGAAGATTTTTGAGGGCGCTGAAGTGGTGTTCCATCTGGCGGCGATTCCCTCTGTGCCGAGGTCGATTAAAGAACCATTTCCGTCGCACGATGTAAACATTAATGGAACATTTTCTGTTTATAGCGCTGCGGCTGAGGCCAAAGTCCGCAGGGTAGTTTATGCTGCTTCGAGTTCCGCTTATGGCGATACTCTGGTGATGCCCAAAGTTGAAACGATGCTGCCTTTGCCGAAATCGCCCTATGCTTTGCAGAAATTGGTGGGTGAGTACTACGGGAGCGTGTTCTATTCCTGTTTTGGTTTGGAATCTGTTGCGCTGAGGTTCTTCAATGTCTTTGGGCCTCGTCAAGATCCAGGCAGTGCTTATTCGGGGGTACTGAGTCTGTTTATGAAATGCCTCATTGAACGACAGGCACCTTTAATTCACGGTGATGGGGAGCAGTCCCGCGACTTCACTTATGTGGATGACGTCGCCGGGCTAGTGATCAAAGCCGCTAAAGCTGAAGGCGTCGCTGGCAATACCTACAATGCTGGAAATGGGAATCGTTATACCCTGAACTTTATTTGGTCACAATTGCAGATGATTGAAGGTGTGGACATTCCAGCTACCTTCGGTCCTCCGCGGGAAGGGGATGTGCGGGATTCCCAAGCAGATACTGCAATGGCGATAAAGTATTTAGGGCATAGTCCTCAGTTTCCGATTGATAAGGCTTTGCGCCTCACTCTCGACTGGTACAAACAATCTCTGAAGGCCTAATAGAGTATCCTGAAGACTGGAGGGTGGGTGAGCTACCTCGAAAACCAGTTTGAACGGAACTTTGTGACTACTTCGGTGGATTATGTCTTCAATTGGGCGCGGCAGTCGTCAATTTGGCCCCTGACTTTTGGGTTGGCCTGCTGCGCCATTGAGATGATTGCGGCGTCTACCTCCCGATTCGACATTGCCCGATTTGGTGCTGAGGTGTTTCGCCCCAGCCCAAGGCAATCGGATCTAATGATCGTGGCTGGAACAGTAACTCTTAAAATGGCTCCCGTTCTGAAGCGCATTTGGGATCA
>JAYUSZ010000409.1:0-19756 GCA_043755435.1 Bryobacterales bacterium | reverse complement strand
TCAATGTGAATTAGCTGGTTTGTAAAGAGCGTCAGGCGATAACACCTTTCGCCACAACCCCGGCCACATCAGTCAGCCGGAAATCACGGCCGGAATGCTTGTAAGTAAGCCGCTCGTGATCAAGGCCCATCAGATGAAGCACCGTCGCGTGGAAGTCATGAATATGCATGCGATCCTCTACGGCGTGATAGCCCAGGTCATCCGTTGCACCATAAATGAAGCCAGGTTTGACGCCACCACCAGCCATCCAAATAGTGTAGCCGTAGGGATTGTGGTCGCGCCCATCTCCACCTTGCGAAACTGGCGTGCGGCCAAACTCACCAGCCCAAATCACAAGCGTGTCCTTCAGCAAGCCGCGTGCTTTCAAATCCTTCAGCAAACCTGCAATCGGCTTATCCACTTCAGCGGCATTTTCGGTGTGTTTGGTATATAGCTGGCCATGCTGATCCCACTTGTAACTATGTGTGCATTGCACGAATCGCACATCTTTTTCAGCCAACCTGCGGGCCAGCAGACATTGCCAACCAAAGTCCGCTGTCTTTGGATCGTCCAAGCCATACAACTTTTTGGTAGCTTCTGATTCACTGTCTACCTTGAAAACTTCTGGAGCCTGCGACTGCATGCGAAAAGCCAGTTCAAAAGCCTGAATCCGTGCTTCCAGGTTCGGATCATACTGCCGCATTTCAGCGTGCTTGCGGTTGATGTTCTGCAGCATATCCAATTCAAAACGCTGTTCGTCCGGGCCCATTCTTTTGTTCATCAGGAACTCTATTGGTTCTTTCTGAATATCGGCAACTTTCAAACCGGAATGACCAATCGGTGTTGCTTGAAAAGCGCCTGGTAGAAAGGCCGAACTGTAGTTCTTTCCGCCGCCATGCGACAGCGTCGGCTTGATAGTTATGTAGCCAGGCAAGTCTTTGTTCACTGTACCAAGGCCGTAAAGAGCCCACGAACCCATGCTGGGACGAACGAAAGTGCTGGAGCCTGTGAATGTTTGCAAAAGCGCCGCACCATGATCCACGCCTTCGCCAACCAGGGAACGAACAACACAAAGATCGTCCACACATTCACGAACATGCGGGAACAGATCGCTGACAGGAATGCCGCTCTGGCCTCCAGGCTTAAAAGCCCAAGGCGATTTCATCAAGGGGCCTGCATCACCATCCGCAAAGGCCAGCGGGCGTTTAAACGGCAAAGGCTTGCCATGATCCAGTGTGAGCCTGGGTTTAGGATCAAAGGTGTCCATAGCCGAAGGGCCGCCATGCATAAAAAGGAAAATTACGCGTTTTGCTTTGGCTGGAAAATGGGGCTTCTTGGGCGCAAGCGGACCATCTACAGCGGTTGTTGTGGCAGCTTCAGCCAGCATCGAAGCCAGACCCAAGAAGCCCAAACCACAACCCGCGGCACGAAGAGCTGCACGCCGGTTAAGCGGCTTTTCACGACGCCGGAAGATCTCTTGAATAGGGTCAACAGGATGGAACATTTAATAATCCTTGGGACTAGTCGACGTAAATAAATTCATTGGAACCAAGCAGAATGTGGCAGAAGCTTTGCCATGCTTTTTGCTCATCTGCCTGGGCGTACTTACTCTTGTAGGAATCGATGTAACTAAGTGCGGAATCCACTTCACCCGCCGCGGGCTTGCGATTCAACAAGCGAAGATAGGCACGCTCCATGCGGGCGGAGGCGGAAAGCGTTTTATCATCCACCAGTTCCCTGGCGATAGATCCGGCGCGTTCCGCCACAAAATTACTGTTCATCATGAACAAAGCTTGTGGTGCAACATTGGTGATGTTGCGTTTGCCATTGATGGTCGTAGCATCGCCGAAATCAAAAAGGTTAAGCAGCGAAGGCAGGTTGGCGCGGCGCAGCGGTAGGTAAACGGTACGTCTGGTTTCCTTTTCAGGGTTAATGGAAAGCCGGCCATTGGAATTCTCCCCATCTGTACCGAGGCCCTTCTGCATGGTGCCACCCATCGTATAATCCAACTTGTTATCCAACTTCAATAAACCATCGCGCATTTCTTCCACTTCCAAACGACGGCGGCCAAAGCGGCTCCACAACTTATTTTCCGGATCCGCTTTGTAAGTAGCAGCTGTAATCTCGCTGGACATCCGGTAGGCACTGGAAAGCAGAATTGTTTTCTGCAGTTTCTTTACAGACCAGCCATTCTTCACGAAATCTGCGGTAAGAAAATCGAGCAGTTCCGGGTGTGTTGGCCGCTCGCCCATTTTGCCGAAATTGTCTGGCGTACGCACCAGTCCTTCGCCAAAGTGCCAATACCAAACACGGTTCACAATTACGCGAGCAGTCAATGGATTCTCTTCACTGGCAAGCCAATTCGCCAAATGCAGGCGGCCGCTTCCTTTCCCTGTGTAAGGTTCCATTTTGGCTCCCCCAAGAAGCGTGGGGACATTTTTCGGAGCCATTTCACCTTTGCTGTTATAGTCTCCGCGAATCAGAATAGTTTGCTCAACAGGTTGGGGAATAGCTTCATCCACGGCGCAGGCCAACTCCGGTTCCTGCGGTGACAGCTTTTTCAACTCAGCCAACTCTTTGTTCAGTAAATCCATCCTATCGATGGACTCCTTCGCATAAATCGACTTCCTGTCGCCGGCGCGCACAGCAAAAGGGCCTCGTGGATTGAAAATATCTTTGAAGAAACCATCCTTTTGTTCTTCGTTCAATTTGGGCTTTTCCGGCGGCTGTTTATTCGTTTCCCGGCTCATCTTCTTCAAATACTGCTTGCGCCAGCGGTTTAGATTGTTTTGCCATTCATCCATGCTCTTCGTAAGATTCGCTTGATAAGCTTTGGCCACCTCTTCCAATTTGTCCGCAGGAGAGTTATGCCATTGGTCAAGGTGTGGCGTCACAACACCGATGGATGGTTTCAGAATCTTCACAAAACCACTCAGAGTTGCTTCTTTTAATTGCGTTTCCTCCGCCACCTTCTTCGCGGGTTCCTTGTCGTCATATACCCGCCGGGCGGCCAACATGTATCGCGGCAACAATTCTATTTGCTGCTTTGAATACGCAAAATCTTCGGCATCTACAATCTCATCCACTTCCATCGCTTTATCACGAATCTTTGCTTGATACGCTTCATACTTTTCGTTCTGTTCCTTTGGAAGCAAGGGGGTGAAAAGCAACTTCGCTACGTGCGCTTCCGAATCTTTGAAGCTGCGAGTGTTGGCAAAGTAATTCACCATGGAATAGTAATCCTTCGTCAGCAGCGGATCGAATTTATGATCGTGGCAACGCGCACAGGCAAGGGTAATTCCCAATATGCCTCTGCTCACCGTGTCCACCTGTTCATCGTAAACGTCGTACAGCATTTTCGTCTTGTCTTGTTGTGCAATGGCTTTCGCACCTAGCGCCAGGAATCCTGTTGCAACAATCCCACGTTTGTAAGTGCTTGCTCCATCGGGCGATGGCATCAGGTCGCCAGCAATTTGTTCTTTGACGAATTGGTTGTAAGGTAAATCATTATTGAATGATTCAATGACATAGTCGCGATACCGATATGCGTAAGGATAGCGATGATCCTCATCGTTACCGGTGGAATCAGCGTAACGAGCCACGTCCAACCAATGCCGCCCCCACCGTTCTCCGTATCGTGGCGATGCCAATAGTTTGTCAACAACTTTTTCGTAAGCATTAGGGGAAGCGTCGGAAAGAAAGGAATCAATTTCTTCCAGCGAAGGAGGCAGACCCGTTAGGTCGAAAGTAACTCGCCTGAGTAATGTAAGTTTGTTGGCGGCAGCCGCTGGTTTTATCCGTTGGGCTTCCAGTTTGGCAAGCAGGAAACGATCAACCTCAGTACTCACCCAAGCAGCATTTTTCACCGCAGGCAAAGCAGGCTTCTTAACTGGTTGAAATGCCCAATACTCTTTTTCATCTTTGGAGAAGTTCTTTCCACCGGTACGAACGCCGCTTTTTGACGAAGCTGCCAGGGCCGCAACCCCGGGCGCATTGCCAGCGGCCAAGTTTTCCGCACCTGGCCAAGGCGCACCCATTCTCACCCACGTGGCAAGGTTCGCAAGGGCCTCTTCTTTCAGTTTGCCGGTGGGCGGCATTTTCAATTGCTCTTCATAACTGACGACTCTCAGCAAACGGCTTTTTTCCGGCGATTGCTTATCTACCAGCGGACCACTTGCTCCACCATTCACGAAACCCTGCGCGGTGGAAAGGTCCAGCCCTGCTTGTTTCATCTTGCCGTTGTGGCACATCTGACATCGTTCGGCGATAACGGGGCGAATTGATTTTTCAAAAAATTCAATTTGTGAAGCCGTTTGAGCAAGACCCACAGTCGCAAGAATACTTGTTAATCCAACCAATCGAAAATACATAGACACACCTTTACTAACGCTTCAAAAATAACCGATTTTTCGGTTACTGTCAAATAACTTTAACGTTGAAGGATAGGCTAGATGATCAAGCACGGCGTGGTGGTGCCGAAAGTGCTTGCTTAACTTGCGCCATCCGGCGAAGGCCAGAGCGATGCCAATGCCCGATGCAACCATGCCTTGGCAGATCGCCACTCCTGTGACCCTCCGGTACCCCGTCATTTCACCAGCCCTCGTCGCTCCTTAAACAAGTAAGATGCGAGTTACGACTTAGTAGTGCAACTCACCATATTCCAAATCGGAGGGAAGGATTGATACTTAGCTCAGTGTGGCGGATCTGTATTTTCTACCAAGTATCCAAGCATTGGAACTGAAAAATGTGATTTGAAGGAAAATTCACAAAGACGATGTTCCACCCAATCCTCTGTGTTAACGATGCCAAATATGGCGGGAAGATTAATGTCGGAAACGAACCGAGATCCTTGGAAGGATATTATTGCCAAGCAGCCAAATCAAAGGGTTTTGAGCGATCGAGAAGGGAGAGTGCCATTAAAGCATTAGACATCTGAGAAAGTCATGAAAACGCATTTGAGAGTCGGCAAACTTGCAGCAACTGTTGAAGTTTTTCGTCGCTTGCCCCGATAGTCCATAAGCTATCAGTCGTCTATGCTGTCTTCCTTCACCGTTGATTCCAACCCAATCTTAAGTATTTAGCCCTATTTCCCAAGAACGCATAAGTGCCGATACTGGGCACATGCCAATGACTATCCAGGTTTGGGACGAAGTAATTCCAGGACCCCGCTCTCTGGCGAATGCCCTTACTCTTCAACAAGCCAAAACCACCGCACGAGAGCTGATCCAGAACCGTGTGAGGCAGGAAGTGGAACTGCATAATGAGTCACTTCCTGAAGTATTTCGCGGATTGGTTCAACCTGAGGAGTCCGAGCAAATCCTCAATGGTTTTCGTTTGAAAGTGAACCGCCCCCTGGAATGGAAAGTGCAATTTCAACGGGCGTGCACTAGCTTCCAAAGTAATGGATTCCTGATCCTTGTAGACGGCATTCAGGTTGCCGAATTGGATGAAGAGTTTGAACTTGGGCCAGCATCTGAAGTTCAGTTTGTGAAGCTGGTGCCTTTGGTAGGAGGGTAGGGGAGAGGATGTCAATTTCCATGTTTGAGGCAACTCTACACATTCTTGGACCGAAGCAGTCAAAACTCGAGCCGCGTTCAAGTTCGAGTGAGTACATGAAGGCAATCCTTTCCGCAATCAACGACCATCCTCCAATTTACAACGAACAGGCTGCATTGAAAATAGTAGAAGTGCCGCTCGCAACTCTAAAAGCTGCCTCTGTAGAAGATAAGGTGGCGTTTGTGTTTGAAGCGTTGGATCGCTCGATGCTGGCAGAATCAATAGTATTGCAGTTGGCGTTGAAAGGTATCACATCCAGCCTACTTCGTTCCGGACTGCCGTTCAACACAATTGAAGCTGTCCGCTTGCTTGAAGCAAGTCTCCACCCGCGGCATCTGTTCCCCTTTAAGGCCATCCTCTCTGCGGTGGAGAAGCTGCCCATGACAGCAGCGTTGAAAGACGCACTTCTGAGGCTTCGCCCGATGATTACCGAATGGCACGGCAAGCGAGAGATGCAGGAAATTCACGAACGCATCGATACGCTGGTCTACGGGGCTAAAGAAAGGCCTTTCGAGGCAGCTGCAGGATGGACACGCCAGGTATTCCAGGAAATCGACAGCTCACCAAAACAGTTGCCGTGGCGCGCTCTCTTCCTGCATGCCAGATCGTTGACTCAAAGCTCAGCCTCGCGCAAGTGGCAAAGCGAAGCAGTCGCACTTGTGGAACGGATTGGACCCGCAGAGTTTATCGAAGCTGCTCACCGTTGGCTCGCCCTCGGCCCCATGCCTGGAACTTCGCAAGCGCAAGTGCCGGAGGAAGAGGCGGATTACCAGAAAGGATTTATTTGGACGTTGGGTGCGTTAGGGGACACCTCTGTTTCGGCTGACATTGCCGATTTCGCCTTTGCTTGTTTCCGGAAAATTCCCCAGATCGGTGCAGTGTCGCATCGAGTAGGCAATGCCTGCGTTAATGCACTCTCGGCAATGCCAGGGCTTGATGCGGTGACTCAAATTAGCCGCTTGGCGATGCGTGTCAAATACGACGTTGCGCGCCGGTTAATTGAGAAAGCGCTGGTTGAAGCTGCGCAGCGCAACAACGTAAGCCGGGATGATCTGGAGGCAATGTCAGTTCCGTCCTATGGCCTGAACGCCGAGGGCATTCGAGTGGAAATGGTCGGAGATTGCCAAGCCAAATTAAGCATCGAAAATGGTAAGAGTTTGCTTGCCTGGTCGCGTGACGGCAAACCGCTGAAGAGCGTTCCAGCTGACGTGAAATCGAATCACGCCGGGGTTCTGGCGGAAATCAAGAAGGCCGCAAAAGAATTGAATGCTGTGCTTTCCACGCAGCGCCTCCGGCTGGAACGCCAACTATTGTCGCAAGCCTCTTGCAGGTTTGATCGATGGAAAGCCTGGTACATTGAGCACCCAGTCTGTTCTGTATTCGCCAGGAATCTGATCTGGGAAATAGAAACCAATGGAGCTGTACGGACGGCCATTTTCTGCCATGGAAATCTTACGGATTGGGCTGGAGATGCCATTCCAGCAACGCCAAATTCGGCCGTAAGATTGTGGCATCCCATTCGGTCCAGTGTCCAGGAAGTGCTGAGCTGGCGATGCTGGCTGGAAGATCACGAGGTTAAGCAACCCTTCAAGCAGGCTCATCGGGAAGTGTACATTCTCACCGATGCGGAGCGTGAAACTGCGACTTACTCCAACCGTTTTGCAGCTCATATTGTGAAACAACACCAGTTCGCTGCTCTGTGCCGGGAACGGGGTTGGCAATTTAACTTGATGGGCCAGTGGGACTCCCACAACACACCCTATCTTGAGCTGCCGCACCATAACGTTCGCGCTGAATTCGATGTGGAATTTCCGGGAAACGAAGAAATTTCTGGTCACGCGATTTATCTGACTCTCGGCACGGACAAGGTTCAATTTTTCCCATTAGGGCCGAAACCTGACCGCTTCAGTTGGCCGCAACAGACAGTTCTACCGTTGGATCAAGTGCCACCGCTCGTGTTTTCGGAAGTGATGCGCGATGTGGATTTGCTGGTTGGGGTCACCAGTATTGGAAGTGATCCGGCTTGGAATACGAATCATCGGGATACAGAACCCAATGCCGAATATTGGAATCACTTCGCATTTGGTGAGCTATCTACAGCTGCTCAGAATCGCAGTGGAGTAATTGAGCGCATTCTCCCTAAGTTGTCGATTCGCAATCAGTGCAGCATGGACGGGCGATACTTAGTTGTTCGTGGTGATTTACATGAATATCGAATTCATATGGGCAGCGGCAACATTATCATGGAGCCTGGCAGCCGGTATCTCTGCATTGTTCAGGGACCAGGAGACACTGCGGCCAGATTGCCGTTGCCTTTTGAAGGCGACCGGATTCTGGCACAGATTCTTAGCAAAGCGTTTTTGCTGGCTAACGATAAATCGATCAAGGACGAGACTATCCGGCGTCAGATTCGCTAATCAGTAACAACCCATCAAAGGCAGTCATTACGCACACGCCTTTTTTGTCCGCCACTCTGCACATTGGTCCGCCGTCGTGTTCCAACAGTCGTACTTTGGTTCCTGCGCGAAAAGTTCCATCTGGCGGTTTACCCTGTTGCGGATCGTTGTAATAATACGGCTGCTTCTTGATAACTTTGTGCGTGAGATGCTTTGGCAACAGTGCGGAAGCCGGAAGCACCGTCATCTTAGGTCTGATCATGCGGTCCATTGTTCCTTCAGCTCCTACTTGCGGCCCGTTAGCTGGGGGAACCAACGAGCCGCGATGTTCTAGGGAATATCCAAACTCTCTTCACCAAGCGTTCTTGGAGCGAAAATGGGAAGGCAGTGGACATGTTCAGCATGCGCTCCCGCAACCAGCCCAGCCTCCGCCATCGCCATTAAATTCGGCAGTGCGTAAGGTTCAGCACCATTCAAGTTGACTACGTAGCCGAGATCTTTCAAGCTGGCCACTGTCATCTTGCTAATCGGGTTGTTAGGACCTGCAATGAAACCTGACATCAACTCGTTTCGGAAAACGGACTCGCGCCAGTGGCTGTCCCGTGTGCCAGGTTGACCAGTGTTCTCCACTGGGACCACCGTTGGTCCGGTACCTTTCAAAACGCCATACTCCCGTTTTGCATTGGCTCCGGTGAATGTTGGATTCGGCGTCCCCGCTCCAGCCAGCAATCCCTTCAATTTCCAAATTGTGCCAATTCCAATTACATGGCCCATTTCATGAGTAATCACATCGACCAGTGTGCCGTTAGCTTGCATTTGGGCCAGATCAGCGGTGTCGAACGACATGATCCCCCTGGCTGGTAGAAACGCATTGACTCCTGCGCTGGCAGGCCGAAGATGGGTTGGGCCGGCTTGCCCCAGGATTCCTCCAGGCCCGTCAATTGGCACGCCCTGGGCAATGATCAACAGATCGTCGATCACTTCTCCATTGACGATGACGCTTGGCACGTCTCCGATAATTACTTTGGACCAACGGTCCGCGGCAGCTTTAAAGGCGTTTTTCTGAGCGGGCGTAAGTCCTCCCTGAAATCGCACTTCAATCTTGTAGGCCGATTGGATTGCCGCAGCGGAAGCGTTTGCCTTAACGCTTGCGTGCGCCACGTAGGACTCAACCTTTGCAACCTTGGTTACTTTCTTAGCCATGATTCTTCCTCTCCTTCATAAGAAATTAGTAGCTCCAGGTGTGAGACCAGCTCTACTAGTTCCCAATAGCGATAACAAAGAAGAAATCACGCAAAAGTTTTTCAAGCATTGTACTTAGCGTCAATATTATAGTGGGCAATATGAAAAAGTACTCGCTCATCGCTCTTTTTCCCACAGCGCTGCTTGCTACTGATGAGCCACTCCCCGTGGTGATGTCCACTATCAACATGAAGACCGTCGAGACCAAAGTAATTTGATTAACCGATCCGACGTCCGCGTTGTCCTGGTTGAACCTCGCAACCCACTGAATATTGGAGCTGCTGCCAGAGCCCTATCCAACTTCGGCTTCCTTGAAATGCGCTTGGTGGACCCTTACAGGGCGGCGCTGGAAGAGGTGAAATCCGCCGTAAATGCCGAAGCCATTCTGCGCGATGCGCGGGAATTCCCAACCCTGGGCGAAGCGGTTGCCGATTGCACTCTGGTGGTTGGAACCACATCGGGATCAAATCGTGAAATAGCCATTCCTCATGAACGGTTGGAGCGTGCCGTTGCGGAGACGATCCTGCCGCACAATGGACCCATCGCCATTCTATTTGGTTCGGAAAAGTTTGGCCTTTCCAATGAACACCTCAGTTATTGCCACCTAACGATGGGGATTCCCTCGCGAAGCGAACACCGTTCCATGAACCTGGGTCAGGCTGTTGCTGTGACATTATATGAACTCATACGCGACAGTGCCGCAAGCAGCACGGTTAAGAACATCAAAAAGCCCGCATTGGCCGAAGAAGTTGACCGCGTGGCGAACTTAATGACTGAGGCATCGCTCGAAAGTGGGTTTTTTAAAGATCCAACCACGGAATCGAGCATCTTAAAAGCTCGACAAGTGGTCCGGCGAATGGGCTTGAGCAGTGCTGATGCGCTTTACCTATCAGGTATGTTGCGCCAAATACTCTGGAAAATAAGGAATCTGGGATGAAACACGGCCATGTTGCTCTTCTGCTGTTGCTAGGCGCTTGCACGCCAGAAAAGACCACTGAATTCAAGGGGAAACTACGTGCCCCGGATTCTCCGAAGTTTGACGAAGCTTTTTGGAAGACTTGGGGTGATGGTTCAGCGGAGCTTTCCAGCTATGACCTGCAACGGTCAAAATACAATGCTCCACGCACTGGTACAGCAGTAGCAATCTTTGTTAGCGAGACCTTTTCTAACGCAGTGCGGGTCAAGGCAGACCCGGGCAAGCACCCCAAGCAGGACGAGATTCCAGTGATGAAGCTGAATCTGGTGGAGGACTTCCAGACAGGCATCTACGACTATAACCTGATGCTTTCCACTTTCGTGAATACGCAAACTGCAGGTGGCATTATGGCGGGGTCCCCAATCAAAGTGAGTTTCTCAAGCCAGGAATGGTGTGGGCATATCTATAAACAGGCACTTTTCGATACTCCAGGAGTCCGCCTTACCAGCCATTCCTATTTTGATGGTGAGGGGGATCAGGAAAAGACCATCGACCCAATTGAAGATGGAGTGAGCGAGGATGGTCTGTTGCTGTGGGCTCGTGGGATGGCAAGGCCTGCGTTGAAGCCGGGGGAATCGAAGACCGTGGATCTGTTTTCGGCGTTGGAAACGGCTCGTCATGCACAAGGACCTGGGTATTGGACGAAGGCTACATTGAAGCGGTCGGTGGAGACAACGATAACAGTTGTACCTGCAGGATCGTTTGAAACTGAACGATTGGACGTGGAGATTGGGGGGAAGGTAAAAACGACCTTCCGGGTAGAAAAAGCGCGGCCCTTTCGAGTAATTGAGTGGGAAAATTCTGCGGGAACCAAAGCAAGTCTGGTGAAGTCAGATCGGATTAAATATTGGGAGCTTAATTCACCTGAAGGCGAGAATCGATTGAAAACATTAGGGTTACACAAAAGGCCTGCAAGAACAATGTAAAGGTTTGTTCATAAAACTCAGCTTCTGGCCAGTATCTGGCAGGAGTTTGGCACGCTACTTGCAATAGATATATGCGTAAGAGTCGAGTGTGCAAAAAGAGAAAATGGCAAAGAAATCGAGTTTCAGCTTAAGTGAATCCAGTTGGTTTGAAGTGTGCCTTCCGATTGGAATTGGGTTGGGACTCCTCTTTGCTGTTCTTATTCAAGTCAATTTTCCACCTTCAGAAATTCGCGACTCCCAGAGTACGCCGATAAAGGTTATCGAGTTCGCCGAAGCATGATGCTTCAGCAGTTGCATCCCTGATCCATTTGGTAGAATCTGACACCGGGTTAGAAAAGTGTGTCCGCCGGATGATAGGGTTAAGTTGGGTTGAGTTCTGGCATGTTGGAGGAGTGGTCCCTGCGCTGGGGGGTTCGGGGATTGTTTCTTTGATGTGCCGGAGCCGGCCCATTCAAGTTTATGATAAGAGTGGTTCCAGTTTGCGGTGGCAAGAGTATTTGCTGCGCTGGGGGGTTCGGTGAATGCTTTTCGCCGCCGCATACTGGAACCATTCCCTAACTCCGACAATTTGCTTCCAAGTGGTTCCCGTTTGCGGCGGCAAGAGCGTTTGCCGCGCTGGGGGGTACGGTGAATGTTTTGGTCGCCGCAAACCGGAACCATTTGTGAAATATAAAGTTTTAATTGTAAGAATTTGAAATGAACGGATGAGTGGTTCCAGTTTGCGGCGGCAGAGCATTTGCCGCGCTGGGGGGTTCGGTGAGTGCTTCGGCCGCCGCATACCGGAACCATTCTTGAAATTGAGAAGGTTTGCGACTTCTTCATAGGATCTCCAAGTACACAACAATGGAGACTTGTAGAAGGTGCGATGGTGTGACGAGTGGTTCCGGTTTGCGGCGGCAAGAGCATTTGTCGCGCTGGGGGGTTCGGCTAATGTTTTTAGCCGCCGTAAACTGGGGCCATTCTGAGTGCCATCCGTTGTAACTCTTGTTGCCCTGTTGAGGGCAAATTGGGCCTGCTTCAATATGTCTTGCTAGAGAGTCTCTCGCGCTGGGGGGTACGGGCAACTTTCTTACGAAGGCATTTTGATTGCAGGCCCTATTTTCGTTTCAGAGCACGAATCCTACTTAGAAAGCCAGTCGAACACCAATCCAGGCGTTCACACCAGGAGCATCCACACCCGAACCGTGGTAGCGATAATTCTTGTCCAGAATATTTTCAATTCCAACGTTTAACTGCCAACGCTCGCTGAGCGGGAAACCGGACCGCACTCCGATGGCCGCCCATCGCGCTGTTGACAGCATGAGCGGCACGCGTGAGTTATCGTCCACAACTCGAACGCCGTTGATGGTTGCTCCGATTGGCAACACGCGATTCTGAATCTGCAGCAAAGTCTCCCCCGTGGGCTGGAAAACTCCCTTGGCTCTTTCCGTCAGCGCCACCACCCTGGATCCACCAAAGAAAGAGGCAATGTCGGCCCTACGAAACGAGGCTCCTATGCGCTCATCGTCCCGATCACCGCCACTCAACCTTGACTGTTCCCCTGCAGCGGTCATCGACACTTCCATCCAGGGGCGGCGTCGCGATGGAGTGTAACGGACTTGCACCGCACCTATAGGTGGAGGCAGACGCCGGATATTGCGGTTTGGAAATAAGTCCCTTCCAAGAATGTAGCTGTAATTGCCCTCAATCACAAGACGGCTGGTGATCAGCACTCGACCCATAGTTTCCACGCCATAATAACGGGATTGGCCGTCATTGACGAAGGCTTTCACCGCTCGGGGATCCAACCCTGTCGCGACTGTCACCACACCGCCAGCCCGTTGTGCCGCAGTCGGTGTGATCGGAGCCACCGCTAATCCGGCGAGAATAGTAGGCACGCTGTCGGCTGGAAATAGAAGAGTACGGCGGACAATTGGGTTGTACAACTCGGCATCGAAAAACTGAGCACGCGCGTAGATCCGACTGGTGCGGATTCGCATTCCGAACTCATAATTCATCAACGATTCCGGCGAAAGGCCTTTAAGAGATGTTCGCTTCGATACCGCACCTTCACCGGCATCTGTGGAGAGTAAAGCGCCTGCGGGAATGGCTTCTGATGCAGGAACTTCGTAGCCCAGATCATTCAATCCCAGTGCCCCCAGGTCGTTCAAATTTGGAGCCCGAAAACCACGGCTTACTACTCCATGGATACTGAAAGGTCCCTTCACTTGCCACCGAAGACTACTCTGAAATGTGACGTCGCTAAACCACTGTGAGGATTCCGGGATCCGTTGCACCCGGTCTTCACAGGTTGAGAAGCGAACACCAGTGAATCGGATACCGACAGCAGCCTGAAGCGAGGAAGCTATCCGATAGCTGGCTTGCGCGAAGCCCCCAAGGTTCTGGTAGCGCGAATTGTCCGGATACAGCGGCCGCGGTCGGGTAACCACATTTGTGAGTGGGTTCAGCACCTGGCGCGTGGAATCGATGTGCTCATCGTAGAACTCTCCACCAAACGAGGCCAGTAACCTTGACCCGTAATGTGTGGTGGCCTGTCCGGCATATCCAAGAACGTTCACCCGAGCAAAGTCGGTTGTAAGCGGATCTGAAAACAGAAGATTCTGGCGGCGTCCTCCATCCGTTTGACCATTGAACGAAAAAGTACCGTTGACTGAATCCAACCAGCCCAGGTGAAGTTTCTCGAACCTTGCGTAGAATAGGTCGAGCTTCTGCGGCTCGAATGTGGAGATCAAGCGGCCCAGGCCGCCCAGCAAATCCTTGTATCCGTCAACGCCGTCCTGAACACCCTGCTGGTAGTTGATCGTTAGAATCTGATCTGGACGCAGCCTCGCAGCGAATCGCCCTTCCACACCGTATTGTTGAAAGCCACTGTCCTGTTGGCGATTGCCGGTCAAGTCTCGCACTGCGTCATGTTGCATCCCGAATAAGCGGCGATAGACGTTGCGGGAATCGAAGCCACCGCCCGCACGCAGGTCATTGTGACGTTGTCCGGAAAGTCCCCCCAGCAAGTAGTAACGCGGAGTCGAAAGGGCCAGTTGTCCATTCCCGGTTCCTGACAAATCGGCACTGGATCCACCAAGGTGAAATTGGCCATGCATTGCGTGACTGCCGCTTGAAGCAACAAAGCTCGGCGTCGTCGTCACAATGTTGATTAGTCCGCCAAGCGCATCACTGCCCCACGCAACTCCCGCCGGCCCCAGAACAGCTTCAACGCGCTTGGCTTGGCTCGGCTCAATATAGGCGAGATACTGATTCGGACCAGAACGAAATGTGGAGTTGTTGAAACGGATGCCATCGATCAGGTTCAGCACCTGATAGCCTGTGAGACCGCGGAGAAACGGTGATACCTGGCCCCAGGTGCTTTGCTGCAGCAGGATTCCAGGCTCGCCCACTAGCGCGTGGCCAAGCGTTGGGACTGGTTGTGCAGCCAACTGGTCTTCCGAACGGACAATGGCTAAATGAGCAGAATCAAGACTGTCCTCGCCTATTCCACGAGTCGTTGGGGTTGCCGAAACGGTAACGCTGGCGTGAGCGGATTGAGGTGTCAAAACAACTTCCACAGCTTTCGATGCAGAAGTGATCGCCAACTCCCGGACGGCAAAGCCCGGTGCACTCACCCGTATCCAGAATGGAGGCTGAGCAGGTGACGGCCAGACGAACGTGCCGTTGTCGAGGGTTTGTGTCTGCGCAAGAACGGCCCCAATGCTGGATCCGCCTCCCAGAGTGACAAGTTGCACAGTTGCACCGGCTACCGGGGCACCAGAGATATCACTCACTCGGCCAGTGAAAAGGGCCTCAGCCAAAGCGGATGCTTGAAGCATCACGAAGAGCGCAAATGTTACCAGGGGTTTCATTTAATTGTATCTAGATAGATTTCCAACAGCATGTTTCAGACTTACTTCAGCAGTGCAACAACTCGCCAGGGCATCGATCCCATTTGATCTTGCGCAAAAAGAGACATTGTCTGGCAGTGCCATTATATTCAGCGTTAAGGTAAACTGCACTCCTTCTGGCTCCAGCCTCCCTGGATTAATGATGCTCCCTGCTTGCTGCTGTTGTGCGGAAAACCCTTGTAAGTTTCACTCTCTATTCTGGGGCTTGCTTACCGGGTCGTCGAACTGTCGGATATTCCTGCCCATCCACATGGCTTGCCTGCATAAAACGCTCTATCTTCTGGATTACATCCCTGTGCGCTGCCGCAATATCCGTTGCTTCCCCTGGATCTTTTTCCAGATTATAAAGTTCAACCGCGCTCCCAGGCCCGTTCCGAACTCCTTTCCATTGCCCCATCCGCACGGCCTGATTAAAACCGCCGCTATCATAGGATTCCCAATAAATTGGCCGATTACTTTTGTCTTGCGTCTTGCCCAGCAGAATCGGTGCAATGGAAATGCCATCCACGTTTTTAGGGATTCCGCGCGCACCAGCCAGATCTGCCAGTGTCGGCAGTAAATCACAGAACGACCATGGAAATTCGCTGACCGTCCCAGCCTTGATCTTCCCAGGAAAGCGGACAATCATCGGCACCCGCAAACCGCCTTCATAGACAGTCCCTTTCTTGCCTCGCAAAGGCCCCATGGTTCCGAAAGGTTGCGGATCAAACACACCGCCGTTATCGCTGCAGAAAAACACCAGCGTGTTCTTTTCCAGTCCGGTCTCTTTCAATTTGTCCAAAATGCGACCCAAGTAGTGATCCATTCGGGTCACCATCGCTGCATAGTGCTTCGCTTCGTCGCTCCAAGGTTTGGTTGCGTATTCACCCAATTCCGGCGCCTTGATTTCTGCGTGCGGAATGGTCGGCGTGAAGTAAAGGAAGAAAGGCTCGTACCGGTGCCGGTCAATAAAATATAGCGCCTCGCGAACCATTAGGTCCGACGCATATTCGCGTTGTTGCCCGTTCAGGTTCCCTTTCAAGATTTCCTTGTTCTTGTTCCGCCACAGGTATTCTGGAAAATGATTATGAGCGTGTTGCTGATTCAGGAACCCGAACCACTCATCAAAGCCATGATCGTTGGGCAACCCTGGAGTGCCGGGCTCACCCAGACCCCACTTTCCAAAAATCCCTGTTGCATAGGCGTAATTTTCATCGTAACCATGCTTCCATTCCGGCCCTTTTAGGATCTGCGCCACCGTAACGTCTTCGGCCTTTAGAGATACCCGCTGGCCAGTGCGAAGGCTGGCGTTGGCCCTTACACTGGTGTGCCCTGTGTGCTGCCCGGTCATCAATACACTTCGCGATGGCGCACAAACAGCCGCACCGGCATAACAAGCAGTGAACCGCATTCCTTCATTGGCTAGGCGGGTGGAACTGGGGGTTCGGATCTGCTTCTGACCATAGCATTCCAGGTCGAACACGCCCATATCATCGGCCATAATGAAGATGAAATTGGGTGGCACTTCCTTGGGCGCTGCAATCGCCGAAGCCGTCGCAAGCAGAAAGCTCCGCCGATTCACCGTCTCACTCCTAACGCGGGCGATTCAAAGATTTTCATTGGACCATCTTGGGAAGCAGATCTTCAAACACAGTTTTCATTATCTCTGCTTTTTTGGGGCAGGTTGGGGTAACCCTAAGAACTATACGCTGATTCTTTGGCCTAAAACCAATTTTATGTGGGTGACCGATCCGGGGAACTATTTGGCGTAGAGCCCTAGAAATCATGGTCGGGGCGGCGGGATTCGAACTCGCGCCCCCCCTACATTGTCTTCGTTCGGCACGGTTGCAGCTTCAGTTGTGCCATCAATATCGACCCTCCGACGGAACATGTTATGACTCTGCTGACCATCCGGACCCGGAATGGATTACTTTGTTCAGCTCGGAAAGATTACTTCTTCACCTCGAATCACTATTTTCATGGCCAGGAATCCGCAGCCTGTTTGAAGTCTGTGCGGTGGAGCGATAACTTGGTATAAAATTCAGCTAACAAAGTGGTGTACAAAACTACCCTTTCCCGGTTATCGGTTGACGATGTTGGGGACTTTGAATCCCATACCGCCGGACTGCATCTCCCGCTGCAACTCGCGGCCAGTTTGCCCTATGAATCGTTCCAGATCTCAGAACGAGTGGATTCAGCAAAGCGCTACCACCTGGCCCTTGATACTTCTTTCCCCCTTGCCGTGAGGTTGTACGAGTTTCCAGCAGGTCTCCGCGCCGTACCTATGACATGGCATGAACGCCTGGAAATTTTCTGTCCGCTTGCCGGTTCGGGAGTTTTTCGCACCGGCGACCAATTAGAGCCATTCGAGGCTGCTGACATCTTGCTCATCGACAACCTGCGCCTGCACGGTGTCGACAGCTTCACGGGGCCAGACCGCCACGCCCTAGTCATTGTTTTCAACCCGGAGCTGTTAGCGCCGCCTGGCGCGCTGCCCTGTGACCGGTGGTTGCTGCGGCCATTTCGTCATTTGCGGAACGGCTGTTTGCATCTGCGCTCGCAGGATCCGCACGCGGCGGAAGCCTGGAACTGCCTGAGCCGACTGTTGGTTGCACAGATGGAGGGAGCCGGCAATCCGGCCAGTCAGGCCCGCCAGAAATCCGCTCTTGGTGAACTGCTCATCATTTTGGAAGAGGCGTTCAGGGATCGCATGGCCGAAGATAGCGATTACGAATTCCGCAGAGACCGACTGCGACGCATCTCGCCGTTGTTCGAGTTCCTGTCCACTCACCAAGGAGTTGGATTGAGTGTAGCGGAAGCGGCACGGATGCTAAAAATGAGCGCAAGCTACTTCATGCGCTTCTTCAGAACTGCGACGGGGCTAACGTTTTCGATGTATGTGGACCAGTTGCGTGTAAGCCGCGCACACCAACTTTTACTGGAAAGCGACCTGACGTTGGCGGAGATTGCCGCGGAAACGGGATTTTGCGACCAATGCCACTTGAGCCGGCACGTCCGCAGGCGTTACGGAACCTCCCCTGGCCGGATCCGCGGCAAAGCAGCGTGGGTCCAGTACGAAGGAGACCGAAACCCGGTAAGGGTAGAATTGTACAATAATTTAAGCAAGTTCATTCTAGCCTCCAAGAGTTGCCGCCGCCTAAGATACGATTTGGGGTGATTCCTCTGCTGTGTTGAAAGAAAACCCAGACACCTTCCCTTCTTGTTCATGCATTGTTGTGCGTTCTTCGCGTTGGATTTAAGTTGTGACTCCAACAACGATTCAGATCAGTCATGACTTGCCGGTGCAATAACAAGCTCTTCACCAAAACACCCGTGTATCTAACAATCCTCCTATGAAAGAAACAATTCACATTTACCCCTTGAGAGTGCAGCGCACTTTCACTCGCATCACTGGTATCGCCTCGATGCTATGCGCGCTCTTCGGTCTTCCCGCACTATCAGCGGCGGAAACCGTCCGACTGTACTTTGATCCAGCCAAACCACAGATCGCCTTTGCGGCCGGCGATATCAAAGCTGCGCTTGAAAAGCGAAATCACACAGTGCAGATCCAAAAACTTTCGACACTTGCAGCAGACGATTCCGGCAAGAAGATCGTGCTCGCAGTCGCCACGGACAGAACCGCCGCATCCATTCTCTCCGCGCAAGGTGGCAAAGCGGTGGCCGGTTTGGGCACTCAAGCCTACGCCCTCCGCACCACAACCAAGCCTGACTTGAGTTATTGGGTGCAGGGCGGCGATGCCGCCGGCGCGATGTATGGCGGATTGCAACTGGCCGAAAATATTTCTTTCCACGGACTGAGCGGTAGCTTCAACAGTGAGGAGTCACCGTTATTGCTGAATCGGGGAATGAAGCTGAACCTTCCGCTGGATAGACGAATTCCCACCTATGTTGGCAGATGGACATCCAATTCAGCCAAGAAGGCAATTCCGCATGTTTGGGACATGGCGTTTTGGAAGACATTGATCGACCAACAGGCGCGGAACCGCTACAACGTATTGTCGGTTTGGGTGCATCACCCTTTCCCTGCACTTGTGAAGCTGCCCGATTATCCGAAGGTATCCTTGCCGAGAATCGAAGGATTCGATGGTTTTGTGAAAGAGATGGATCACGATCAGCGTGTTGCATTCTGGAAGGAAGTGATGGGGTATGCCCACGATAGAGGGATGAAGTTTTATTTCTTCAACTGGAATATCCACCTCGAACATGCGAAAGCTCAATATCCCGCCTTAACCGAGGATCCGAAAAACAGCACGACAATCGACTACATGTATAAGAGCATGCGGGCGCTTGTGGAAACCTATCCGGATCTTGATGGATTCGGCATCACATCCGGAGATGGAATGCACGGCACCCAGGAGGAAAACACGGAATGGACGTGGAATGCAATGGGTAAGGCGGTGAAGGACTATTTGAGCAAAAATCCGTCGAGGAAGTTCAACCTTATTCATCGCAGCGTGAAGTCTTCGACGGCGGCATGGAACACGTTCTATGCTCCGCTCAAGGCCATTCCCAATGCCACCACGGAGTATTCAGCAAAGTACGCGATGGCCCACATGTACTCAACCACGGCTCCGAAATGGACCGGGGATATTGACGGCGTCACCAAGCTTGGCATGAAGACATGGCTCACACTTCGCAATGACGATTACTTCTATTTCAACTGGGGAGATCCCAAGTTTGTTCGCGATTTCGTGGCCGGTATCCCGCACAAGGAATCCGTGGTTGGCATGTATATAGGCATCGACGGATATAATCCAAGCCGAACCTATTTCTATAAAGATGAATCCC
>JAYUSZ010000408.1:0-7471 GCA_043755435.1 Bryobacterales bacterium | reverse complement strand
CATTCGTGTTAAGCAGCGGACATCTCCTTTTCCAGCGTGGCGAGGAACTGCTGATCGCGCCGTTTGACTTGGCAAAGCAGACGGTGATTGGCCCTGCGCTTCCGTTCATCGAGAAGGTACTCTATAGCCCTGGCCCCCTGCCTCAGCCGGAGTTGTCAATCTCTCGAAACGGCATGCTTGCGTATGTGCCTGCCGCCGAAACTGAAAAGGTTCTGGGTTTAGTAGGCCGGGATGGGAAGTTTCAGCCGCTAGGGCTGCCACCGGCCAACTTTTCCAGCCCAAGGGTATCTCCCGATGGCCGCTTCGTTGCTTTCCTTGGAAATGGCAGCAGCGGAAACACCGTTCATGTTTATGATTTGCAGCGCGGAAGCACCACCAAGCTTGCGCTGGAGAGTTCTACAGATGGCTTCGCCTGGCACCCCGATGGCCGGTCTATGGCTATCAACACGAAACACAATGGCACCTCTGGAATCTACCTCCGAAACCAGGACGGCAGCATGCGATTGCTTGTCCCTAATAGAGGCTATAGAAATTTCTCCTGGTCGCCGGACGGTACAAAGCTAGCCTACACGGTGCAAGTGGGCAGCCTCCACGACATCTGGATCATGACGATGGGCGAAAAGCCCACCCTGAATCCGTTCCTGAACACTCCGGCTTCTGAATTTAGCCCGCAGTTCTCTCCCGATGGCCGCTGGTTGGCCTATGTCTCCGATGAATCAGGACGGTATGAAGTTTACGTCCAACAGTATCCGCAAGGCGAGAGGTTTTCTGTTTCCATTCTTGGTGGCAATGGTCCGCGATGGCGGCGTGATGGCAAGGAGATCTACTTTGAAGGTCTTGCGGAAGGGGTGCCGAAGATGATGGCAGTGGCAGTGACTCCGGCTGGTGGATCACTCCGGTTTGGTAAGCCGGAGCCGTTGTTCGACATGCGCGTGCCGGGGCTAAGAGGATCGATGGAGGAGTACAGGAAAAGCGGAAACGACGGCCCTGCGTACGATGTACTGCCTGACGGACGCTTCCTGATGATTCGTGGTTCCGACTCCAACGGCATGCGCGAGATCGTGCTGGTGCAGAACTGGTTTGAGGAGTTGAAGCGTCTGGCGCCGGCGAAGTAGCCGATCGACTTTCGCCGCACTACTGCCAGCTTCGCCGTGAAAGAAATCGCCTGCGATCTTAACTTAAGTGTGAAGACCGTGGAGGCGCACAAATTCAACCTAATGCGCAAGTTGGATATTCACAACAAAGCACAACTTGTGCAGTACGCAATTCAGAAAAAGATCATTAAAATCCCAAACCTGGTTTAGAAAATTCGGTCTGCCTGCTTCAAACCCGATAGATAGCTAATGATTGAGGGCGGTGCCGAGTGCGCCCGGGATGCTCGTGAAAGGTTTTGAAAGGTTTTGAAACCTTTTAGCGCAAAATTGGTCCCATTGTTGCTTTTACCCTATCAAGAAGAAGGCGCGTTACTGGGGTGTTACTAATTCCGTTTGGCGGGGTTCGGAATCTTTGAGAGGCTCGCCCGCGCGGATTGATTCGCGCGGGCGAGGTTTTTTGCAAATACGAATACCCGCTACTTCCTCTGCTCAGCCCGCAGCACCGTGATGGCACGTTCAACCTGAGCATCCACCCCGCGTCTGAATTCTTCTGGTGTGTTATCCACATACACATCCGGAGGAACTCCATAATTCTCCATGTTTTGTCCCTTGGCTGTATAAACCCCAGCTCCAGGAGTGCGGATAGACGAACCATCCATTAAGCCGAATGCGCCTGTTCCTATGACGGCGCCGTAGGTGGGTACACCAACCAATTTACCCAGTCCCAACGCACGGAACCCATCCGGAAACATCTCCGCATCACTTGCTGATCGTTCATTCTGCAATACCACCATGGGCCCGAAGTAGGCGCGTTGCGGGCGTTCTTCCACCATACCGCCGCGCACGATGGTTTTTTGATACATGCGTTGCGCCAGAATCTGGAGCAGTTCCTGATCAATGCCGCCACCGCCATTGAAACGCTCGTCAATTACCAGGCCATTCTTGAAACGACTTTCCGCCAAATCCAATTCGAACTTTCGAAGCGATGGCGCATCCATGGCTCGAATGTGCAGATAGCCCATTTCACCTTTCGTCGCCCGCTCCACCATCGCCTTACGGTCTTCTACCCACTTTTCGTATTGAAGATTGCCAAGCGCCGCGGCTGTTATGGGTTCAACGGTTACTTTCCAGGCTCCCTCTGCCGAAGGCTTACTGTTCAACAAAAATTCCCACCGGTTATTTGTGGAACGGGTGAAGGCCGCCCAATAGCTCTCCGGTTGCTTTAACTCCTTACCATTCATTTCCAGAACAAAATCGCCCTTCTTTATTTTCATGTAATCTTTATCGGCCGGACCCTTTTTATAAACATGGGAAACCCGGTAGAATCCAGACGCATCCGCTTCAAGTTCAAAACCCGGCGAGCGCGTCTGCGGCAGACTGCGGTCAGCCGCCGTACCTCCGGTAACTCCCGTGTGGGACGCGTTCAGTTCACCGATCATTTCCATCATTACTGTTTGCAGTTCTTCGGTATCGCCCACGTAGGGAAGAAGCGAAGCATAGGTATCCTTGGCCTTGGTCCAATCCACGCCATGCATCTTCTGGTCATAGAAGCGATTCTTCATAACGCTCCAACCTTCGTCGAACACTTGCGCCCGCAAGGCATCCGGATTTACTTCCACTCGCAGATTAAAACTGACACGCTTGCGCGTGGGCATCCCGCTCCCGGCACTGGTGCGCTCTTCGCCGAGGGGTGCGAGGATTTCGTACGGGCCGAGTTTGTCGCCGGTGGAAAGGGGCATATATAGGTGATTCAGCCAGTTTACGCGATCGGGAACAGGGATAGGGAATGGATCACGCGCGACTCGGAAACCGCGGTCTTCCACCCACGCGTGGCTTCGGGCTGCCCCGCAGCGACATCTCTCTAAGCCTTGATATCCTCGATTTGCTTCGTCGCGTTTCCGACCGGCCGATCGATCGGTATGCCGGCGCAGGCTAGCAGGGTTGTGAGCAGATCCCCCTGGTTCCCCTTCACATCCGGGAGGTAACGTCCCGTCTTGATCGAACCGCCACCTTTGCCGGCAATCACGAAGGGAAGGTTTTCGCGGGTATGTTTGTTCCCATCCTCCAAGCCCGATCCCCACATCATGATGCAGTTGTCCAGCAAGGTGCCGTCAGCTTCCCGCAGGCCGTGCATCTTCTTCACCATGTAGGCGAACTGCGCGATGTTGAACTCGGTGATCCGTGCGATTTTGCGGACCTTTTCCGGTTCGTTGTTGTGATGGGTATTCGAGTGGTGCTGATCGTTGAAGCCCAGTTCCGGATAGGAGGCCCCGTTCGGTGTCGAGCCAATGTATGTACTGACCCGGGTGGTATCGGTCTGAAACGCCAGCACGTTCAGGTCGCACATCACCTGCATGTACTCGCTTCGTTTCTCGCCTTCTGGAATCCTGATCTCGATTGGCGGCGAATCGGACGCGTGACGTTTGCTTGAGCTTAGGCCGGCCTTTTCCAAAGCTGCGTCTTTCTGGCGATGCTCAATGGCAGCGATGCGTCGTTCCACAGAGCGCACGCTGTCCAGATATTCATCGAGCTTGCGTTGGTCCGAGGCGGGTAATGTACGCCGCAGGTCTCTGGCGCCGCCCAGTACAATGTCCAACAAGCTGCGATCCAGTGCGCTCAGCGGCGATGCTTCCCGTGCTCCGCCAGCCTGCTCCTGCTTGTTGAACAGGCGATAGAGCACGTTCCGCGGATTGACCTCGGCAGGAACCGCCTGCGTGGGGGAACTAAAGCTGCAGTGCGAGTAGTAGCCCTCATTCAGACCTTCCTGGTTCTCCTTCCAGGTTTGTGGCATGGTGGCCAACTCAAGCGATGGCAGGGCGGTGAAGGCCCCCACGTGGTTGGCGGCAATCTGATCGGCGGAGATGGCGATGTTGATCTCGTTCCGCTTGTCGGCCCTCGGCAATGCCGCGGTAAGCCAAGTGGATAGTTCCAGCGCGTGCGGCGCTCCACTGAAGGGATTGATCGGGACGCCGGAGATCCCCTTGACCATCAAGCACTGCTCCAGGACGGGACGCAGAGATTCCAGGGCCGGCGGCGGCGAGGAGAGAAAACTCTCCGCATTAGCTGGCCAGAACTGATCCATGATCACGCCGTGGGGCATATACATGAAACCAAGGCGCACGGGCGGCTTGGCTTTGACTGTGTCTGCCCAACCTGTGGAATCCATAAGCGGCAGGGCGAGGGAAACCCCCAACCCTTTCAGGTAGGTTCGCCGGTCAATCATTCGCCGGTCAATTTGCGCGCTTTTGCTCATTGATGCCTCCAATTTCTTCCACTCGCCGATGTGTAAAGGGATAACTTGTTATGACCCCATAGATGAGCGACCGCATGCGGTACCCGTTTGCGGCGATCTCATCCATCAAATCGTCCACCACTATTTCATCATAGCCTGCCAGCTTGCGCCCCAGGGCGTAGGCCAACAGTCTCTCCAACAGGTTGCGCCCAATGTTGCCGGTTCGGGCGGCTAGGATGGTTTTCAGATCCCGGGGGCCTGTAAAACGCTGTCCACCGGGAAGCTCCCCGGCGGCGTCAATCGGCTGGCCATTGCTGTCCCGTTCGCGCCATCGCCCGATGGCATCGAACTTTTCCAAACCGAACCCGATCGGGTCGAGGATCTGATGGCAGTTGGCGCAGACGGGATTGGTGCGGTGCAACTCGGTACGCTGACGTACCGTCAGATTCGCGACAGCTGCCTGATCTTGCTTATCCAGGGCCGGAACGTCAGGCGGGGCGGCGGGAACGTGGTCGCCAAGCACTTGTTCCAGAACCCAAACGCCACGCTTCACGGGGCTGGTGCGGTTGGGGAAAGAGGTTGCCGCAAGAACACCCGGCATTCCCAGCACCCCTCCACGATTGCCGTCACTAAGCCGGACCAGCCGCATCTGGGGTCCCTTGACGGTTTTCTGCAAGCCGTAAATCGCAGCCAATGTTTCGTTGAGATAGGTGTATTCACTGTCGACGAAACGGATGACGCTTTTGTCTTCGCGGACGATGCTCTCGAAGAACAGGCGGACTTCGTCATACATCGCCTGACGCATGGCAGCGGTCATTTGCGGAAACAGCGCGGGATCGAAGACTTGACGCTTCAACCCGCCGACGCTCAACCACTGCGCACCGAAGCCGTCAAACAATGCCCGCGAACGGCGATCGTCCAGTAAACGCTTCGCCTGCGCCTTCAGAACCGCCGGCTCATGCAGCTTCCCGCTTTCGGCCAGCGCCATCAGTTCATTGTCGGGCATGGTGGCCCATATCAGATATGACAAACGGGAAGCGAGTTGATGGTCGTCCAGCGGAACGATCCCGGTGCTTGACTTGGCTTCTCCCGCTGGAGTGATGAACAGAAACTGAGGAGAAACAAGGATGGCCTTCACCATCAAGTGAAGGGCCTGCGGGTAGGCCAGGTTGTTGCGCTTTCCCAGGTCGAACGTGGCAAGCAGGACATCCAACTCAGCCTCGGTGGGTGGCCGGCGGTAGGCTTTTCTGGCAAGAGATGCCGCAACTTTGCGCGCCGCTGCCCGCGGGTCAGCCTTCGGCGGCGGTTCACCGAACAGCCGTTTCTGGACCGCAGTAGGCATCCGGCGCAGCACCTTGTCGGCGATTGTCAAATACTGCTCGAGCTGAAGGGGCGAGAGTGAGTTAAGGTAACCCTCGCCGCTGACTTCATCGGGAAGTCCATCGGCAATCGACGGGTCTACGCCGAACAGATCGCGCAAAGTGTTGCCGTACTCGGTCTTGGTCAACCGCCGGATAACGAAGGGTCCGGGATCCTTGTGGCTGAGGTACTTCAGCTTGGCCTGCCAATCGGCGAACATCTGGCGGTCCGCCTCGGCGGGCTGAGGAGCGCTTTTGGGCGGCATGTCGTGCACCTTCAGTAGGACGGCGCCTTTCTTCCACTGTGCAGTGAAGGCGGCGTGACCGGGATCCTTGAGAGCCGGCGTGAAATTGACTCCCCCGCGCGTGGGGCGCTGGCTCCGGTGGCAGGGCAGACAATAGGTGGTGACAAAGGGTGTGACGCGGCCGCGAAAGAACTGCTCGGCGTCGGCCTTCAGCGCTTCATGATCGGCGGCCGTCGAGCGGCAAGGCGAGACTAGACCAAGGATCAGATAGAAGCCCAGCGATACGGGCCCCTTCGAAATCCGGCGGATCGCAACTTTGCCAGCCATGTCGACGAGATTCTCCGTTTTGACCGGGATTTTCCATTCGAGGTTTCCCGGACCCAGTCAGTATATATGATTGCCTCAATCGGATGCTGGCGGCTTGCCTTCGATGACGACTCTTATCATCCGAAAGGTTAACAATATTTGTCATACGGTGAGCCCCGCGCGGCATCTCAATGCAACCGTTCTCCGTGTGGCGCGTGATTCGCCCAGAGTTGCTGCAATTAAATCAAGCAGGCAGGAATGACCTCAACTGAGAGACTTCAGTATAATTTCCACATGAGAGTAAAGAGCACTTTGATCACTTTGGTGCTGACTGTCATCACAGCCCGCGCTCAGTCGCCCGCCGCCGCGCCGTGGGTCTCGCTTTTCAATGGCCAGGATTACACCGGCTGGAAACTCGTTGGGCCGACGAATCTCGCCTCGGCCGGAATTGAAGACGGCGCGATGTTGCTGCGGCAACGAACTAACACGGTCGAGCACACATTCGTCACTTCCACGGAAAAATACGGCGACTTCATTCTCGAACTGGATTTGAAGGACGATCCCGGCTTCAACAGCGGCATTCTGCTACGGAGCCTGGATGCAAATGCCGATGCCAAAGTGCGGCTCAACGGCTATCAGGTGAAGGTGGACAATACGACGCGCGCCTGGACGGGCGGGGTGTTCGATGACTTCGGTGATTCATGGCGCTGGCTGCACGACCTCGCGGACAACGAAGCGGGCCGCGGCGCGTTTAAGCTGGGTGAGTGGGCGCATTTCCGCATCGAATGCATCGGCGATACGATCAAGGTCTGGGTGAACGGAGTCCCCACGTCTCATCTGGTGGACGAAAAATATCGCGAGGGCAAAATCGCGTTTAAGATCCACTCGCTGGGCGACAGGCCCAACGACACGCGTAATGTGATCCGGTTGAAGAACATCCGCATCATTACTGCGCAGCCAGAGCGTTTCGCTCAAACGATGGAATTGCCGCCGCGCCGTGCGCCTGCCACGCCGGGTAAGTTTGACAAGGCGAAGCCTGCTCGGATCGCGCTGCGATGAAAAAGGCAGCCGTTGCGCCCAGGATTTCGCGGTCGCGAAAGAACTGCTCGGCGTCGGCCTTCAGCGCTTCACGATCAGCGGCGATCGAGCGGCAAGGCTAGTCCCAGTTAGGGTTGACCTTGAATGCCGCAAAAGTACCTGTCTCGGTTGTTATTACTAAACTACCGTCCCGAGCCC
>JAYUSZ010000407.1:0-7474 GCA_043755435.1 Bryobacterales bacterium | reverse complement strand
CCTGGTTTGATCCGCTGGCTTTTGGACCAGTTACTCAAGCCCGCTTCGGCACTGCTGGGTTCAACATTCTGCGCGCTCCTGGATTGATGAATTTGGATGCCAGCGTCTTCCGCAACTTCGCTGTGGGGGAACGTTTCAAAGTTGAGTTCCGAGCTGAAGCGTTCAACGTTTCTAACACACCCCATTTTTCTTCACCCGGTGCGAACGTAAATTCCCTTCAATTTAATGCCGACGGAACAATTCGCAATCTGAACGGATTCACAGTGATTAACGGTGTGCAGAATACAGGCCGCGAATGTGTGGACGAACGCATGTTCCGGTTTGCTTTGAGAATTGTCTTCTAAACGCCGAGGTCAAAGTCCTAGCGCAAGCCGGTCAGCCAATTTTTGAGGAAGACCGGCGGCTCGAATTTTGGCTTGCGCTTTTGGAATGTCGTAAGGGGTGCGGCACAACTCCAAATGCTGTGTGACCGTATCGTAAAGCGCGAAGGCTGCCCGTGGATCTTCATCGCGCGGTTGCCCAACCGAGCCGGAGTTAATCAACCAACTGGCCGTATCGTCCACCTCAAAATTCACTTGCGACTTGGAGTAAGCAGGGCCAACGGCTTGACGAATGCCGTTTCTATGGCAATAGAAAACGCCCTGATGATGGGTATGTCCAAAGAACAGAACATTGGCCCCTAGTTGTCCGGCGACTTGCCTTGCATCGGCGATGTCGAAAATATATTCATCTTCATCGCGAACCGATCCATGCAGAATCCGCATACCCTCGAAATCTATGGGACCTTGGGGCAATTGCTGCAGCCATGCCTTGTTTTCCGATGACAGGTTTGTAAGGGTCCAGCGAGCCGCAGAGACAGCCAGAGGGCTGAGGTTTTTGAGGGGTGATTCCACGGAGCAAAATTGATCGTGATTCCCACGAACGGTCAGAATTACTTTGGAACGAACCCAATCGGTAACCAGATTCGGATCGGCTCCATAGCCCACCACATCGCCACAGCAGATCACTTGGGCGTAGCGGCCGTGGGCCGCCGCAAGCACGGCCTGCAGAGCCTCCCAATTGCTGTGGATGTCAGAAAGGATTAAGTAGACCACAATCGAATCGCAGCAATTTCAGGCGGAGCGCCGATGCGTGCAGGAAGCGCAACGGTTCCAATGCCTCGCGTCACGAAAATTCTGGAGTCGCCTATTTCATAATCGCCATAGACGTAGGGGGTGTAGAAGCGGGCAATGTTCATGTGTTGATGAAGAATTTCGACAGATACCTGGCCACCGTGGGTATGTCCTGAAAGGGTCAGGTCCCACCCTTGTTCGGCGGCTTTCTCAAATACTCCAGGATTGTGTGATAGCAATAGGTTCAAGGTTTCGGGGGAATGATGCAGCAGTCTCCCGGCGTCAGTTAATAGAGGTTTAGAAGTTGTCTGGTAATCCACACCGGCCAGATTGATGGATGCGTTTCCTCGCTTCAGCTGAAGGTTTCGGTGTCGTAGGATGTTGACGCCAACTTTGCTACACTCGCGCTCCACATACCCTTCGCACTTGGCGTACACTTCATGATTCCCGTTGCATCCGTACACACCTAAATCAGCCTTCAGCCGACCCAATTGCCGGATACACGCATCCAGCGGATCCCCGCCGCGCGTGATCAAATCGCCGGTCATCACCATAAGATGCGGTTTCGTTTCGTTCGCCATGTCGATGGCGTAAGCCAGTTCTTTCTCTGATAGAAAAGCACTGAGGTGGATATCGGAGACTTGGGTAATTTGCAATCCGTTTAGGTCTTTTGGAAGACCGGGGATTTTCAGATCCTTGGTCACCAGGCGCAGATCTCTTCGTTCGATGAACACCCCAAATCCGGCAGCGAATGCAGGCGCGGCCACAAGCGCCGCCTGCGCAGCGGTCAGAAATTGGCGTCGGCCAGGATGGAAGTTGGGACTGGCAACTGATTTTGATTCCAAGTAGCGTGCCACGGCAAGCGTTACAGTTGAACCCACAGCCACCATGGCCCAAAGGATTAACCCGCCACGAAGCCAGTGAATGACTGGATGTTCCGGGAGTCGCTGCCACACTAATGGAAGTTGAAGAATCAAACCGAATGCTGAAAGAACGCCGCTTAGCCAAATTAGCCTGTTTACAAATTTCTTTTTGCGAGTCAACCATCCATCCGCCGTTGACCGGTTGTGCCAACTGTATAAAACGATGTGGCATACGGCAGCCAAAATCGCCTCGGAAAATTCCGGGATGAAATGGGACAGTTCTCCAGTTGTGCTGGAAAGGGACAGACGAGATGCTCCTTTATCCATGATATCGTCAGAATGGAAATTTTGCTTTAGGTTTTAGAGTACTTTCTGAAAAGTTACCTTGGCCGCGGTTGGGGAGTTTGCTGCTGGGGTTGACCGTACTGCGAACCTTGACCGAAAGAGGTGCCTGAGCCAAAGGGTGGAGTGCCAGACCCAGTTGAGGATGGCTTATTCCCATTGTTGTTACTGTTATTGTTGTTGCTGTTGTTGTTTGATCCGTTGGGTGTCCCAATTTGCCCTTGTCCGCCACCGGCTTTTTGCCCACTCTTGTCCTGCGCTGGGTCGTAAACGAATTCCCATTCTTTGATGTTGCTCCGTTCATTCACCAGCTTGATCCCCTCGGCATCGTGCTTGCTGGCAATTCCCGCAATCCCCGCACCCATTGGAGTACTTCCCTGGGAGATGGAATTGGCGATCTGTTGTCCGTTGGGATTTGGAGTTGTTAACAAGCGTTGAATCATTCCGAGTGCAGGATTGTTAGCACCGCTCAGTGGTGCTTGGTTGGGAACCTGCTGCTGTTGCTGTTGTTGCTGGTTGCTAATCGGGGAATTTGGGAATGGATTGTAGGGGGTGTACGGCTGGGGGTTTGTTTGCGAATTTGCCGCACCCGTGGGATACCCGGGGAATCGCACAGGCTGGCCGGGTTGCGCGGGAACAATGCCGGGAGGCAGAAAGCCGGGAGGCAAATTCGAACCTGGGAATGATGGTTGACCGGACACAACAGGTCCCGGCGAGCCGTAGCCCTGGTTCGGTTGGTTAGGGTTCGGTTGGTTAGGGTTCGGCTGGTTTGGGTTCGGCTGATTAGGATTAACCTGGGTTGGATTGTTGGGGTCGGGCGGATTGTTCGGATCCACCGGATTTGGATTGTTCGGGTCCCCGCCGATTCGATACCCAGGCTGTTCACTCGCCCTCCGAGGACCACCAGGCTGATTCGCCGCTGCCAGATTCGGATCCTGATAAACACCAGTTACGAAGGTTGTGGCAGCTGCAGTTCCTAACGCCGCGGATTGACCAGCGCTAGCATCCTGACCCGGCTGTCCAGGTTGTCCGGGCTGCCCGGGCTTCTTCACCAGCGAATCTGTCAACTGCCCATTGCTCGAGTGAATCAAACGCCAATCATCCTTGCCAGTGAACGGATCCACATAACGGCGTCGCAGGAAACGAAGCTGGTTCGTGTTTTCCAGATCGTCCAAAGTCTGAGGGGGTTTTTTCAATTTGCGTTGATATAACTGGATGGCGCGAACGTATTGATTGCCGCGCTGCACCAGTAATTCCTCTTTAGCGCGCCGGCCTTCAAACACAAGCCGGGGCATTTCGGTATATAGGGTAATCGCGATGGCCGCCGCCATCACCATAACAAGCAGGATGGCGAAGCCACCCTCACCCTGACGCCGCGATTTGTGTTGCTTCAACTTCATGTGCCCTGCTGAGGTTCTTCCAATGGCAATGTTTGTTCGTAACTCTGCTGCGTGTCTTCAACCACAGCCGAATTCAGGCCGATACGAACTACTTTAAACCGTTTACGGATCAGGTCGCCTTCCCCGGCAACGTGGATCTCTTCCCCTTCCAGGAAAAAGGCCCGCTTGGAGGCTTGTCGTGCCCCACCCAGGAAACCGAAAAACTTCAGTGGGATGGGTGTTTTGGGAACTACTGGAGGTTGGGGAGGCGTGGGATTGGTTAGCGCAGCAACTGTTGCAGCCACCGCCCCAGTCATACCCTTTCCGGCTGTTGGCTTGATTGGCGGCGGAGTTGCAGCCTTCACTATCGGTGCTGCTCCAAAATCAAACAAGCTTCGGCTTCCACCAGCCAGATTCACGCGTTGCACTTTGGCCAGTAAATCGAGCCGCAATGAGGGGTCCACTGTTGCTGGATCAATCGCTTCTTTGCGAGGTTTCAATGAAGGCTTGAAATCCTGCAAGCTAGACTTGGCCCCTGTACGCCGGGAGTTGGTTTGCTTCGTAGCAACCTGTTGCCGCGCTGCTGGTATCGCAGCCGCCACAGGTGTCCCCGCCGTCATCTTCCGGCTAGCCTGACTGCGCGGATCATTCTCAGGACTATCCGGCCTGTTGGTCCAATACAGAATCCCGGCCAAACACAGAATGGCCCCAAGAATTTTCACCTGCTTCGGTTCAGCGCCCAGTTTCATTGTTTGCCCCCCGCGCCACCAGGTAACAGCAGTGCTTGTTGTTGATCACTCAGATCGCGAACGAACGTATTTAGCTTTAACGAAACACTCAACAAGCCTGTCTGCGCTTGCGGCGATGCAGTCAACTGCTCAATAATCAGCAGCCTCGGATAGCGATCAATTTGGTTCACAAACTTCAACAAGTCAGCATAGGTCCCTTCAAGATTCCCAGTGATGGTCAGCATGCTGAGTGTATCGGAACCTTCAATTGCTTCCTCATTCATCGACTGTTCTTTGGCCCGGATTCCCGAAATTTTCGCCATCGACGTCAATTCACTCACAACTGTTGAATACGTAGTGCGGCGATCTAAAAAGTAACCGTCCAGAAAACTGTCGCCATCGGCTTTACCTTTTTCCACTTTGGTGCCAATCATTCGCGACCGTTCAAAATTCTGTTTCTTGCTGCGAAGTTGCAACTCAAGCGCCCGGCGACGCTCTTCCAATTCATCAGAAGTGCCACCTACTGGATAAAACACAAAGTAAGCCGTCACTAGATTCGCCACCAAAAGCACACTCATGATGACGCGCACCCAGAAGGCGCCGCCACGGCCTGTAATGCTGTTTTTGATCTCCGCCCAGTTAAAGTTTTTGAGCATAATTCACGCTGATCCTATATCGCAACAAGGGTTCGCTTTGGCTGGGTGGCAGCGAGGAATGTACCTGTGTCCCCCCAAATAGTGGCGAAGCTTCCAGTCGCTTTATCAGTTCAATAATTGGTTCCGCCGATGCACAGCCCACCACCATATCCAATTGAATTTCGTTCTTGTTGTCCACCTGCGGACGAACCGAAACAATACGCACACTATATGGCAGCACTTGTTCCAGATCTCCAAAAATCCGCGTCCAACTGATGCCTTTTCGGGCGATCAGATTATTCAAAAACAGATTCCGTTCCAGCGTTTCTGAGTTGCCGGACGTGCGCAAAACGCCATTGACGCCTGATTGCTCCTTATCCACTGCCGCTACCAGTTTTTCCAGTTTCTCAATGGACCGGCGTTCCTCGGCTTTCGTCTGATGTTCGTTCCAGACCATTAGGCCAAGTGCTAAGAAGCTGGTAAGCATCAACCCACTCAGCAGCGAAGAGGCAACCAGCAGCGCCCGCTCCCGCCGGAATGGTTCCGATGCCAGATTAATTCCAATGCGCATCTTTTTAAGCTGCTCCCTTCGAGGTTAGAAACCCCTGAATTCCCGCGTTGGCCTCACCTGCCAACCCCATGGGACTGCGCAATGGTTCCACCGGCAGGCCGCTTTCCCTCGCCAAATATTCCTCAAACCCTTGTACACGGTCGAATCCGCATAACACTAACCGATCGGGCTTCAGCTTCCACTCATCTTCCATAAAAGCCAAGGTTGGAAACAGCACTCCGGCCACTTCCTGAGGGGACACTTCCATTAACTCAACGGTGCGTACCATTTTCAAGGTGCGTCCACGGAATACAGCAGCAGTCAGAACCCCGCCAGACTGTTTCAGCAGCAAAGATGTCCCTTCCTCAGGCATCAAATCACAAGCCGCCAAAGTGGACGTGGTAATTATGCCGGGCCAAAATCCTGAAGTCCGAAACGGTGCCTCATAGCGCGCCAAAATTTCCTGTGCGATTACAGCAACTACCACCTCAATTTTGCCGCCTTCAAATCTTGCTTGCGGAAAAAAACTCACTGAAGCTTGATCCACATCGAACGGAACGCTTTTCTTCAAACGGAACTTCACCAACGCCATCTGCTCTTCCGCCCTCTTCGGCAGGTCGTCGAAATCCAGCACTGTGACACGGCCGCAATAATCCGGCAGAATCAACACCGCCCCAGGCCGCTTGCGCGATGGCGGCGGAGCCAGGTCGGCCACCGCTTGGAAGAAGGCTTCAGGCCGCAACATATTGTCGTGGGCCGGCGATATTGCTAATACGTCTCCATCAATTTCCTTCGTTCCCGAATCAAACGTCTGCTTGCCCTTGACACGGCGCGCCCACGCAATTTGGCCAGACCCGATTTCAAAAACGAATTCCGGTGGCGGATCGTCGAAGATTCGTGTAATTGTACCCATGACGTCGCTCATATTAAGTCTCGATGAAAGTCACCTTGTTGATTTCGCGCAAAGTGGTAATCCCCATCCGCACTTTGTCCACTGCTGCTTCGCGCAAGAAAGTCATACCCTCTTCGCGCGCCGCCCGTTTGATCTCCGACCCTGGCCGTTTTTCCAGAATCAGATCACGGATGCGCTCACTCAAATCCAGCAGCTCATGAATGGCGGTACGGCCCCGGAACCCTGTGCCTCCACATTCAAAACATCCAGTGCCTTCATAAAACGTGAGGTTCTTCCACTCTTCCAAATTCAGGCCACTATCAATGATCTCCTGATCTGGATAGGTAGTCGGCGCTTTGCAGTGTTCACAAATCACACGCACCAACCGCTGCGCCAGAATACAGTTCATGGCGGCGACGAAATTGTATGGCTCCACCCCCATGTTTAGAAAGCGGCCAAGCACGTCCAGCACGTTATTGGCGTGGACAGTGGTGAACACTAAGTGACCGGTTAGCGCGGCATTGATGGCAATTTGCGCCGTCTCCTGATCGCGAATTTCCCCCACCATGATCTTGTCCGGATCGTGACGCAAAATCGAACGCAATCCACGAGCAAAGGTTAGTCCTTTTTTCTCGTTCACCGGAATTTGCGTGATCCCCTTCAATTGATATTCCACGGGATCTTCAATGGTGATGATCTTATCTTCATCGTTCTTGATTTCTGAAAGCGCCGCGTACAGCGTGGTGGTCTTACCGGAACCGGTGGGCCCGGTCACCAGCACCATGCCATAAGGCTCCTTGATATAGCGGCGAAACTTGAGGATATCGTTTTCCGCAAACCCAACCACTTCCAGCGTTAATTTCGAAAACTTCTCGCTCATCGACTCTTTATCCAACACACGCAGCACAGCATCTTCGCCATGGATCGTGGGCATAATCGAAACGCGGAAATCGATCAAGCGGCCTTTGTACCG
>JAYUSZ010000406.1:0-19814 GCA_043755435.1 Bryobacterales bacterium | reverse complement strand
GGCGTATTTCACGGGCTGGATTCCAAGTTGATTTGGCGATCACGTCTTCCACCGACAAGCCCATAGCCAGAAATTTATCCATCACATTCAGCATGTCCTTCATGCCATTGTTGGTGCTCCCCATATGCAGATCCGTGGAAATTGAGTCCGGCAAAAAGCCATCCTTGATCAGTGGGACTGCCACTCGCCACAAGAAACTTCCACCACCATGGCCGACGTCGAAATAGATTCCTCGCTTGCGGCCTTCAAATAAAGCTGGATTGGGGTGGCCGGATTCTGTTTGTTCGCCACGAAGTCCGGAATACAAGTGAGTGTAAATGTCCCCAGGACGAAGTTTGCGGTTCAGCAATTCGCTCAATGGGCGTTCCGGTTTGTTGCTGCCGAAGTCCACCATCACAGGAATGTTCGCTAATTTCGCAGCTTCCAGTGCGTTGTCAACTGGCGTCCATTCCGGACCCGAGTAATGCGCAGTTTTGATTCCAACAATCAGCCCTTTGTGCTTCATGGCCATTTCTGCGGCTGGCTTGGGCTCCATATCTTTCAAGTTGTTTTCATATTGACCGCCGCGCATACCGCTGCCGACAATATTCAAAAATGCATATACGCGCGTGCGCGAGCGGTCAATCACCTTGTCCTTAAAATCCTCGAAATTGCGCCATCCAGCACAGCCGGCATCAGCCACTGTGGTTACTCCTACGCGGAAGGTATGGGCGTCTGGATAAAGGCTCAAGTCACCGGCGTAGGACCGGCGTTCTCCAGTACCGGCATAGACGTGCGCGTGAATATCAATCAGTCCAGGCGTGACATAGTGGCCAGAGACGTCGATTACTTTGCGCGCAGAATTGGGTTCGATTTTCACATTTACTTCGGCGATACGTCCATTGTGAATGGCCACGTCGCGAACAGCGCTGATTTTGTTCTTGGCGTCTACAACGTGACCGCCCTTCAGCAGCAGGTCGTACTTGGGTTGGGCAAGGCTGAGGCTCGCGAAAAATAGAAGGGCTATGGGAATTCTCATGGCATTATGCGCTTCTGCGGAATTGGTGACGTTTGGCGGTCCAACGGGCTTCCAGATACTCACCCATGGCCAAGGTTCCGCTCATTTCATCGCCAGTTAGTTTACCTTGGAAATCGAACTGCAAGGAATCGCCATGACGTTCGTTGTAGCTGCTATTGAGGTGAACACGGTCCCCTTCCAGAGTTCCACCAAGATCGCGGGAAACGAAATCCCCTTGATGGGTGCCGTCAATCCGCCCTCCGCTATTTTGTTTTAAATGCAGAACGTGTTGGGAGGTGGAAGCCAGGTAATCAATGCGAACATCCCAGCGGCCGGAAATATCACCGCTCGGAGGATCGCTAGTAATGGCAGCGGCTTTTGGCGGATTGGCTAGAGTTTCAGCAATGCGTGCGGCTACAATTTTTTCGTCGCCTTCAGCCATCATATAGGGCACAACAGAAATTCCTGTTTCCGTACCTTGGCCGCGTTCAAAGCCAGTGGGCAGTGCGATGCGCGGTTCGGTGGTGTAGAGGTGACGAGCAAGGTCGCGGCCATTGATGCCGAGTTTGGCGGCATCCCAGCGAATGACTAGGGATGGAGTTTTGTTGGAAAGCCCTTCGGGTTGGCGAACGGAGGTGGTGACACCGGGAGTTGTGCTGAGCTTTTTCGAGATGGAATCCAGGCGTCCCATCCAGTTGCTCCATTCTGCTTTGTGATCGCGCTGGAACCACATTTCAACAGCCATCAACATGCCGATAGCTTCTTCTTTGCCGATCTTCAAGGCTCGTGCGTAGCCATGATGCGGGGCACTGTGCACCCATGCTGCGCGAACCAGATCCTTGCGGCCCAGCAGCAGCCCAGCAGTCTGCGGTCCACGAATACATTTGCCACCGCTGTAAGTAACAAGCGTCGCACCAAGTTCCAGATGAACGTTGGGCACTGTGAGAATTTCCGCGGCCGCGTCTACCAGGACGGGTACGTTGAAACGTTTTGCCACTTCGCAAATGGCCTTGGTGGAAAGAGGGCCGCTATCAGCATTGGGTCCGGCGAGGATGTAGACCATGGCGGTGCGAGGTCCGAATGCAGCTTCGAGTTCAGCAGTGGTGCCGGCTTCAATGATCTTCGCACCAACAGCGCGAACTGCGGCGTCATAGACGTTTCGCGAATGGGTTGGAACGATAACTTCATCTTTCGCGAAGCCAGTAAGGTTGGGGAGGCGAACATGAAGATCAGGGTTGCCGCCGGCGATGCAGGCCGCAGTGGCATGGGTGATGGCGGCGGAACAACCACATGTCACCATACCGAATTCCGCTTTCGTAAGTTCAGCGAGTCGCGAGCCAATGGCGGCCATCAATTCATCAATGTGGACATAATGTTGGGACGCTTCGGCCATGGCGGTGCGGACTTCAGGCAGCATGGTGGATCCACTGATGATGGTGAAAGTGCCGCGAGCGTTGATGAGTGGTTTGACACCGATGGATTGGTAGAGGTTGGGACCGAGTTTCAAAGTTGGTGAAGCGGCGAGGGCCGTTCCACGGAAGAGACCAGGGAGTGCGGCAAGGGCGGTGCCCCGGAAGAGGTCGCGGCGTTGAAGGCGCTGTTTCAGAAATTTGTACATGATGTGACTTATACTCTATCGCGAATAATGACACGTTGGCCTTAAAGCGAGACCGGCCGTTTTCAAATTCCCTCACTTCCCTACCCCCACGGTAGTTGGCTGAATTACAGCTAAGCTTTCCAGTGCCCAACCGGATGGCTTGAAGTGTTTAGAACATGTAACGACCGGGCCTCGGTTTATGTTTTGGATACCGCGCGGACTTACCGTTAGAAAGCTTGCTGGCCAGCGAGTTGTTATTTCTGATTACAGAGTACAGCACGGAGGGTCGATTCCGAACCAGGGGTTTGTGGAAGGTGTTGATTGCGGGGGAATTGTTTTAATTTTTCGATGGTGACCCACTTGCAAAACTCCGCTGAAAACCTATTGACACGTGTTGTAGGCGGAACCGATTGGCCATAAACCTATAGCTTTTTTGCCATAAACCGCGCAAGAACGATTCTGTGTGTGGGCTTTTCCATTTGAAGGAGTTTTGCAAGCGGCTCTGGTGATGGGAGGAGAGGGATTGGGAGAATCGGGGTCGGAGTAGAACTTCTAGGATATTTTTACATATGACGACTTATCAGCCAATCTGACAGATTTCCCAATATTAAGCCGGTTCGAATCCAGGATGGGGAGCCAAAATTCAAGGGATTGATCGCTTGATGAAATCAGATGCTACTCCAAACCCCTCAGCACCGGATGAGGAAACAACTCCTTAAGGTCAACGTTCGCTTGGCGAAGGATGTTGGCTAGCGTCCCTGGTGCGATCGACCCGTGGGCGGGAACCGTGACAGTTCGACTACCACTTTTCAACTTCACATGCGAACCTGTCTGACCCATCCGAACATATCCCAATCGAGTCAGGGCGCGACAGAGTGACTCGCCTGAAATGTCACGGGGAAGTTTCATGTGGTAGCGAGAACTGGATCGGACACGAAATGATAGCGGATCGACTTCGGCATGAAACCTGGTTCAAAATGGCACCGAACGGCGTCATCGACCTGCCCCTGGAGGCCACGCAAGTCGACTGCCTGAGTCGAAATGCCGCCGCCACCGGGTGCGTCCCAAGACGCGATAAGCTGCCCCGAATCAGGACATCTTTCGACTACGATGAGAATCTCGTCCATACCCCACAGTATAGACCAGCCAATCAACGCCTCGACTGTATTGCTCAGACTTGTCACCGTACCTCAGGATGCGTCGCCTTGGTAGTTCGATCAACCGAATAGACTTTGAAAACGTTATTCGGAGGTGAACTTCGGAAGTTCGAATCCTGTCTGGCCGCCCAGCCTGGATGTAAATGTCCGTTTGGCTTTCAGGCGCCGGTCGCGGAAGGACTTGACTCGGTTCGAGCAAGGGGGGATTTTTGCCGCGAAGGTTCTGAACATATCCAATATGGAGAGCCAAAAAGTCTTGCACGCCTCAATAAAACGGGTTGATGATCGTGATACTCTCCACTACTTGGCCATGATTCAGATCTTCGGTGTAGATGCGGTCGCACCCTGTAGCAAATGCGGCGGCAATAATTGCACTGTCCCAAAATGAAAACCCAAACGTCTTACGAATTCGCAAGGCGTCATTCAGGACCAACAGGGTCATGTCTTGGATGCGGAATCGAGTCCAAGCCTCGATGAGGCCGACAGCTAACTCATGTGGAATAGGGTCAGGGCGGCTACGGCGGGTTGCTTGTACATAGAATTCCTGCAAAACTTGAATTGACAACGCAGCCGAATCATTGGCAAGCAACTCAATTGTTTGATCTCGCTTATTGGACTCGGCCGGATTTTGACTAATGGAATAGAGCAGTATGTTGGTGTCGAGAAAGTGGGGCATCAACGTTACTGACTGTGTAGTTCATCACGAGAAAGTTTGTCAGAAGCGGTGAATGCTGAAATCTGGCTTCGTATTTCGCGCTCCTTGCGCTTTAAGCGCTCGGATTCAGTCTCATATGAAGCTAGTTGATCGAGATAGTTTTTGACCAGCGCGGAGACGGAAGTATCACGCTCAGCGGCAGCGACGCGGGCTCGTTTGTAAGTTTCGTCGTCAACCGATACTGTGATATTGCGCATACCATCACAGTATCACAGTTAACGAGTGCACGCAGAAGCACTAACTAAACCCAAGAACGGCAGATGGAGACGGCAGAAAGATCGACTCATTTACACTTGTGGCACGGCTAGAGGCTAGGGGCTAGGGTGTACGAAATCTGGGACAGGGCTTCAATTCCGGTGAGTCCAAACTTACGGAAGATGCCCAACGAATTGCACCCCGTCCCGGAGTTTCGCGAACTTGACATCTCCGCGTGCCCTTAGGATGCATAAAGAGGCTTGGAGTTAGTCACCACCGTCCCGGATCTCCAGATCTCCCGGATCTCCTAACGGCGCGGGGCTTCGATTTCGCGGAGCAACTCGGTGGCTTCCTGACGGATGGTGGCATCGGCATCCACCGCCGCCTGAGAGAGATTCGATTTCGCTCCAACCAGATCTCCAGTCGCTGCAAGCGCGGTTCCAAGACCTAACAAGGCGCGGCCGAAGCGGGGCTGGGCTTTGAGAGCCTGCCGGTAACTCTGCGCCGCTGGGAGCCACTGGCCGCGGCGTGCGAGTAAGCTGCCTTGCATCTCAAGAGCTTCGGCAAACTGCGGTTGAATTCGAATGGCTTGCTTGATCTGCTCCTCTGATTCCGGGAAGCGGCTGGTTCTGGCCAATGCGATAGCGTAGGCTAGCCGCGTGCGGGGATTTTCAGAGTCTAATGTGACTGACTTTTTGAAGAGCCGATCCGCTTCGGTCAAGTCGCCTTGCAGCAGTAGTAGGTTCGCCAGATTGGAATGTGCCAGTGCGAAATCGGGCTGATGGCGGATGGCCTCACGATATGCCTTGGCCGCCTCACTGGAGTTGCCGGATTCGGCCAACATGTTGGCTAGAGAATCGTAGACTTCCGGCAGAGCGGGATCAACTGCCAAAGCTGATTGAAGCAGAGTAGTGGCTTCCGCGCGCTTTCCAGACTGATAGTAGGCGCGGCCAAGTTCGTGGAGCGTTGCAGTGTCGCGCGGATCTTGCGTGCGCACCTGTTCCAGAATTGTTGCTGCTTGGGTTGCGTCTCCAGTGCGTAGCAGAGCCGAGCCAAGGCCGCGTTGGGCCTTCAGTGATTGAGGCTCGCGCTGCAAGACTTCCTGATACTTGGCAATGGCCTTTTGAAGGTCACCTTGCTGCGAATAGGCCGCGGCGAGATCCACTTGGAAGTGGGATGTTTGCGGGCGGTGGGTGCGAAGTGCGGCCTCCAATAGGGTGACCCCTTTTGCGAGGTTACTCTTTTGAGCCACCTGCGCAAGGGCAACATATAGATCATTGTCAGCAGTAGAAGTTAGCGTAGGGGGATAGTACAACTTCACTTCGCCGCGATAGGCTTGTGCTTCGGATTCGTGCCTCTCGGTCTTGGCGGCCAGCAAGTCGCCCGGCAACTTGCGTTGGATCTTGTGATCGGTTACTGCGACATGGATCACGTCATCTGTGCGGCGCTTGGGCATGTGGCAACTTATGCAATTGGCTTGCGGTTTGTGTTTGGAAGTTGCTAATGCTGTTGCATGGCAGGACCGGCACACTTCGGTATAGTGCGTCTGGGCGGCTTCTCCAAGTGGAATGTTGTGGGGATTGTGACAAGTGGTGCAACTCAGTTTGCCGCTGCTCTTCAAAAAGCACGCCGCTTGACGGAGCCGGTACGCGGCGGAAGCAATTTCGAATTTGCCGTCATGACCAGTGCCGGGGGCGTGATCGAAATGGAGTTGATGATCGGCAAGCGCTTCACCTGGCTGGTAGGAAAAGACGCCGCGATCGTAACGTTGAATGGCCCCGGGCAATTCAAAGCTGGTGGTTTCTAAATGGCATTGCATGCACACTTCCATTTGGCGCTCGCTACTGAGGCGCGCTGGATTGACGATGGCACGTTTCACTTCGGCAACCGGCAGGCCTTTTTTCAGAGCCTCCAAATGGGCCAGGCCATTGCCGTGGCAGCGCTGGCAATCGATGCCTTGCGGCATGTTTGTTGGATAGATGGGTTCGTTGCCGGGCAAATCTTTTCCTGCGGCCAGTTGAGGATAGCCATTGTGGCAGGACATACAGTTGAAGGCAACCTTGCGGCGAAAGTCCTGATGATTTGGCGTATCGTAGCCGGGGCTCATGGCAAGTGTGCCGCCATTTTCGGAATACCAACTGACGGGAAGCTGCAGCAGGTGATTATCAGAGGTGCGGCTTAGGTATGTGCGGGAGTGGTTGCCGGAGCCGACTACGTAATGGATCTCCGCTTCAACTACATTTTCTTCGCGACCGTCTGGCGTCAGTTGATGGCGGCGCATGAAGAAGCGGCCTTCGCGGTGGGTGATCTGGTAGTAGCGATCGGAGGGTTTGTGGTAGAACGCGGCGGGCTTGTCCAGTTTGCTGGGCATTTGTTCCAGCGTGGCACTAGAAAAGGAGCGGCCCATGCCAGTGGCTTGATAGGTTTTGGCCTGGGCGGAATGGCAACTGGCGCAAACTTTGGAGTGGACGCTTCCAGAAGCTTGCAACGGAGCAGGCTGCTGTTTGGAGCAGGAGTTAAGAGTTATTAGAAAGAAAAGGCAAGACAGAATACGCATGCGGTCTGCCAATGTTACAACGGCAATGAGGGGGATGTGGAAGCTATTGAAATCCGGGCCAGGGAAATCTGTGTACTTGCTTGACTGGGGAGTCAAGCAAGTAAGACTGAAAGTCAGGCTAGACCGCTAGGCGGCAGTTGCATTGTGCTTACTTTTCGCAACCCACACGGCGATAGGGAAAGTCCATTCCTTTCTCCTTTCCGTTCTGCTTGCCCTCGATCCTCGCCGCCAGCCCACCCTCAACCCTACGATACAAAATCCTCTGCGGAAAATCGTGCGCCAGATTTTCAAAGACAACTTCCGTGGCCGTTTGGCGGATCATCTTGAACTCCACCGGCCCCTGCTTAGTCCCGATGCGTGGTGTATAGATCAATTGCTCCCCACGTTTTTCGATTCGCATGAATTCGCTGAAAACCGTTTTGCCAGTTTTCAAGGTCCGGCTAAAGCCCAACATACCATCAGACGCAGGCTTTCCCCATTCTTCTTCAACTATCATCGGGCCATCACTCATTGCCCAACAGCCGGTGAGGAACGAAAGTAAGGAAACTTCCTGAGCCCAACAAGTTCCGCTGAGCAGAAATAAGGTAAAAAGATGTCGCATGACAATCAGAATATCTGTTTTCCAGTTTCGTGAATTGGAAAAATGCGCCATCATTGCCGTGCCGCTAATTGGGAACCCAAGGAGGATTCCGGGCGCATGCTCGGCACCGCGCCCGTGAATTGGCGGAACTCGGCAATCAGATGGGCTTGATCATAATAGCCGCACTCCTGGGCAATACGCGTCCAAGTCCATGCAGGACAGGTTCGCTCCAATTGTAGTGCCCTTTGAAAACGCGCAATGCGAGCAAATGTTTTCGGTTCCGTTCCTGTATTTTTTAGGAACAGACGTTCTAACTGCCGACGACTTAACGCAACGTGCTCCCCAGTTTGGTCAATGCTGTAAGACCCCTTGCTGAGGAACTTCACCGCAGCAGTGACGCGTTGATCGGGCTCCCACTCCTGCAGCTTCGGACGCAAGAAGCTATTCGCGAATTCCATCATGGACGCGATAGAACGCGCATTACCCAACTGTTCTCGCCAGGACGATGTTCCTTTCCATTCTGCGCTTAGATCGATGATCTGTTCTTGCACAGGTGCAACGGCCATGGCCGCCTCTGGTTTCAGCCGTACGCCGAACACTCGCAGGTTCCCTGCCGGTACCACATCCACCCACCGCGTCATCTGGCCAATCAACAAACACTTCGATTGCCCTTCAACACCATCGCCCAAATGAATTGCTAGTTCAGCATGCCCGTCAGGAAACACCCGCTGCACCGCATCTCCTGGACTGTCTATGAACCAGTAGCGCTCCACCGCATGGGCAAGATCAGTAGCCGGCGCAACTTCAAAATAGTTCAAAGTCATCAAACCCATAATAAAAGCCAAATGCCTTCAAGTCCAAGTCGAGGTAAAATGAATCGTGTGGGGACGTAGCTCAGATGGATAGAGCGGTCGCCTCCTAAGCGACAGGTCGGCAGTTCGAATCTGCCCGTTCCTACCACACCCTTTCTATTACCATTTGCTTAGTAAGTACCATGCCTAAGAAGTAATGGAACTCCAGTACTTTCCCAATAGGGATACACTTTTATTCGAGTGCAATATGTGCTCAATAAAGGAAACCATTATGACTAAATTTGCTTTGATCGCGACGCTCTCTTTGGGAGCAATGTTCTGTTACGCTGGCGATGAAGAGTACTCTTCTCCGAACTGCCCTCCAGGATGCGGAGTACAAGCTCCCAAGAAAACAGATAAGAAACCAGCTAAGAAAACGAAGGAAATCAAACTTCGTTTGAGATAACATATCAGTGTGCATTTTGTTTGTTTTGTCGGCTCAATTGCAGGTGTAGCGGTTTCGCTGCGCCTGCTAAGCCGACTTCCAGTTTGGAGCTTGGCCGTACTTTTGATTAGCATTAGAGAAGCCTGGATGTTCGCCCACGGCACTCCGAACGATTCTCAATTCATCATTCCTTGGATTCAAACCGCTCCTTTTGTACTTCCACTAATATTTCTTGCCGCTGCAGAGGCTTATTTTCGCCCATCGCGGCATTACCAGGATTCCACCCGTCTTGCACTCTTAGTCGGCGGCGCTTTAGTTCTCCTAAGCACACTACTGATTCTCCTATTCTGTTTGCCCGCCCAGGCGATGGTGAATTGGCAGATGCCAGAATTGAAGAGCCTAATGATCACAAGCCAGATAATTTATGGTTCCGCTGCAGTTTGGCTTGCCCTTGCATGGGGACTCTATCGTTGGATGCCAGTTCCATGGATGCCCCCGGCGTTACTAAAGCATCTTGGGTTACTTGCTATTTATACCAGCCTGGACTCAATGGAATATTTGCTAAAGAACCTCCGATTGTTCCCCACTACTCACCTGCCATTGCTATTGTGTTGCAGCTATATTGTGTTGTTCTACTGCTGGATGAGAATTCCTTTGGCGGAGTTTTTGACAAAGCAGCCTCCTCCATCTTCCAAAGCAGAAATCGAGAAGGCCAAACAGGCCGTTAAAACGGTGAGACGGATGGTTGAAAAGGAACAATAAGCGTGGACATAGCGTCCAAGACCTTCAATCCGACTTCAGCTGCCGATTCATTCCTGAAATAGAAATAGCGGATTCCTGCAATTTTCAGACGCATCTGAAACTTCGCCAGGATCAGGCGGTTCTTCGCAAAAAACCTAACTCCTTCAAGACTGGTACAGTTGGAAAACTGCTTCGCGCAATAGTCGAGGATGATCTTATTGGTGAACACATTCAATTCAGCCAACGTGGTGAAATAGCTTCGGCGATTCACAGGCAACAGATCTTCCTGCGTAAAACCATATCCGGCCAGAACCTTTCCACTTTCGCGGTTCAGCAATCTGGAAAGTTTTTGCAGCCGGATTTCAATTTCTTGAAAGGTAGTGTTTGGGGACTGTAGATTCAAGGCCATTTGCTATCGGTAACCCAATTGGTCACAAGATACCATAAAGTCGACCATGCCCGGACCTAGGGCTTTTCCGATGAATTCCAATCCGGCGGCTCCAAGCCCAGAAGATGGTGCACAAAAAAGTCGTTCCGCCTGCGGTCTCCATAAGCTCCACCATTGGAGTGTCCTTGACCGGGCAGCATTACGAACTCAAAACTCTTTTTTGCCTTTACCAATGCGTTAACCACTTGGAACGTGGAAGAAGGGTCCACGTTGTTGTCCAATTCGCCAACAGAAAGCAGCAGCTTTCCTTGCAGTTTACTTGCGTTTTCCACGTTTGAACAGGCAACGTATTGCTCACCCAAAGGCCAGCCCATCCACTGTTCGTTCCACCAGATCTTATCCATCCGATTGTCATGGCACCCGCAGGAAGAAACCGCTACCTTATAAAATTCCGGATGGAACAACAACGCACCCATCGCATTCTGCCCTCCTGCGGAATGGCCGTAAATGCCAACCTTTGAAATATCGTAATAGGAATATTGAGCGGCAACGGCCTTGTGCCAAAGAATGCGATCAGGAAATCCCGCATCGGCTAAATTGCGCCAAGCCACATCATGAAATGCTTTCGAGCGGTTGGACGTTCCCATGCCATCCACCTGCACCACAATAAAACCCAACTCCGCAAGCGCCTGCATCGGAGTATAAGCGCTGAAAGATTTCGGAACAAAAGAATCCTGCGGACCGGCATAAATATACTCAATCACCGGATACTTCTTCTGGGCGCTGAAGTTCGAAGGGCGAACGATGATCCCCCATATCTCCGTCTTGCCGTCCCTGCCCGGAGCAGTGAAGACTTCCGGTGCGCGCCAGCCAGATTTCAGTAACTCATCAATATCGCCGCGCTCAATCCACTGCACCGATTTGGGATCGGAAGTGCTCCGCAGTTCGGATACCGGTGGCATGTCCAGACGCGAATAAGTGTCTACATAATAAAGGTGGTCCGCGGATAAGCTTACCGAATGATTTGCATCGGCCTCGGTCAGAGCCACCAATCCAGTGCCATCGAAATTGATGCGGTAGTAGTGGACAAAGTATGGATCTTTGCCTGGGTACATGCCACTCGCACGGAAGTAGATGTGCTTGCGCTGGTCGTCCACACTTTCAACTCCCCGGACAGGCCAATTCCCTTTGGTGATCTGGTTGATCACTTTGCCATTTACAGAATCATATAGATAAAGATGATTCCACCCATCCCGTTCCGACATCCAGATCATCTGCTTTCCGTCGCCCAAATCGTGGTGGAATTTCTTGCTGGAATAACAGAAAAACGTCGGCGGTTGTTCATTGACAATAGTCCGGGCCTCACCCTTTTGCCCATCCACTTCAATCACGCGATACAACTGATGGCCCCGTTGATTGTATTCAAAAGTAAAGGCACGGCTATCTGCCCACCAAACTGGACGACTCAACTGATACGGGTTCAAGAACAACGCGTTGTCAATCAGAATTTGCCGGCCGCTAGCCACATCGAACAGCACTGGTTGTTGCAAATCAAGCGTATCGCCCGGCTTGGCATAGTCAATCATATGGCTCTTCGGCTGCACCTGATCTTCGGGTGAAGATTCAATGTAGGCAACTCTTCGATGCAGGCCCGGCCGGATCCTGTACGCCACAAGCTTCCTTGAATCGGGCGACCAGACAATCGAGCGGCCGTCATAATAGTTCTTCTCCAAACCATCAGCGCTCAACTGTTTCCCGGGTTGCTTGCCAATCTCGTTTACCTGAATGTTGAAGTTCACAATCTTTGCTTCCCACTTACCATCGGGCGAAGGAACTTTACGGTCACCAAGTTGGTTACGATTTTGCACCAGGCTGGCTTTGCGCGGAATCGTATTGGCGGGTCTTAGATTTTGGCAGACGTAATCATTCAGCATCACCTTCCAGCGAATGTCCTCAACTGTAAATTCAATCGACGAAGAATTGTTTGTAAATTGAAAGACAGTGAAGGGGAGTTTCAGCGGCTCGACTTTTTTGCGAGTGGCGGTAGAAAGAGAAGTGGCTAGCCGGGCATGATCGAACGCCGGACTTTTTTGCAGAGTGGTTGCATCCACGGACACAAAATCATGCCCACCGGAAACAGCACGCCGATACCAGAAGCGATTGGTTGCATCAACCCAAGTAGCCCTTTCAGGCAGATTTTTCACAAGCGTGCTCGCTTTGGCACTTAAGGCGGCACGCGCGTAATCGGCTAAAGTGCCTTGTGCGATTAGGAAAATCGGTGCGAAGAAAAGTACAAGACCAACTGACTTCATATTAATAAACAGTTTCCTACATTCTGCCATGATCTTCACCAGCCAAAGAACTAAACTAGTGGAGATGAAATACGGAATTATTCTGTTTGCCTCCTGGGCAGTAGCCACCGCCCAGAATCACACGACCTGGAGCGATTATGGCGGCGCTTCTGACTCAGCGCAATATTCGGCGTTGAAGCAGATCGATAGGTCCAATGTCGGCAAGTTAAAAGTCGCCTGGAGTTACGCCACCGGTGACAACAATCGCTATTCCTTCAGCCCATTGATTGTCGACGGAACCATGTACGTTTTGGCCAAGAACAACTCCTACGTGGCCATTGATGCAGCCACGGGCAAGGAAATTTGGACCTACACGCAAGAAGCTGGGACCAGGATTTTGACCAACCGTGGCATCAATTACTGGGAAAGTAAGGATCGAAAAGAGCGACGTCTGCTATTTGCCAGCAATCATTTTCTGCGTGCGCTCGACGCGAAAACTGGGAAGTTGATTGAGTCTTTTGGCAACGGCGGCAAAGTTGATTTGAAAGAAGGATTAGGACGCGATCCGAAATCACTCGCACTGGTGCAATCCACCACTCCCGGCAAGGTGTTTGAGGACCTGCTGATCGTTGGCTCGGCCACCAATCAAGGTTACGGCTCTGCACCCGGCGATCTGCGTGCTTACAATGTCCGCACTGGAAAATTGGTTTGGACCTTCCACACCATTCCGCATGCTGGTGAGTTGGGTTACGATACCTGGCCAAAGGATGCCTGGAAGAAAGTTGGTGGTGCCAATGTTTGGGGCGAAATGTCCCTCGATGAAAAGCGCGGCGTATTGTATGCACCCACGGCTAGTGCCAAGTACAACTTCTTCGGAGCCGATCGGGCAGGAGCAAACCTATTCAGCGATTGCTTACTTGCATTAGATGCCCGCACTGGAAAGCGGCTATGGCACTACCAGATGGTGCATCACGACATTTGGGATTACGACGATGCCACAGCGCCCAAGTTACTAACCGTTACTCATGCGGGCAAAAAGATCGAAGCAGTGGCTCAGGTCAGTAAGCAGGGATTTGTTTGGGTATTCAATCGTGAAACCGGTGCGCCGCTTTGGCCTATTGAGGAACGTGCCGTTCCAGCAAGCGATATGCCTGGCGAAAAGACTTCACGAACGCAGCCGTTTCCAGTAAAGCCTCCGCCGTTCGCAAGGCAGGAGTTTACGCTGGATGATCTGAACCCATATTTGTCGGCTGAGGATCGGGCGAAGTTCCGCGATCAGATGCAGACTGCCCGCAATGAAGGGCTTTTCACGCCTCCGGCCAAGCGCGGAACCATTCAAATGCCGGGCAATAATGGCGGAGCAAATTGGGGCGGCGCGGCTGTTGATCCAGGTAGGGGATTGCTGTTCGTAGTCTCAAAAGATCTGCCATCGCTTCTGAAGATGGCGACTGAAAATCCGCAGAATATTCCAGGCGCAGTGGATCCTCCGCGCGAAGTGAATGAGGATCGTTACTACAGTGGATTCGGGTTCATGGTTGGTGCAAACGGGCTTGCCGCAATCAAGCCGCCCTGGACTTCTTTGACTGCTTACGATTTGAATGAAGGAAACATTAAGTGGAAAATCCCTCTTGGTGAAGTTCCTGAATTGGCAGCGAAGGGCATCAAGAATACTGGCACTCACTATCCAAAGTTGGGACCAGTGGTTACAGCCGGAGGCCTACTATTCACTGGAACGCGCGATAAGAAGGTACGGGCCTTCGACGTGGATTCAGGCAAGGTGCTCTTCGAGGCGGAAGTGGATGCGGCGCTAGAAGGGATTCCGGCAGTTTACGAAGTGGGGGGTAAGCAGTACATTGTGTTTTGCGCCTCGGCTCAAGTGGGCCTAACGCCAGCCGCACAAGAAAAGATCCGCGGCGCGTATGTAGCCTTCGCACTTCCTTAGTTCACAAACAGAGACTGGGAATCATGCCATGCACGCCTTTGGTCCGGTCCACTACTTGCGTCACACGGAAATCAACTGCAGTGCTGCATAGCATATAAGCATCGGAGCGGGACATCTTCTTCGTCTCAACCAGAAAGTTCACAGCTTCTTCAGCAGCAAGGCGCATGGCTTTGTTCAGGTCTTCATCCAGCCCCATCACAATCCAATGTGTTGGTGTTTCAGCGCGAGGCCAACGCAGATTCATTCCCTATGGGTTTCAAGCGCAGTAACATCGATTTCTCCGTCGCCTTGTGCCGCGTGTCCATCGCCTGCAAAGAACAGCGCGCCTTTCACGTGCACTGGAATAAATAATTTACTCCCGGCCACTAATTCTTTGTTGTCCAAGTTACCAGCGTGAATGCCTGGCGGCACACTGCTTACCTTTCCGGTGGCCGCGGGAGGGGCCACGCCCATGCTGCCGAAGAAAGGCCGGAGTGGAATTTCAATCCCAGGGGCAAAGCGAGCTACGCGGCGCGTAGTATCTAGCGTGATCAACCTCGAGGCTGGTTGTGGGAACAGATCGGCCAATACACCCGAACGTCCAAGGCCATTGTAGGCGAAGGGAACTGGCAGGCGCATATCCAGGATTTGAACTTCCAAGGTATCTCCTGGCTCCGCGCCTTCAATAAAAATGGGGCCTGTTAAGTTATGCCCACTGGAATTTGGGTTGGCGGCAACTACGTCTTTCAAGGCATCCAAATACTTCCCAGCAGGCGCTTTCAGCGATTCCCAACTGCGTAATCCCACAGCGGCGAGTGTTTCCAGTTCCACCACATCCCCTGATGAAATCCGCAAAACCGGCGCAGCGGCGCCATCGTAAAAACCGACCGTAACTGTTTTAGCAGAGGCTGATACTTTGTGAGAAGTTTGCCCGAAAGCGGACAGTGCGATTAAGAACAGAACTAAATTTCGCATATTCGACCAACTATACCAGTCTGTGAAATTCGTGGTCAGTTGCCAAATCCGACCTTTGCGTTTAACACTTCATTGTCCAAATCGCCAACCCACTTAGCAACAACAACTGTTGCAACTCCATTGCCAATCACGTTTGTCAAAGCGCGCGCTTCAGACATAAACCGGTCAATTCCTAAGATCAGAGCCAGTCCACCAACCGGTACGTTTCCAACAGCGGAAAGCGTAGCCGCCAGCACAATGAAGCCGCTGCCGGTAACTCCGGCAGCGCCCTTCGATGTTAGTAGCAGCACTGCCAGCAAGGTGAGTTGTTGCGTCAATGTCATTGGTGAGTTAGTTGCTTGCGCAATGAAAATTGCGGCCATTGTTAAATAGATGGAAGTTCCATCCAGATTGAATGAATAACCTGTTGGGATCACCAGCCCCACTGTAGACTTCCCCGCCCCAAGTCCTTCCATCTTCACCATCATCTTAGGCAGAGCGGCTTCAGAAGAAGAAGTTCCTAGAACGATTAGCAATTCTTCGCGAATATAACGGAGAAATTTGAAAATGCTAAATCCGTGATACCAGGCAATGGCACCTAACACGACGAAGATGAACAGCAAGCAGGTTAAGTAGAATGTGGCCATCAATTTCGCCAGTGAAAGCAGCGAGCGAATCCCATAGGATCCGATGGTGAACGCCATGGCCCCAAACGCGCCGATGGGTGCCAGGCGCATGATCATCCCCACGACAACGAAAAGCATCTCAACCGATTTTTCGATGAACTGGAATACAACGTTTTCCCGCCCGCCAAGTTGCTGTAAAGCCACTCCACAAAGCACAGCTAAAAGCAACACTTGTAGAATTTCGCCTTTGGCAAATGCGTCGAAGAAGCTGGTAGGTATCACTCCTAACAGAAACTCTTTCATGCTTTGCATCTTGCCTGGTCCTGCATAAGCAGCCACCGAACTCGCGTCCAAGGTGGATAGGTCCACGTTCATCCCTACGCCGGGTTGAACAATGTTCACCACAAATAAGCCAAGCAAAAGAGACAAAGTGCTAACCACTTCGAAGTAGAGCAAGGCAAGCCCACCGGTGCGCCCCACTTTCTTCAAATCACCAGTGCCGGCAATGCCCACCACTACCGTGGAAAAAATAATTGGGGCGATGATCATTTTGATCAGCTTGATAAACCCATCGCCCAGCGGCTTCATTGCCGCGCCGGTGGCTGGATAGACAACGCCGAGTGTGATTCCGATGCTGATTGCAATCAGCACCCGTGCGTATAAAGAACGAAAAATGGATGTCATTCAGAAAATGGCTTAGAACTGTAATTTTAGAGCCATTTGAATCACCCGTGGGTTTCCCGTTGTATTTCGAATTACGCCATAGGTGGCAGCGGTGATGCTGCTGCCGGGGTTGGCAAAGTTCGAAATGTTCAAAATGTTGAAGAACTCTGTTCGCCATTCCAGTCCAAACCGCTCCCTGATGGGAAAGTTCTTGTTGATGGAAATATCAATATTACGTTGCGCTGGGCCGCGCAAAATGTTGCGTCCACTGTCACCAAACAAGTTACCGGACCGAACGAACGCAGCCGTGTTGTAGTACTGATTCAACCGGTTCTGCGTGCGGCCCGAACCTTGTGCGGAAGCAACCGTCGCCCCAGCCGCCCAACTTGCGCGGCTGTTGGCGGTGCCGTAAAGTGCCGCACCGCTGGTATCCAATATACTGAAGGGAGTGCCTCCTTGTGCCACTGCAACGCCAGCCACCTGCCAACCATCAAACACGCGCTTGCCAATGGCACTGTTCTTCATACCAAAGCCCCAGTTGGGGATGCTATAGCTGAAGTTCACTACCATTCGATGAGCCCGATCGAAATCCGAAAGGCCTCGATTCAGGCTGAGTCGGGTCTGGTCGCCATCGCTTTGTGTGAACGTCGCCCCGGTTCCTGACCCGGAATTGTTATCCAACGACTTGGCCCAAGTGTAGGAGCCGAGTAATCGCAGGCCCTTGGTCAAACGTCGTGTGACGCTGGCCTGCAGTGAGTTGTAACGAGAATCGGTGGACGTCTCCAACCACACTAAACCGGTGGGCGAGAAGCCTACGTAGGGAACACGCAGTTGTGCGTTGGCTGCAGTGCTTGTGGTCTGGCCATTCACCGGATTGCCGGCACTCGCCAATACCGGCTGGTTGATCAACCTCTGCGTCGCCAGACGTGAACCCTTGGTGCCCGAATAGCCTAACTCAATCAATGTCGCCTGAGTAATTTGATACTGCACATTGAGCCCCCATTGCTGCAAGTAAGGCGTCTTCAAGGTTGGATCCACTGCATTCAAACCGATGGCCGGCCGATCTGTCGTATACGGCGGACTATAGATTAGAGGCACGATTGGAAACTGCGACTGTTGTGGCAGAACAGGGAAGGGATTCTGAAGTGACGCCGCGGTGTTTGCCGCAGCCTGCAAGTCTGTCCTCACATAACCGGGCAACGACAGAGCCTCCAGTAATCCAAGCTGATTGGAAAGGCGGTCGTAATAAATGCCATAGCCACCGCGAAGCACCAGCTTATCGGTCAATTTGTAAGCAACTCCCAGGCGCGGTGCAAAGTTTCGCGTCGGCTCATGATCCACCAAGGTATTGGCCACTTTGGGAATTCCATTAATCGGCTTCTGCGTAGCCGATGTTTGAACGAAGCCAGCACTAGTTGAGCCACCGTCGGGCGGGGCTTTGTACAACCGCGTGTCGAAGCTTCCGTTGCGTCCTAGCTTATCCACCGCGTAGCCCATATAGTCCCAGCGAAGACCTGCATTGATCGTCAATCGCGAAGTGGCTTTCCAATCATCTTGGAGATAGAAAGCCGAGTCGGTAATCCGGTCCATTCGATCCGTCACACCGCTGGCGACGCTTGAACTGTTGATGTTGCTAAACCCAGTGCCGTTGCCACCCTGTGTAATCGGCGTTCCTGGCAGCCCTGTCAAGAAGTCTCCGAAACTCTGCATCGTCAAAGTCCCGCGAAAGCGATTGTTGGAATAATAGTCATCCACATACCGCCGCAGTTCCATGCCTGTGCGCAGTTGATGTTTGCCTTTCACCCAGGAAAGAGTATCCACAAAGTGATAGGTATCCTGAGCCACACCCTGGTCGGCATTCACACTGTAGCCAAGACTGAAAACTCCGGTAACAATAACTTGTGGAATGTCGGGGAAGTCTTTGGAATTGAATCGTTGCATGTTGATGGCGCTGAGAGGAATTTGATTCTCTTGCAGCACAACTCCACCTAACCTTGAAAAACCCATCCGCGCTTCGTTCACGAGCGTTGAGTTGAAAACATGCGTATCGGTGAGGCTTAGAATGCGGCTCTTGAAATCCTGCGTAGTTCCAAATCCAGGAATGGTCGCCGCGGGCAGTGGCTGAAAAGCAGGCTGCGCCGAAATGATGGACTTAAACATTAGCCTGTTCTTACTGGATATCTGATGATCAGCGTTAGTAATGTACTGATTGTCTGAATAGCGAGCCGGAATGGAGACGGCATAGTTCACGCCAGTTGTAGCTTGCTGCGGTGATGGAATCACAAATTGGTTATTTGCCAATTTCAAGTTCAGCAACGAAAAGGCTACAGGATTAATGTTCGATCCATCAGGACTTATCGTCGGCCCTCCGCGAGTACCTCTCAATCCTGAAAATGCTCTGCCAAGCGAAGCTCGCGATCGGTCTATTGGAATTAAAGGAAGACTCAGTGAACTGGAACCGGAAAGGCCATTGCGCTGCCGCGTACCTTGATAAGAAAAGAAAAAGAACGTCTTGTTGCGGATCACTGGCCCACCCAGATTTCCCCCAAACTGATTCTGCTTCAGCACTGGTCTGTCTTGTCCGGTCGAGTTAAAGAAAAAACTGTTGGCATTCAGGACGTTATTGCGAAAGAAGTGGAACAGCGTGCCATGAAATTCTGGAGTTCCAGATTTCGTTACCAGCACGACTGCAGCCCCGCCGCTGCGACCTGACTGCGCGTCATATAACCCGGTTTGCACCTTGAATTCCTGAATCGCTTCCGGCGAAGGCGCAACTAGTCCGTTTGAGCCGAACGCATTTTCATTGGAAGTGTTGCTATGAACATTCACCGAATCCACGCCATCAATATAGATTGAGTTAGACCCTAGTCGCGCACCGCCCGACGAGATGTTCTGCGTACCGCGCCCTAATGCTCCGGCATCGTTCAACGGCCCTGAGGTCCCCGGGGAAAGCGCAAGCAATTGTGTGAAGTTGCGGGAAGACAATGGCAAATCCTTCACTGCTGCGCCCTCGACTACTCGCCCTAACGCTGCGGATTCTGTTTGCAACAGCACAGAGGCTGCGTTTACTTCAATTCTCTCCACCACCGCAGAAGGCTTCAACACAACATCAACGGCAATGCGCTCAGTCACTCCCAGCACTGTATTCACTGTCATAGTGGCAAAGCCTGCCATGGTCACTTCAATTCGATAACCG
>JAYUSZ010000405.1:0-49177 GCA_043755435.1 Bryobacterales bacterium | reverse complement strand
TACACGCTGGTCGAACTAATCATCCTTGCTGCCTGGAACATTCAAAGGTCCAACCGCCTCGAAGCCCAACTCGCCCGCACCGAAGGCGTCGACCCTCTGCTCTCAACATCGAAAATCATCGACCGCATCCACGCCTTCCGCCATCGCTCTGAGCGCAGTTTGCTCAAATTACTCAACGAATTCCGCCGAGTAAAATCGGAAACTCCACCCGCAAAACCAATTTTGCAAAACGAACCCAATTTTCCAACTCCCCTCCAGTTCATCCCCGGCCAATACACCCGCCAAAAGTCGCCACCCTACATCCGCCCCGAGCCCAAAGTAGGCCGCAACGACCTTTGCCCCTGCAATTCTGGACGAAAATTCAAGCAGTGCTGTTTGCAAAACTGATTTTACAGAGGCGCGTGCGTCAGCAAGCGGTCCTTTTCTAGATCCCGAAATCCTGAATCCGGGCCGGTCATCCGACTGCTTCAGTAACAGCCACCGTCACATCCATATGAAGAAAGGCGTCTGGTGGGCCAGAGTAAGTACCCCATAAGGGCAGCACTTGCTCTGGAGACCAAGCTAGGGCCACGCGGATAAGATTTCTGTTTCCGATGATGCTGTTGGTTGGATCGAAATCGATCCAACCGGCTCCTGGCAGGTAGGCCTGGATCCATGCATGTGTGGCGCCGCCACCGGCAAGTCCTGAACTATTGGGAGTGAAAATATAGCCGCTGACGAAGCGTGCAGCAACGCCAAGCGACCTGCAAGCTTCCATCATCAGCACTGCAAAATCGCGGCAACTTCCACGACCCAGCCGCAGCGTTTCCTCCGGAGACTGCACCCCTTTTTCAGAGCGGCGGTTATAGTGGAACTCATCGCGAATGCCGCTGGTCATGGCGCGAAGCATTTTCATGGTTCCGGTTGTTGCGGATGGATCAAGAAAACGCAGAGCCCATTTCGCCACGCTTTCAGCGTGATAATGCGGCTGCAGTGCGCGGACAAGATTTGGGAAGTCTTCATCTGAGTAGCGAAAGGGATACGAACGGGCGTAATCTTCCAGTGGATACTCTGGCAAAGTGTTTTCAAAATGCTCCAGCGTTACAGTGCTCTCAAAGCTGAGTTCAGAGGTGCTTCCTTCAAAAGTAGCGACGGCCACGGAGTTATCAAAAGGATCATGGAGCCAGCGCAGGTGAGCGGGTTGCGGCGTGATACCAAGATTGGTTTTGATCAAACGCAGGTCGTGACTCTCACGGGGCCGGAACATCATGCGATGTTCCCCTAGCTCAACAGGCTGACGGTAGCGGTAGACGGTCTTATGGCTTACGGTTAGAAAAGACATCAGAAGGTTGTTGCCACAGCCGCCCCGGTTGGAATTTCGTCCGTCCACACCTTGAAGTTTTCGAGGGTGTTGGGGCCGAAGGTAGTGGCAATGGCGACGTCCGATGCATCGCGGCCGCGAGCCATTAGAATACGACCGATGCGTGGGACGTTGTTGCGAGGATCGAACATGTGCCAGCGGCCGCCGATCCAGGCTTCAAACCATGCGGCGAAATCGCCAGTGTGAGGGGGTGGAGTGCCGATATCGCTGAGATAACCGGTGCAATATCGAGCAGGAATATTCATGCAACGGCAGAAGGCAACGGCCAGATGAGCGAAATCGCGGCAGACGCCGGTACGTTCGTAAAATGCCTGGGAAGCGCTGCGGGTGGGCCGGGCATTCATGTAGTTAAAAGTAATGTTGTTGTGAACGTAGTCGCAAATTGCCTGAACGCGCGCATGGCCTGGACGTGTGCCGCTGAAGAGTTGCCAGGCAGTTTCTGAAAGCAAATCTGTTTCGCAATAGCGGCTGCCAAGCAGGAAAACCAAATTTTCCTGAGGCAGATCTTCAACGTCGTCCTGGGTGGCCGCGAACATACTTTGATCTGGTTGGCCGCTGTCGTTAATGATGGCATCGGCCGTCAGGCAAAGACGGCCCGCTGGTGCAAGGATACGATGGCACTGGTTTCCGAAACCATCTCGATAGTTTGTGATGGGAATTGGTGGTTGTGTGACGAGGGAATCTGGAACTACAAGATCGGCGGCGCGGGAATCGTGAATATTGACGACGAGGATAATTGGGGTGGGCTGTGGAAAGCTGTAGACCAATTCATATCCGGTTCTGAGTTGCATGGAAACATCCTTATGGGCGGAGAGAGCGACTGACGTGCCGACTTGAATTCAGCTGGATTGAAGGCCAACCTAGGCATTGAAGACTCCTAATGATAGCAGGGCAATCCCAACGCTCACCGACTATGAACTGGTTGTGCTTCAATATTGGAGATAGGCGAACTTGTGAAAACGAACAACCGGGATTTGGATGAACTCATTGAAGAAATTCTTACCGATGCAAATGGAGTCGGCGAGCAGCTATGGGCCTTCTTGAACGCCTTTGCCGCAAACATTCCGGCACGTTCTAGAGCCACGTTGATTGGTAAGCCCGTTTTCATCCTGAAGTTCGACTTTGATGGCAACGAACGGCGCGGGCTTACCGCGAAGATTCGCGATGAAGATGGGACAACTTACATAGTTGCCGCTGCGGACCTTGCAATCCAGGGAAGCAAAACGGCAGTTGACACTTTAGCTGCGTACCGCAAATGGATGGGGATCGGCTCACAACAAACGGTTTTGGCTGACAGTAAAAACGAAGACGTTGGATTTGGTTGTTCTTGCGGTGAACCAAAGAACCGCCCGATGCCGACTGGTGGGTAGCAATGAGGTGTTGGTTTTCCGAATAAGCCGGCTTCGCGAGTTGGTACCTGGCGAGATTGCTGTGGTGAGTTCCGGGAAAATTAGCAAGAACGCGATTTCGGGGACATTAGAATCCACCAGAATTGATGCCGCCGCACTTGGGGTTTCGCGACTCAAAGTTGAGAAACGCGGTGTGTGGAATCCGGTAAATCATTATTGGGGAGAAAAAGGTGAACCGATTGAAAATTGGGCGAAGCCGATTATCAAGCACGGCAAGCGACCCGAGTTTGAGATGGAGCAGGTGCTTCCCGGCTTTGATTCATCAGACTACTTTTCAGATCCTATTGGCCAATCTGTGGATTTGGCAGAAGTTGGGGACTTTGCTGGTGCCAACAAGATACTGATGGGTGTTTGTGAAACGGATCTAAGATGTTTGGACGCGCATGCGCATCTTGGCAATTTGCTTTTCGACAAGCTTCCGGCCCAAGCGCTGCGCCACTATGAGGTGGGGTACCGGATCGGCGAATGGTCACTTGGGGAATCCTTCGATGGTGTTCTTCAGTGGGGTTGGCTGGATAACCGTCCATTTTTGCGGTGCATGTATGGATACGGGTTATGCCTTTGGCGCCTGGAACGATTTGCGGAAGCGGGACAGATTTTTCAAAAACTACTTTGGTTGAATCCGTCGGACAACCAAGGTGCGCGATTTGTGATTGATGAAGTTCGAGCCAAGAAGAGTTGGAAACCCGAGTAGAATTCAACTTGCCCGATCACTGCTGCCCGTTTTTGAATTCAATTCCGTTAGGATTTGGTTGGAGAAGGCTGGATTGATGTAGACATCTTTGCGAACACCGCTAAGATAATTGTCACGCCATGAGGCGGGGGTCCGTCCTTCCACTTCCCTAAACACCCGGTTGAAGTGCTGCACTCTTTGAAAGCCTGACAGGATGGCAATTTCCTTGAGCGCGTAATTGGAGTACTCGATCAAAGACTTTGCATAAGCGATGCGGCGCAGGTGGAGAAATTGTAACGGGCCCATATTTAAGCCCTCTTGAAAGTGCATGCGCAGGGATCGCTCAGAACAGCCCAGTTCGGCGGCGATCCGCTTCACGGTAAGCGGCTTGCTGATGTTGGCTTCCACATAGTTTTTAGTTTTTTGGAGAAGTTCATTTTGTGGTGGTGCATCTGGCAGCGGATCGGTAAACGAAGAAACAGCTCCGGATTGGCCATGCCGCAAATACAGATAGAGAATTTCCTGCAGAAGGGAAGCGCATAGCTCGCGGAAGTATTGCTGCTTGCCTTCGCCTTCTGCGCGGATTCGCTCAAACCGGGCAGCCAAACCAGGATCCTTCCATTGGACAAGTGCCGGTGCAAGGCTGAGTTCGCGGTGCAGGGCGCGAGCCTTCACCTCGAATTTCACATCAAGTGTTCGGATTTGCGAGGCCGCTGAAAGTCCATGAACTTCCCCGGGGCGGATCAGATGGGTATCGCCACTTGCAATTGGATGCTCCTCATCCCTGCGAATCATCGTTCCTTTGCCATTCAGAAAATGAATGATCTGAAAGTATGAGTGGTGATGGGATCGCAGGATCCAATCCTTTTGATAATCGTAGCGGGCGATCCAAAGAACATCAACAGCGGATTGCATTCAAAGCACCTTGCAGCTAGTCTATCATTTTGCCGTTTTAGATAAACGATTGCCGGAAATGGGAGTTCTATAGCGAAAGCCTTGCCGTATCATTGTGGTAACTCGACTTCAGAATAGGTGAACCCCATGTTGATTCGTTCCATCGGACTGCTTGCGCTATGTGTTGGATTGCAACTTCCGTTGCTTGCCCAGGACGCCCGCGCCACTTTGAGCGGGCGCGTTGTTGACGCATCAGATGCCGTCGTTATCGGTGCCAAAGTGGAGGCCCGCAATACGGGTACTGGAATTGTTGCGGCTTCTGTTACAAACGAAAAGGGCACCTTTGTGTTGCCGTTTTTGTTACCTGGAATTTATCAGGTAACGGTATCGGGTGTTGGTTTCAAAACCTATTCACGAGGCGACTTGTCACTGCGCGTGAACGATTCGGTTGAGCTTCCCATTCGATTGGAAATTGGAAACGTCTCTGAACGGGTTGAGGTCACCTCAGCAGCATCATTGCTTGAGATTGCGAATAGTTCCATTGGCAACGTGATTGAAGAACGGAGATTGCTTGAGTTGCCGCAGCGCGGCGGGAATCCACTGGAATTGGAGAGGCTGAGCCCGGGCGCAGTCAGCCTGACGTCGATGCGAATTATGAAGCTGTCTTCGCCGGCTGGAACCTCGAGTCTGTCGGTGAATGGAACTGGGAACAACCAGACACAATACAACATTGACGGTGTCAGTAACACGACAAACGATCAGGGAAGGGGGGCTGCGCGGGTAGCGTTTATTCCTCCCTCTGGATCCATCACTGACTTCAAAATGGAAGCGAATCCTTATGACGCGAGTGTGGGTCATTCGCTGGGTGCGGTGATCAACGTTGGTACCAAGAGTGGCGGCAGCGCGCTGCATGGGTCCTTATATTATTGGGCGCGGAATAGCGCTTTCGATGCGGCAAATTTCTTCGACAATCGTTCTGGTTTGAAGAAGCAGGTGTATCAGGATCACCGTTTTGGTGCAACGATTGGTGGGCCGGTGATGGTGCCTAAACTTTATAACGGACGCAACAAGACTTTCTTCTTCTATTCGTGGGAAGAGAACCGGTTTGGTCAACCATCCACTTCCAACCAAACCAGCACGGTTCCAACAGCAGCACAGAAAGGGGGAGACTTTTCGGCTCTCCTCAAGATTGGTTCGCAGTATCAGGTTTACAATCCATTCACTACACGGGCGGCAGCAGCTGGACGCTTTCAGCGCGATCCGTTTCCAGGCAACATTATTCCCAAGAGCTTGATTTCACCGGTGGGCGCGAATCTTGCGGCGCTTTATCCATTGCCGAATCAGCCGGGCTTAATCGATGGCAGGAACAATTACTATTTCCCTGACGTACGGATCCAACGATACGATTCGAACTTGGCGCGCTTTGATCATTCTTTCAATGCGAACCATCGTATGTTTGCGCGGATGACGCATTTCGGCTATGAGATCCCGAAAGATCAGCTTGGTGTTAGGGCTACCTTGGGGATTTTTCATCAATTCAATCGGGGCCTGGCTGTGGATGACGTGCTGGTGTTGAACCCCACTTTAATCTTGAATATTCGCTATGGCGTGATCAACGCGGAGTTCCCTGAGGAGCGTGCAACCAAGGGGACTAATTTAGCCACTCTGGGGTTTTCACCCTCGCTGACGAGGTTATTGGACCCGGCGACGTCGACCGTACCTCGCGTCACAATTGCGAACTTCACTCCGCTTTCCAATTGGGCAGATGGTGATGGCCGGAATACAGCGGCAACCCACACTTTGACCAGCGACATGACGAAACTAAGAGGGTCACACACTCTTCGTTTCGGTGCTGATCTCCGTTTGTTCCGTACGTTCTCCTTGCGCAATCAAACGTCGATTTCACCAGATCTCAGTTTCGCAAACACGTTTACCAAAGGGCCGTTGGACAATGCTGCGGCTGCTCCGTTGGGACAGGAATTAGCAGCATTGTTTTTGGGAATCCCCGCCGGGAGCATGAACAGTGGTCCCATTCAAAATTATGCTGCCCAAAATAAGTACATGGGTTTTTACTTACACGATGACTACAAGGTGACGCCGAAGTTGACGTTGAATTTGGGTCTGCGCTATGAGTTGGAATTCCCGGTGACGGAACGCTTTGACCGGCTTGTTTCGGGCTTTGCGGCGAATACTGCAAGCCCAATTGCGGCGCAGGCTATCGCCAATTACGCAAAGAATCCAATTGCCGAAGTGCCTGTTGCAGCTTTCGCTGTGAATGGTGGACTTACTTTTGCGAATCATAATAATGGACGAAGTCCTTACAACCGGGGCAACGGGGTGTGGCTGCCGCGCGTAGGTCTGGCATATCAAATCACTCCGGCCACCGTCTTCCGCGCGGGTTACGGAATTTACTACGGCAGCATTGGAGTGGATACATTCATTCCAACGCAATCGGGCTTCTCGCAATCAACGCCAATTCAAGCGTCGCTTGATAACGGTGTAACTTATGTTGCGACGCTTGCGAATCCCCTTCCAAATGGCTTGCTGCCAGGCCTGGGAGCGAAAGGTGGCTTGAGTACGAATCTGGGTCAAGCGATTTCGTTTGTGGATGCAAACTACAATCAGCCCTATTCTCAGCGCTGGTCCGCTGGCATTCAGCGCGCCTTGCCAGGAGGGTTTGTGATTGATACAAGCTACGTGGCCAACCGTAGCACTCATTTGGCCACGACACAGCAGATCAACAATGCTCCGGCAAAATACCTAAGCACATTGCCGGTGCGCGATCAGCCTACAATCAACTTTTTGACAGCACAAGTGCCTAGTCCTTTTGCGGGTTTGAACTCCGTGTACCCGGCACAAATATCACGCGCCACTTTGCTGCAACCTTATCCGCATTTTGGTGCAATTTCTGTTCAACGATCCATTGGTTATTCCTGGTATCACTCGCTGCAAGTGAAAGTGGACAAGCGCTTCTCTCATGGATCGTCGGTGCAAGTTGGCTACACTTACTCGAAATTTATGCAGGCGACCGAGTACTTGAATGCCGTAGACCCCAAGCCATATCGAGTTATTTCCGATATGGACAGGCCGCAGGTGTTGACGATGAGTTGGCTGTTGGAATTGCCTTTTGGTAAGGGACGGCGGTTCGGGTCACAGATGGCTCGTCCAGTGAATTTGATCTTGGGAGAGTGGCAAGTGCAGAGTACAGCGATTCGCCAGGCAGGTGCACCGCTTGGTTTTGGGAATGCCCTGTTTAATGGCAATTTGAAGGACATCCCGCTGCCTAAGGGCGAACGTTCCGTGGACCGTTGGTTTAACACTAATGCCGGGTTCAACAGAGTTGCAGCGCAACAGTTGGCCAATAATTTGATTGCTTTTCCATCGCGCTTTGCAGGTATCCGCGCAGATGGCCAGTCAAGCTGGAATTTTTCACTGTTGCGGAATTACAAGATTGTGGAACGTGCCACACTACAATTCCGAGCCGAGATGTATAACGCGATGAATCATCCAGTCTTTGACTTACCGAATACATCGCCAATCAATTCCGCATTCGGAGCTAGCACAGCGACATTGTCCGAACCTCGGAACTGGCAATTTGCTTTGAAGCTGAACTTTTAGTTGAGATAGGATTTCATTTTGAACAGAAGAATTTTTGTTGGCAGCTGCGCTGCCGTGACGTTGCCCGGCTTATTGTCCGCTGAAGGCAAGTTCGATGTTGCGGCGTTTGACAGGAAGCGTTTTGTCAGTGAAGCCGATAAATATCTGGCCAAAACACCGATGACTCCAACGGCGGCAAAGAGTCCGCGGAGTGCTGGCGGACTGCATGATTTCTTTTCCGAAGGCGATTACTGGTGGCCTGACCCTAAGGATGTGAACGGTCCATACGTCCAGCGCGATGGCATGACCAACCCTGATAACTTTGTGGAACATCGCAAGTTTCTAATGAGGTTGAGCGTGGAAGTTCCTGCCCTAGGTGCGGCCTGGAAACTTACGAAAAGGAAAAAATATGCGGAGCATGCTGCTGCGCATTTGCGGACCTGGTTCATTACTGACGCGACGAGGATGAATCCGAACCTGCAATTTGCACAAGCGATCAAAGGCCGGTTCACAGGACGTGGAACCGGGGTGATCGATACGATTCATTTGGTGGAAGTGGTGCGCACAGTTCCGGTGATCGCCGAATCGGGGGCACTTACAAAATCGGAATTCGCCGCAGTGAAGAAGTGGTTTGCAGAATATACCGAATGGATGACCACCAGTAAGAACGGCATGGAAGAACGGGATACCAAAAATAACCATGCGACCTGCTGGTTGATGCAAGTTGCTGCCTTCGCCCAACTGACTGGCAATAAGGAATTGACGGCCGATTGCACGCGCCGCTTCAAGACCATCATTGTGCCAGGGCAGATTGAACCTGATGGAAGTCTTCCTCTTGAGATGCGCCGCACCAAGCCTTACGGATATGCATTGTTCAACCTGGAAGCGCTGGCGATGGTATGCCAGATTGTTTCCGAAAGCGGTGAGAATCTTTGGAACTTCATCACTTCTGATGGGCGCTGCATGCGCAAAGCTGTGGAATATATGTTCCCGTATATCGCCGATAAAAAGAGCTGGAAGCTGAAGCCTGATGTGATGTATTTCGAGTATTGGCCGATGCGGCAAGAGGCTTTGCTTTTTGGTGGTTTGGCTTACAAACGGAAGGATTATTTGGACCTGTGGAAGAAGCTTCCGGCAAGTTCAGATGTGGATGAAGTGATCCGAAACTATTTCATTCGGCAACCGGTATTATGGATTGCTTGAACCCACTTAACGCATTCCTACTGATGTCCATCGCAGCACCAGTAGTTGCACAATCAGTGAATTTTCGTGTGACATTCCTCGGGACTGCTGGTCCGAGCATGTCCATTAACCGGGCTGAAGCCGGGACTTTGGTGCAAGCAGGCACAGAGACTTTACTTTTCGATTGTGGGCGGGGAGTGCCGGAAAGACTTTCCCAACTCGGCATCAATAATGTAAACAAGATTTTTCTGACACACTTGCATTCCGACCATACACAAGGCTTACCGGTGCTGTGGATGAGCGCGTGGAACGGACGAGGTACGAATGCTCTGTCGATTTGGGGACCAGGAACGGATGTGGATCAGCCTGCAGGCGTAAAAGAGCTGGCTGCGCAATTGAGTGGCGCGTTTGTAACCAACACGCACATTCGCCGGGACCTGGTTGAGAAGTGGGCGGCAGAAGGCATTGTGATTAATCCACGTGAAGTTGCGGAAGGAATTGTATACCAGAGTAATGGTGTGACAGTGACAGCTTTTCTGGTGGATCATGCGCCAGTGAAGCCTGCATTCGGATATCGAATCGACTATGCAGGGCGCTCCGTAGCGATATCCGGGGATACGCGTCCATCGGAAAATCTTGTGAAATTTTCAAAGGGCGTGGATGTGCTGATTCACGAAGTATTCAACGCAGCAGTGGGTTCAACCGCAGCCACTGCCGCCTATCACACCTTACCGGAACAGGCTGCCGATATCTTCAACCGCACTGCGCCTAAGCTGGCTGTATATTCGCACATGGCTCCTGCCGCGTTTGATGCAAGCGTGAGGACACGCGCTGCGGGATATAACGGTCCCCTAGCTGTGGCTACCGACTTAAGCACAATTGATATTAGCGACAAAGTTTCGTTTAAGGGATGTGCATCAACAGCGAGTCCGGACATTGCGGCGGTAACGAATGAAGCCTACAGAACTGTGCTTTCAGCTAACGGAACAATTATTGTGTGGGGCACTGGATTTTCGCCGGAGGGTGGCAATTCGTTACGCTTCGCACGAATGGGAGTTGCGAATCTCGTGACGCTGGATGCTTCGACTGGTTTGCTGTTTTGGAATTCTTCGGCGAACCAAACCAACGCAGCGCTTGGGAACAACTTGCAGGCCGGCCAATGGATGCTTACGGTGAGGAATGCTTGCGGAGTAGCTTCTGCGGCATTTCCGATTACATTGCAATAGGAACATAACTATGAAATTGAAATGTTGGATCGCTTCTGCCCTATTGATGTTAATGGCAGATGTTCCGGCTATTGGGCAGACTGCTCAAATCACCGGTCTTGTTACTGATTCAAGCAAAGCTGCGATGGCGGGAGTGAAGGTGACGGTTACTAATGCAGAAACGGGAGTGAGCCGTGCGGCGGCTTCCAACGCGGTGCCGTTGTTGCCGCCGGGAATGTACCAGCTTCAAGTTTCGGCGGATGGATTCCGGCCCACTAACCGCGATGGAGTCACGTTGGAAGTGGATCAGGTGGTGCGGTTAGACTTTGCGATGGAGGTTGGCGGAGTAATTGAATCGATCAGTGTTACTGAGACATGCCATTGAATGACCGTGGGGCACTGGGGCTGCTTTCCTTAAGTGATGGTAGCGTCCAGCAGGAATCAGGATCCATTTATGTATGGAAACGTGGGAAGCACACTGCCCAACGTCGTGGCCCACGGCTGAGCAATATGAATCTATCTGTGTTCAAGGCATTCCCTGTTACGGAAAAACTGATGTTGCAATTCAGGGCAGAGGCATTCAAGTTCACCAATTCGCCAACGTTTGGATTGCCTAGTCAAGCTTTTGGATCCACTGCGCCTTGCCGCTTTACTTTTGATTAAGGAGCGCTATTTTGCTGACTCGCCGAACATTTGTTGGATCCGCTGCTGCACCTATTGCTTTGATGGGTGCTGCGGCGCGTCCGAATTTGTTGCTGATTCTCACCGACCAGCAAACGCATGATGCACTTTCCTGCGCGGGGAATGGTTGGTTAAAAACTCCGGCAATGGATTCGCTTGCAGCAAATGGTGTGCGTTTTACTCAAACGATTTGCCCTTATCCGGTTTGCTCACCATCCCGCAGCAGCATTTTTACTGGGCGCATGCCGCACGAAACGGGAGTTCGCAATAATGCAAAAGCAATTGTGGATGGCATGCCGACCATGGGCGAAATTTTTCGCAACGCAGGGTACAAGACGGTTTACGGTGGCAAGTGGCATTTGCCGAAATCGTTTGATGGAATGACGGCATTCGACAAGTTGATTGGAGGTTCCGCGTTAGGTAAACATATGGACGCTCCACTTTCATCCGCATGTGCGAAGTGGCTGCGCGCCGCTCCTGCGGAGCCTTTCCTGATGGTGGCTTCGTTTATGAACCCTCACGATATTTGCGACTGGATTCGTCAGCATGAGGGCAATCACGAATACCCGGAAGTGAACAGTTACCCACCGGTGCCGACAAATCTTGAAGTGGATCCTGCTGAACCGGAGTGCATTCAATATCATCGATCAGAGGGTTACGATTTGATGTCGCAAGCTGTGGGAATTGCGGCAAAGTGGCGGAGTGCGGATGTTCGTAAGTATCTTCACGACTATTACCGGATGGTGGAGGAAGTGGACCGCCAAATTGGATTAGTGCTGAGTGCGTTGAGAGAAAAGAAGCTGGACCAAAATACGATCATCGTGTTTGCATCCGATCACGGTGAGGGAATGTGTGGTCATCGTTGGGCGCAAAAAGCGGCCTTCTATGAAGAGACCGTGCGAGTGCCAATGATCATCAGCGGGCCAGGGATCCGGAAAGCAGTGGATAGCCAAAGCCTGGCGTCACTCACTGATATTCTGCCTACGCTGTGCGACTATGCCGGCGTAAAGCCACCTAAAGACATGCGCGGTTCCAGCCTTCGTCCAGCATTGGGAGGACGTCCCTTGCAACGGAACTTTGCAGTTTCTGAATTGCGGTATGCAGATGAGACCAGGGAGGGGCGGATGTTGCGCACTGCTCGTCATAAGTACGTTGCGTTCAATAGCGGTGCACGGCCAGAGCAGCTGTTCGACCTGACGGCCGACCCTGGAGAGACGCGGAATTTAGTTTCGGAAAAGGCATGGCAGAAGATTCTGAATCAACACAGGAAGTTGTTGAGTAGTTGGATTAAAGAGACTCATGACGACTTTGTTGTCCCTGTTGTGCCAACGCTATAATTCCATTCAGGAGAGTAATAAAAAATGGCAACAAAAGCTGATTTTGCAGAAGTGGAATGGAAGTTTGTGGCGAATGCCCCGCATTTGGCGAGTATGGCTGTAATGATGGCAGGCGCTAGTGGATTGTTCGGATCTCTGAAGGAAGCGGTGGTTGCGGCTAAGGGCGTTTTCGATGCTACTGGTAACGCCAATGAATTGATACGGTCCATTGCCAGCAAGGACGAAATGCAAGCGGCCCAATCCCGGATTCGTGAAGAAATTGGCAACATAGGGGATCAGGATCCGAAGGCTTGGGTTCGGGGACATGCCTTAAGTGAACTGCGCGAGGCTGTCGCAATGCTGCAGCGGAAAGCGCCTGACGACTTAGCTGACTATCGGGCGTGGGTGAACTCGTTGGCAGATGGTGTGGCGAATGCGGCGAAAGAAGGCGCATTTCTTGGATTCGGTGGCGAACGGGTAAGCGCGGCGGAAAAGCAGATGATGGCGGAAATCGCGACGGCGCTTGGCTAGGAATTAACATTGCGGTGAGTGGGCGCCAAGTGGCGCACGAAATATTTGACTAATAGGGAAAACACATGAGCGCTCATTCAAATCAAAAGCCTTCGCGATTGACAAGACGCGGTCTTCTGCAAGGTTTGACTGCATTTGGCGGACTACATATGGGTGGACAGTCCGGTTCAGCTGCCACTCAAAAACCAAATGTATTATTTATTGCCTTAGACGATCTGCGTCCGGAGTTGGGTTGTTACGGTTTCGATACCATCAAGAGTCCAAATATAGATCGGATTGCCAAGCAAGGCATGGTGTTTCGCCGTGCCTATTGCCAGCAGGCAGTTTGCTCACCCTCGCGGACCAGCTTGATGACTGGTACACGGCCCGATACAACCAAGGTATGGGACTTAGTAACTCACTTTCGGGACGCCCTGCCTAATGTGGTTACACTTACTGAACACTTCAAGCAGAATGGATACTTCGTGCAGGGTATGGGGAAGATTTTCCATCCTGGGTTTGACGATCCGCGGTCGTGGTCAGTGGCGTGGCAAACTCCAAATGCTCCGAACTATGCGACGGCAAAGAGTGAACTGACCGTAGACGAGGATAAGCCGCGCGCCAATGGGAAGAAAACGAAGGGATTGGCTTATGAAGCTGGGAACGTAAAGGACAACTTCTATAAAGACGGCATGGTTGCTGATCTGGCAGTGAGGACGCTTCGTGATTTGAGCAAGAAGCAGGAGCCGTTTTTTCTGGCGGTTGGGTTTGCCAAGCCGCACCTTCCATTCGTTGCACCGAAGAAATATTGGGACCTTTATGATCCTTCCAAAATCAAGCTAGCTCCTAATCCTTATCACCCGGAAGATTCACCCGAATATACACTCACCAACAGCGGCGAGTTGCGCAATTATCGTGGCATGCCCGATGAAGGCCGCTTCCCTGATGACATTGCAAGGAAGCTGAAACACGGTTACTATGCCGCTGCCAGCTACGCAGACGCGCAAATTGGAAAGGTGCTGGATGAGCTGGAACGCACGGGTCTGAATAAGAATACTGTGATCGTTCTGTGGGGCGATCATGGTTGGAAACTTGGAGAGCATGGGGAGTGGGCGAAGCATTCCAATATGGAAAACGATGCGAATGCTCCGCTGCTGGTTTCGATGCCTGGAATGAAGGCGGCGGGCAAAAGTAGCAATGCGTTGGTTGAGTTTGTGGACATTTATCCGACGCTTGCGGAGATTGCTGGATTATCGCTGCCGGGGCACTTGGAAGGTTTGAGCATGAAGCCATTGCTGGACGATCCTAATCTAAAGTGGAAGAGTGCTGCCTTCAGCCAGTATCCGCGCGGCCAGAAAGTGATGGGCTATTCCATGCGGACGGATCGATACAGATTCACTGTGTGGGTTGGCCGCAAAGATCATTCAAGGATAGAGGCGATTGAACTTTACGATCATCAGATGGATCCTCAGGAGAATCGGAACATCGCAAAACAGCCAGCTAATGCTCAACTGGTAAAGCAGTTGATGGAGCAGTGGCGAAAGGGATGGCAAGGTGCTAAACCGTCTGCCTGATCCACATTGGAACAGAAGCTGCACGCATTTTGGCAATAGTAAAAGGCAAGGAAACCATCGCGCTTGGCTAGGATCAGCATGCGGTGGGTGAGCGCTTTTGGCGCAGTCCTTGATTGACGGGAAACTGAGTTGTGGCAAGGAGCGAAGGCTAATGGGAATGAAGGAATTGGAGGTACGGAAATGTACAGAACACTAATATGTTTGATTCTTACGGCGGCTGCCAGCTATGGACAAAGCATCAGTGGCACAGTGACAGGCCTGGTTCGCGATTCCTCAGGCTTAGTCTTGCCAGGCTCAACCATTGTGATTCGCCAAGTGGGGACAGGGGCAGAGCGCACGGCCTTCACAAATGATAGTGGCGGCTTTGTGGTTAGTGGACTGCAGCCGGGTAAATTTGACGTAACCATTTCTCGTGCGGGCTTCAAGTCAACTGAAGTCAAAGCTGTGAATCTGTCGGCGGCAGAAACGCTTTCGCTGGGTGACATTATGATGCAGGTTGGCGATCTTGTTGAGAAAGTCACAGTCACTGCGCAAGGTTCAGCGGTGCAGACTGCCAGCTCTGAACGTTCGGGTTCGGTGACCAGTCAGCAAGTGGACAGCCTGGCGATCAAAGGACGAAACATTTCTTCGATGCTGAGTCTACTACCCGGAGTGGTGGACCGCAGCGATGCGGAGTCACTATCCCGCAGCACTGACATTATTGTCCAAGGTGGACGCAAGGACACAAATTCCGTGGTGCTGGATGGCATGCCGTTGAATGCGATGGCTAACGAGGACAATATTACTGTGGCCGTAAGCCAGGATGCAATTGCAGAGGTAAAAGTACTTCTGGGCAACTATCAGGCGGAGTACGGGCGGCTGTCTGGTGCCAATATTCAGCTGATCACAAAGTCTGGAGGACGAGATTTTCACGGCCTTGGCTCGTACTTCAAACGTCACGAGCAATTCAATGCAAGCGGCTTCTTCAACAACCAACAGGGATTGCCAAAGGCGCGTTACCGATTCAATACCTGGAACTACAACATTGGTGGTCCTGTGTATTTTCCTGGAAAGTTCAATCCGAATAAGGAAAAACTGTTTTTCTTCTGGTCGCAAGAAATTTGGCCATTACGCACAGCCGGACCCATTACGCAGCGTACCGTGCCCACCGATTTAGAACGCGCAGGAAATTTTGCGCAGTCCTTCGATTTAAATACCGCATTGATCGCAGTAAGAGATCCCGATACTAGCAGGCAGTTCCCAGGCAATATTATTCCAGCAAGCCGCCTTAATGCTTCCGGTGCGTCGCTACTCAAAGTTTTTCCTTTGCCCAATTTTCTGGATCGCAGTATTTCAGGTGGGCGCTACAATTACATTTTTCAGCAACCTAGCGAAACTCCCATCCGAAGCCAGACGCTAAAGCTGGATTGGAACGTGAATTCTCGGAACCTGATATTCAGCAACCTTAGTTGGTCCAGTGAAGATGCAAGCGGAGTCTATTCCGGTAATGTTCCGGTGATGACTCGCCTTGGGCGCCGTAACGGGAAGGTGATTGTAGTCCGCTACCAAAGGATAATCAACGCCACAACCATTAACGAATTGAATGGGGGCTTCAGCCGCAGGCCTGAATTGGACGTTTACGAAGACGCGCAGATCAAAGCCAATCAGAGAGATACGGTGGGCTTCAGGGCGGGTCAATTTACGCCAGCCAGCAATCCGCTGAATATTATTCCAAACGCAACTTTCGGAGGCGTTACTGGTGCGGCAAACATCACCATTGAACCGAGGTTTCCCCATCAAGCGAAGAACGATACGTTCACTTTGTACGACAATTTTACAAAGACAGTTGGAAAGCATACGTTGAAGGCTGGGGTTTATTACGACTATTTATTGCGGACATTCACGGGAGCTGTGTCCTTCAATGGCGCGTACGATTTCGGCCGCAACGTGAACAACCCGCTGGATACGGGCTATGCGTATTCAAATGCAGCGTTAGGCGTTTTTAACACCTATAGCGAGGCAAGCGCTCGTCCATTTATTCAGGCGCGGCAATTCAACCTGGAATGGTTCGCGCAAGACAATTGGAAAGTTACTTCGCGCCTGGTACTTGATTTTGGACTTCGCCTGTACTGGATGCCTCCTGGATACGAAGCAGAAAATCGCATGTCTGGATTTGTGCCAGCCCGCTTTGACCGGACGCGTAGTGTCCAGCTAATTGCGCCTGCCAGGGTGAACAACATACGAGTTGGGGTGAGCCCAGTGAACGGGCAAGTATATCCAGCGGCGGTGATCGGAGCCATTGCGCCCGGAAGAGGAGACACCGCCAATGGACTGGTTTTAACCGCTGCGGACCCTACTGCCCCACGAGGTCTGGCGAAGGATTCCGGCGTGCTGCCAGCGCCTCGGGTAGGATTCGCCTACGATTTAACCGGCAAGGGACAAACCGCAATTCGTGGTGGTTTTGGAATGTTTTTCAATCGTCAGGGCTTTCAGGCCGTCATTCTTCCTTACAGCACGCAAAGCCCGCTAGTGAATACGCCTGTGGTTACGTTTGGTACACTCGCCGGGTTGCAGTCTTCAGCGAGTTTGTTGAATCCGCAAAATGTTAATGGTCTGGATAACACCGGCAAGGTATCCACGGTAATGAACTTCAGCCTCTCCGTGCAGCACAAACTACCTGGGGCTACGGTGGTTGACATTGCATATTCAGGGTCGCTGGGCCGTCATCTATTGTGGACGCGAAACTTGAATTCTATTCCCTTTGGAACCAACTTCCTTCCTTCGAGTTTAGATGCTTCAAGTCCCGGCACTCCTCTTTCACCGGCGTTCCTTCGGCCCTATCCGGGTTATAACGATATCCTCTATCGCGAGTATGCGGGCTCATCAAATTATCATTCCCTTCAGGTGAGTGCCAACCGGCGATTTGCACGCTCCATGCAATTCGGTGGTTCCTGGACCTGGTCCAAGGCGATGGATTTCAACAGCAGCGAAACGGAGTTGATGAGCAACCTGATAACGGCTCGCACCTATGCCTATGGGCTTTCCGCTCTGGATCGGACTCATGTAGCAAAGATAAATTGGTTGTGGGATATTCCTGAACTCAAATCGGGCGCCAAGTTATTACGTGCCGCTATGAACCATTGGCAGCTTTCGGGCATTGCCAGTTTTGTCAGCGGTATGCCAATGCCCGTGAATTTCACTCAAGTCACCGCAAGTGACATTACCGGTTCGCCTACCGATAACGCACGAATCGTTGTTACAGGCAATCCTATCTTGCCTAAGGGAGAGCGAACTTTTGATCGTAATTTTCGCACCGAAGTGTTTAAACTTCCAGCACGCGGGACCTTCGGCAATGCGGCCCGTACCGTGATTCGTGGACCTGGAATCAACAATTGGGACGCATCCTTGCGCAAGAGTATTTCAATTACTGAGCGACTAAAAGTGCAGTTCCGCTGGGAGCTTTATAATGCTTTTAACCACACTCAATTTAGCGATCTGGACAACACAGCCCGCTTCGACTCCCAGGGGCGGCAAGTGAATGCAAGATTCGGAGCATTCACTGCAGCCCGCAGTCCAAGAATTATGCAATTTGCCTTGCGTGCGACGTTCTAATCCGACAACCACCATGAACCAATTAATGCAAAACAACCATTTGAGGGGACTTACAAGACGGCAGGCGCTAGGCGGTCTGGTTGGTGCCGCAGCTGCTCCACAGGTGCTGCGCAGTCAAGCACCTGGCAAGCCGCCGAACGTTGTCTTCATCCTGTGCGACCAGATGCGGGGCGATGCGATGAGCTTTATGGGGAGCCCCGTTGCACGAACTCCAAATCTGGATAAGCTTGCGTCGCGCGGGATTTCCTTTGACAACTATTTCAGCAACTGTCCGGTGTGCACGCCTGCTCGCAAATCAATCTTCAGCGGCCGCTATCCACATGAGCATGGATCGCTCACCAATCGGCATGGCGAGATGCTGTCACTTCCAGGAACGATGATTGACTACTTCAAGCAGCGTGGCTATCGGACTGGATACATCGGAAAGAATCACGCCTACACGCCGGAGGTATTTAAGTCAGTTGACTACACGAAGCTTCGGGACCGTGAACCATTTCGTAAGTACAACGAGTTTGTTCCGCCCGAATGGCACGGAGATACATATTGGCCGGCGGAGGAAACGCACGCCTGGCTTAACACAACCGATGCGCTTAAGTTCATTGATGGCGCGAAAGACGGAAGTCCATTTTTTCTAACTGTGAGCTATTTCGATCCGCATCCGCCTTATATGGCACCGCCAGAATACACATCGAAGTATCGTTCCGATCAGATGAAGATTCCGCCATTCATAGACCCTGCAAAATTAAGCGGACGGTTGGTGGATTTTTATCGAGCGATGAAGGCCGACAAAATAAAAGACGCTGCGCTTACTGAAACGATGCGTTACTACTATGCGGCGATTGAAGGCATGGTGGATTATCAGGTTGGCCGAATTATGACGGCGCTATCAAGCAAAGGGTTGATGGAAAATACCATCATTGTGTTCACGGCGGATCATGGTGATTTTATGGGGCAGCACCGCCTGGTGCGTAAGGGCATGTTTCTTTACGATTGCCTGCTGCATGTCCCGATGATTTGGCATGTTCCGGGATTGAAGGGTGGGCAGCGTTCGAAGGTGCTGACACAGGGCATTGATTACTTCCCAACGCTGATTGAATTAACAGGCGGAAAGATGCGACCGGAGTTACCTGGGAGATCGCTGAAGCAGGCCTTGAATGGTACGCAAGATCCTGCGGCGCGCAATATTTTCACCTCCGCTTCGTATGGCGAGTTGTCTCGTGAGTTGGTGGAGCAAAACAAGATGAAGAACGATCCGGAAACTCCACTTCATTCGCTGGCAGAAGAAAGCAGCAGTGATTCGAAGAACCGCTACGCCATGGTCCGTTCCCGCGAATGGAAGTTCCTGATGAGCGAATCGCGACCACCGGAGCTTTACCGAATGAGTGATGGATGGTTAGAGCGCGAAAATGTGGCAGAGAAGGCCGAGAACGCTACTGTGCGCCGCGAAATGGAACAGAAGCTGCAAGCGTTCTGGAAGTGGTAAAAGGACAAAAATTATGATGAGCATATCTAGACGTTATTTTTTCTATGGACCGTTGTTGGCTGGGGCAGTACCTACGGCTGGATTTGGCAGTGTCCCTTCACTGCGGGCATTGGGTTATAAGCCCTTCTACAACAAGCTGAACATGGCCGCCATTGGATGCGGGGGGCGAGGCGCCGCGATTCTGGGCGAAGCGGCAGCGACGGAAAACATTGTTGCTTTGTGCGACGTGGATGCTAAGCGCGGCGATGAGGGTATCAAGAAGTTTGAAAAGGCTCCACTCTATCGCGACTTTCGAACGTTGCTAGATAAGGAAGGCAAGAACATTGATGCCGTAACCATTGCCATTCCTGACTTCATGCACGCCACTGTGGCCTTGGCCTGCATGCAACGCGGCATTCATGTCTACCTGGAAAAGCCGTTAACGCGTACAGCGTGGGAAGCTCGTCTATTGGCGGATGCCGCAGTGAAGTACAAGGTCGCAACACAGATGGGGAACCAGGGTTACTCGCACGAATCGCATCGTGTTGCGGCGGAGATGTTGTGGTCTGGTGCGATCGGCGATGTGACTGAGGTTCATGTTTCCACGACGCCAGGCACTCATCCAACCGCTTTACAATCGCTGCCGCCGGAAGAATCAGCACCTGAAACGCTCAATTGGCAAGCATGGTTGGGCAATGCACCGATGCGTCCGTACAGCTCTTACTACGTGCCTTACAACTGGCGCGGCTTTTACGATTTCGGCACTGGCCAGATTGGGAATTGGGCGACGCACGCCGCCGGTCCGGTTCATCATGCATTGCAACTCGGTGCGCCCGCCAGTGTGGAGTGCATATCGCAGGACGGCCCCAGTAAACTTACATTTCCGAATCGCGCAACCATTCGTTTGGATTTCCCAGCGCGCGGTGGCATGCCTGCGGTAAAGGTGTTCTATCACGATTCGGCGCGCTCTACTGACTCCGATGTGTACCATGTGCCGGGGATGGAAAACGAAGTTATTTTGCCGCCGCCGAACAATCTGACGAAGAAGGGGAGACCGATGGGTAGTGGGCGTGAACCCGATGCGCCCAGGCCCGCTGCTGCAGCAACTCCGCGTAGTCAGCGACGTGGGGCGGGCGGTGCTGGCGTGAGGGTATTTGGCGAAGAACGTACGGCACCACAAACGGGGCTTCTTACTGGTAACGGTGCCGTGTTCATTGGCACAAAAGGTATCATGGCAACCGTCGAGCGAGGCGAAGGAGTGTGGCTTCTTCCTGCCGCACGTTGGGCAGAGTATGTGCTGCCACCACAGTTGTTGACGCGGTCGCCGGGCCACATGGCAGACTTTATTCGGGCGGCAAAAGGCGGCGATGCGGCGTGTTCCAACTTCACAATTTCAGGACCCTATGCTGAATGGCTTGCATTGGCTGCGCTGGCGTTCCGTGTTCCTGGCAAGCTGGATTGGGATAGCAAGAATATGCGCTTCACCAATAGCGCGGAGGCAAGCAAGCTGGTGAAACCTGCGGTCCGGCCTGGTTGGGAACTGAAGCTCTAGTTGGGGTCTAGGAGCTAGTTTTACATTCCTTCGATCTTCCATGGTTTGCGCAGCGGCGGTCAAACTGTATTTTTAATTGAATGAAGTAGGGAACTTCACGAGGGCATGGCCTTCGAGGTATGTGCTCGCGAGATTCCCTGTTGTTTATTTGTTGCCGTACTTAACCAAAACCATCTTGCCGTCCTTCACTTGACCGACTCCAGAAACATACCACTTCCGATCATGAAGGTTTTTTTCAAGCGGACTGCTCTCAAGCACTTGGATGCTTTTCGCAAACGTTCCTGCCGGTGTTGTGATCTTCTCATCAATTGACACGATCTCAATTCGATCCATAGCCACGCCCGGTGCTTGTTCCTGATAGAACTTCTGACCAGCTTTCGGATACGCCGGCATCATCAACCCAAACTTGGCGCCCTTCTCCCCTGCAAGCCATGTCCCTTTGTGATCAACAACCTTTACTTTTTTGACTACATCCACTTCTTCGCCGAAATAGTAAACATCGTTTGTCACTGCATCGACAGCGTAGTAATCACGAGTTACTTCGAATAATTTGCCATTCTTAAATTCACGATGTTCTACAATTCGTGTCTCAACTCCGTCAATCATCTTTGTCTCATTTAGCACCGTAATTGTGTCTGTTAAGTTGCCGATTTGGTATTCAAGCGTATACCCCGGCGTCAGGTTGAAGTACGGATTAGATCCTTTTACGCCAAGCGTTTTCTTATCCACATTGAAGACCGTCTGGAAGTCATCTGCAAACAGGGTTGTGAGACTGGCTAGTACCAGCACGATGTTTATTATGGGTTTGCGCATTAAAGTTTTACCTCCGTGCCGTCAGCCTTCACCAGCACTTCCAACTTTTTGCCACCTTTGTTCGTGTAGATGCCTTCGTACATTGTTGTACCGTCTTTGGTCACCGTTTCCACCATCGTCAGTTTGCCAGTGCCGACCTTCTTCTCAATAGCTGCTTTCGCTACAGCCGGAATGTCGCTGATTGCGATTTCCTCTTCCACTACGATCAGCTTGCCATCTGCGGCCACATGGAAATCCCGATGCTTTCCGTTTAGCATGGTCTCTACTTCATACTGCCATCCGCTCTTTTCCTTTTCCTTGGCGATGTTCTTGATCTCCGCTCCCTTCGACTGCTCCTGTACTGTCTTCTGAACGGCAGCAGGAAGATCTTTTACTGCAATCGACTTGGCAGCGAATGCCAGCCCTGCAACTACGGTCAGGGACGCAAATAGAAAACTAATTCTTGTCATTCCAATCTCCTATGGAACCTAATGGCTCAAACCTATTGTCATCGCTGATTCTGAATAAACTCTGAAGATACCGGTACGCGCAAAATAAATATTGACCCAGATCCCGGAACGCTTTCAGCGGTGATAGCGCCTCCATGCTTAGCGGCAATCCATTGGGCGATGGCCAGTCCCAGGCCGGATCCTCCACTGCTTCGCGAACGGTCTTTTGATGCGCGATAGAAGCGCTCGAAAATGTGCGGAAGATCTTCTTCTGCAATGCCGGTTCCTGTGTCCTGCACCGTCACTCGTGCCCAATCAGTGTCAGCACTCGCCGATATTCGAACGCTTCCGCCGTGAGGCGTGTACTTGATTGCGTTGTCCAGCAATATCAATAGCAACCTATGGATAGCCCGTGCGTCTGCCTTTACGCATACTTCGGTAGCTACTGTTTCCACAATCAGTTCAATATTTCTCGCCTCCGCCAGAACATGCGCCTCGGTACAGACACTTCGGATTGACTCCCCCAGGTCGAACGATTCGCTCACCAATTCCTGCGCTCCGGCGTCAGCGCGGGCCAGTAGGAGCAGATCGTCGATCAAGGCTGAAGTGTTCTCGCTCTCGGCCAGGATTGTGTCTAAAGCCTGTTTGTACTCTTGTTCAGTTCGCGGCTTGTTCCGCGCCAATTCCGCAGTGGCGCGAATTACCGCCACAGGCGTGCGCAACTCGTGAGAGGCATCCGCAGTGAAGCGCGTAATCCGATTGAAGGAACTTTCCAGGCGACTGAACATGGCGTTCAGCGTTTCCGACAACCTGTCTAATTCGTCCCCAACCCCGCGTTCTGGAAGCCGACGCGACAAGTCTTTTTCGCTGATCGTTTGGGCTGTCCGTGTGATTTCATCCACTGGCTGTAACGCCCGCCGGCTCATCCAATATCCGCCAGCGCTCGCCCATAGCAACAGCACTGGACTGACCAGCATAGCCGTCCACAAAAAAGCATCCAACATTTCGTAGAAAGACCTTAGCGGCGCGCCGATTTGAATTGTGCCGACGGGGATTGAAGTAGTTAGAACTCGCACAGGGCTGCCCCTGGCGTTAATAGTCTGAATCTGCCCTTGTTCCGGCAACCGGGGCTCCGGCAATGGCCACTCTTCCGTCCCCTTGCTTTGGTAGACCCACATCCCGTCGTTCCCCGCAATCCGGAAATAGGCCCCGGCCGGTGTCAAGGATGCCTGCTCGGCCAGTTCGTCTTTCAGTGGTCCGCTGTCGGGGTCGTTGCTCTCTTTGTCTAAGAATTGGCGCATTCCCGCCAGACGAGCGTGAAGATCACGATCTACAGTGTCGTGAATGCTTTGCCTCATTCCGAACCTGACTCCGATTCCAGTGACTATGAGGGCGGTTGCCAGAATGACGGAAAACCAGGCAGTCAAGCGTGCGCCGACGGAGCGGTTCATCATTCGGCCTCCCTCAGGATATAGCCGTAGCCCCTAACCGTTTGAATCAGCTTCCTATCTCGACCTTTGTCTATTTTGTCGCGCAGGATTTTGATGAAAACGTCCACAGTATTCGGCTCCACGTCCTCTTCAAATCCCCAAACCGCCTCGATAAGCGCTGAGCGCGAACAAGCCCGGCCGGCCCGACGCATCAGGCACTCCAATAGCCGGAATTCCGTAGCTGTCAAGCTTATTGGCTGTGCTCCTCGAATGACCCGTCGCGATGCAGGGTCGAGCGTCAGATCATCAATTTCCAACTCGGTAATTGGAGCCCTTGCCGACCGCCTGGAGATGGCCCGAAGCCTCGCTAGAAGCACTTTGAAGGAGAAGGGCTTGGTCAAATAATCGTCCGCGCCAGCATCCAGGCCAAGGATCACGTCCGCCGCAGAGTCACGCGCTGTCAGCATCAGAATTGGCGCCTCAAACCCTGTTGCTCGAAGGCGACGGGTGAGGTCGATACCGCTCATCCGAGGCATCATCACATCGACAATTATCGAATCGAATTGAGAAGTTTGTGCAGCATGGAGTCCCTGAACGCCATCCGTCGCGAGCGCCACCGAGTGGCTGGCTTCTTCAAGCCCTTGGCAAAGCAGCTTACCCATTGCGGCGTCATCTTCAACTACCAGGATCCACAAAGTCCAAACTCCCGAAAGTATAGGTTACTGCCGGATTCTGAAGGAACTCTGAGGGAGTGGTTTGCCCGCGTCACATTCCTTCGATCTTCCATGGTTTGCGCAGTGGCCGCGACAACATTCCATTTGCCGTATCGTCGCCGATAACCTTTTCAGCTACCGGATCCCAACGAATGTCCCGGCCCAGGCGCAGACTGATATTTCCAAGATGAGCAATGCTGATGGAGCGGTGCGCCTGTTCAATGGGGGCGATTGGTTCCTTGCGGCTTAATACGCAATCGATGAAATTACGGAAGTGGTCAGTGCTTTTGTAAAGGTTAATTTCGTTCGGGGCAGGTGTGTAGTCAAGCAGAGTTTGTGGACTGGCTTCAATCGCACCGCGGTTCACCCACACCCATCCGTCAGTACCCTGAAAAGTAACTCCGCCGCGGACGCGACTGGAAACTGTAAGTGTTACGCCACTTTCATAAACAGCATCATAAGTGAAGTCAGTCGCGGTGTTCCAGAGTTTTTCCTTCGCCCATTGCGCCTGGCCATTCTTGATTGCCACAGGACCAGTAAGTTCCGTGCCCATACCCCATTGCGCGATATCAGGATGATGCCCGCCCCAATCTGTGATCTGCCCGCCAGAGTAATCCAGAATCCAACGGAAGTTAACATGGCAACGGCCGGGTGCGTAAGGAGCATCTGGCGCAGGGCCAAGCCACATGTCATAGTTGAAGCCTTCGGGGATCGGCTCGGGATCTTGCCGATCGCCAGTCTTGCCAAAGTCGGGAGTACCGCCTGGAAGCCCGCAGAGCACCGATTTCAATTTACCGATGCGGCCATTGCGGACAATTTCACAGGCCTTGCGAAATCTCACATCGGAGCGTTGCTGGCTGCCGCATTGGAAGATTCGGTTGTACTTTTTGACGGCATTGGACATGGCGCGTCCTTCGCCAATTGTTAAAGCCAGCGGCTTCTGCCCATAAATATCCTTGCCTGCTTTGGCTGCTTCCACAACGGCAACACCATGCCAGTGGTCGGGAAGCGCAATGTGGACAGCATCAATATCCTTGCGTGCCAGAACCTGCCGAAAGTCATCGTAAGCTGTACAACCTTTGTAAGTCCCCGCATGCTTTTGACGTGCGTAGTGCCATTCAATCCAGTTGCGGGCAGGCTCACGACCAGCAATGCCACCGTCCCAGTAACCCGGCGATTCACGGTTCACATCGCACACGGAAGTGATCTGGACGCGTTCATCGCGCAGGAAACTTTTCAAATCATTGAACCCTTGGTTACCGGTGCCGATGATTGCTATCGCGATACGGTTACTCGGCGCGACGGCACCATTCAGGCCGAGCGCGGAACCCGGAATGATGGCAGGAGCGATGCTGAAAAATTGTCGGCGATTCATGATTGCCCACCATTGTATAACGGCTACCTACCGCGAATCGTGTGGCAATAAAGTGAAAGCTCAGAATGGCAATTTTGCTGATAGTGTTCCGGCGATCAGGACGGTTGAGAACCAAACGAAGGCTGCTGCACAAATCTGAAAACGTCCGTCCCCGGGTCGGGCAGTGTACCAAATCCGATTTTGTCGACTTGCCGCAGAAAGCCCAACGAAAAATGGTTAGTGATTTGCAGTCGGCATATCCCTTGCAAAGCCCTTAGACATCCTCCACCACAATTTTCTCGGAATAGGTGTTTTGTCTCAAGAATCGGCCATACATCTCAAAAAAACAACAATTTCAATTAGAACTTGCATTTCCCTTGTCGATAAACCCCCTAGTGAGCCAGATAGCGAGGCTCAATGAACGGCTAGTTACCGTTTTCAATTTTGATATTTCGACAAGGATATTTATTATGAAGTTCTCTAGCACTCGCCATTCATTGATGTCAGGTTCGGGCGCAATTAAGTTTCGTGCCTGCTTGGGTTTGTTTCTGTTTGCGTCTTTCCCGAACACAAGTTACGGCCTCAGTCTAGTTACAACCCCTTCTACCGCGGCACTTTCGTGCAATACTGCCAGCGGTCCGGGTGCAGCCGTTTTCATTGTTGTAAAACCTCTTCCAGCCTTAACCGGTGTCAACACCATAGCCGTAACGCTTGGTACGCTTCCTGCAGGCGTGATTGCAGTGACAACACCGACGGTTCAGACTTTGAGCATTTCAAACCAAGCTGCGGGCATCACTTATACAGTGAACTACAGGCCCGGATGTGTGGGGGCGAGTGCTACCACAACTGCCACAACGTTTCGAGTAAATGCTGGAGGTGTGGCGGACGCAACGGTGACTATTAATCCAACGGTTATTACTGCGGCGAGCGGATTAGTGGCTTCGCCTTCCACATTGGCTATCACTTGCGTGAAGAATGGCAGTGTTTACACTCCAGGAGCTGCCAAGACAATTTCAGTTTCTTCGGCGGCTGTTGGCGGAACGCCTTTCACAGTTGACACCGTCACCAATCCGGCGGCAGCCTGGTTGACGGTAACGCCAACCACTGGGGGCACTGCGGGGGCAACGGCTTTGAACTTCACTGTTCAAGCGGCGTCGGGGTGTGGCGGATTCACGTCAGGATCTTCTACCACTACGACAGTGCATCTTCTGAATGCTCCAGCACCTGACCGGAACGTTGTGATTACACTTCAGGTTGTCCCACCAAGTCCATTGGTTGTTAGTCCCACTGCACCAAAGTTGACTTACACTAAGGGCGCCGGAACAGCTGGTTATGTCGATGTAAGTGTTACATCACTCAGCGTACCTGCTCCATTCTATACGGTGGATACAACTACGCTTCCCATCTGGTTGACGGTAGACGCTACCTCCGGCCGAGTCCCTAAAAGCATTCGTTTCAGTTCAACAATTGTGGCGGATTCATTGGCTCCGGGCACGTATAGCGCAAGTATCGGCTTAAAGGTTTCCGGTTCGGGAGACCTTTCCATTCCTTTCAGCTTGTTGATTACGACGCCCTCGCCGAAATTGAGCGTCGCCGAAGGAACCACTCGTAATATTTCATGGACGGTGGGACAACCGGCCCCGACTCCTGTAATCACAGCGATTTCAAGTGATTCCACGATAGCCTATGTTGTCACCACAGGTGGCACGCTGGGACCTGTAGTCAGCGCTAGCCAAAAAAGCGGCCTGGCCTATAGCTTTGGCACGCAGATTGGAGTAACTTTCGACCCAACCGTGCTTGCTGCGTCGCAACCTGGCGATGTGCTCACCGGTACTGTTACGTTGTCGTGGGGCAGTCCGGTTTCAACAACCGTTGTTACGTTCAGTATCACAGTGCAATCTCCTGGTGCCCTATTGACTGGTATATCTCCAGGCAGTCTGCCGACGGCTGCTTCGGGCCGAAGCTTTACCGCGGTACTTACTGGAACTGGTTTCATTCCAACAACTGACCTAACAAGGCGTACAAAAGTTGGTGTTATCGTTTCCGGTGTCTTGATCGCCAACAACAATATTTCGTGGACGGTGGTGAATGAATCGAATATTATTTTGACGTTTACTGTTCCTTCAACGCCTGACATTTATCTGCCATTCTCACCAACTGGAGCTGGCGGCAATGTAAATCTTGGTGTTTGCAATCCAGTGAACGGGGCTTGCACTGTGCCAACAGGAACAACGGTCTTAACCATCGGAAATGGTCCTATTGTTCAAGTTGTGACCAGTTCAGCATCATTCATACAGGTGAACCCGGGGACAACTCCTAGCGTTGCGCCTTACGATCTGATCAGCGTGTTCGGCACCAATTTTTGCACTTTGGCCGGTGCAGGTTGCGCCAGCAATCAAGTGATGTACGCAACGCCCGATAGCGCTCTTATGTATCCTACAACCCTAAGTCAGGACGCAGTAAGTGCCACGCAAAGGGTACTATCAGTCAAATTTCAAACGCAAGGCGTGACGCCAACCTTCATTGCGAATGCGAATTTGCTGTTCGCCACCAATAACCAGATCAACCTGCTGATTCCTTCCGCATTGACTGCCAGAATTGGCACCACTGTCGATATGGTTGTTTCCTTCGGGTATGGAACGGGTGTCAATTTCTTGGTCAGTCCACCCTTCCCGGTAAGCATTGTGGCAACGAATCCAGGAATCTTCACAGTAGGATCCGATGGGCAGGGTCAAGGAGCCGTTCTATCCGGGATTGACTATTCGTTGATTGGAAGCGGCAACGAATCGGGACTACGATCGACAGCATCCGATTCCGATACGGTTCTGATCTATGTCACCGGAATGGGCGCGCCGGACTCAACGGCTCTCAATACAAGTACAGGGAGTAGCGCATGGTCCGCGGATTGCATTACGCCGGCCAGCTATGTCTCATCACTCAATTCTCAAACCGGAGGATCGCTGACAACCGCCGACGGTTTGATTATTCAGGGATCATTACTGAATACAGGGCGGCTGAGTCCCTGCATTCTCTCTACCTCTTCGATTCTTCCCGCCGTTACTGTTGGCGGCGTGGCTGGAACTGTATCTTACGCTGGATGGGTGGATGGTTCCATTGCTGGCCTCTATCAGTTGAACGTGAAACTTCCGGGAAGCACAGCCGGACCATTTACCGATTCAAACGGTGCAACACTTTCTACAATTACCGCACCAGTTCAACTTCCGGTGGTTGTTACTTCCAACAGCCGGGCAAGCCAGGCAGGGGTTGTGGTTTGGGTAGCGCCAAAGCTGAAAGTAGTAGCGCCAACGACTTTGACTGGTACCGTTGGCACTGCATGGTTATCCACCAACAACCTGGTTGTGGCTACGCAAGGGACCTCCCCGTATCGCTACGCTGTAACTTCTGGATTGTTACCATCGGGTCTGTCGCTAAATGCGACAACCGGCGCCATTTCAGGAACCCCGGCAGCCAACACGGGCGGAACATATACCTTGGCAGTAACGGCAACAGATTCGGCCAATGTGCCCGTCAAGGATTCCGTCAAGTTCACAATCACAATTGCTGGTGGCCTGGTAACAACAATGTCCACGGTTTCAGCGGCAGTGTTCGGAACAGCCAATGCAAGTCTGACAACAGCTACTGCAACGGGCGGCGTCTTCCCTTACACCTACACGATTACCGCACCATCAACATTGCCAGATGGTATGACGATCGGGGCCTCAACAGGAGTGCTCGCAATTTCCGCTCTGACTCCTGCTGGAACCTACAACGTCACGGTGAGAGCAACCGATTCAACGTCTGGAACGCCTTTAGTCGGTACTGCAACCTTCTCAGTGGTAGTGGCCCTCAATGTAGCGAACACTACTCCAACCAGTGGAACCAATAGCCAGGTGAACACCAACCTGACAACAGTTTCCGCAACGGGCGGCACAGGAAGCACCACTTACACTTTGGATGCAACCAGTGCGGCTCTAACCTGGCTGACCATTGGCTCAAGCACTGGCATTGTTTCAACAACAAACGGGGCAGTGGCTGGAACTAGAAGTGTCACTGTTACAGCAACCGGTGGTGCTGCTGCTCCTGGAGCAGCAAGTGCCGGTACCGGAACGGCAACATTCAACATAACCATTAACTAACTTCGTAAGGAGTTCCAACCGGCGGCGAAGGGTAACCTTCGCCGCCGTTTTTCATTCGAACCGCTTGTTAGCAGGCCAAATCAGCTCTGCGAATCTTCAAATCCCCAATCGGACCCAACACAGCCAAAGCAATGTTTTCCTTTTTCAGAAACTGATTGGCAACCGCCATCACACTTTCCGCTGTCACGGATTCAATGTTTTCCAGCATTTCATCCATACTGATAAAACGCTTAAAGAAGATCTCCTGTCTCGCTAAATTGGCCATCCTACTGGAAGTAGATTCGAGCCCCAGCATCAAAGACCCCTTCAAGTTATCTTTGGCGCGACGCAGTTCTTCCGCTGGCACGGGTTCCGATTTCAAGCTGCGAAATTCAGCCAGAATCAACTCCACAACTTTAGGAACTGAAGCAGCGCTGGTACCCGCATATACGGCCAGACAACCGGAATCACGGTACATGTTTAATTCCGAAAATACAGAATATGCCAAACCACGTTTCTCCCGGATATTCTGGAATAACCGGGCACTCATGCCGCCGCCGAGTATCGTGCTTAGCACATAAGAATCGAACCGCTTTGCGTGAGGCATTCCAAAAGAAGGCACACCCAGAACAATATGCGACTGTTCCAACGACGGCTTGTGCTGCATTGAAATCCCTGCACTTGGGGCGGCCTGTTCCGTTGCTGTAAGACTACCTTTGCGCTTTGACCCGCGAAAGCTGTCATCGACGAGCTTCACAATCTGATCGTGCTTTAATTGGCCAGCAGCCGTCACTATGATGTTCTTCGGGGTATATACTCGCTCAAAGAAATCCACCAGCTGTTTCCTGGTGAAAGACTTCACTGTCTTCGGACTTCCTAGAATTGGACGGCCCAAAGCCTGGCCTTTCCAGAAACAATTGCTAAACATTTCATGCGCAACGTATTCAGGATTGTCCGCATCCATTTTGATCTCTTCAAGAATGACGCTCTTTTCCTTAGCAATATCGTCTTCGCGGAACATAGGGTTGGAAACCAGATCAGCCAGCACATCCCATGCACGGCCCACATGTTCGTCCAACACTTTGGTGTTGAAGCTAACCAGTTCGCGAGAAGTGAACGCGTCTAAATTGCCGCCAATGGAATCCACTTCACGGGCGATTTTTTCAGCGGAACGGGTGGTAGTCCCTTTGAACAACATGTGTTCAATAAAATGGGAGATTCCGCTGTCCCTTTCACTTTCCCGCCGCGATCCTGAGGCAACCCATATGCCAACCGAAACGGATCTTACGGAAGCGATCCGTTCTGTAATGACCTTCACACCATTGGGAAGGCGGGTTTGCTCCACCATTGCTTTTTTCGTTGCCATTGCCTTCGATTGTAGCGAACCTGGGTGCTAAACTTAGTTATTAATGGCGGAAATAGTGGCAAGAACTCATCCCCGGCCCGCCGATACCTTCCTAACGGGGAAGGAGCTTCCAGACATAAGGCAGCTATTAGGCCCAGAAGTATCGGCCTTTCGAGCCAAGCAAGTTTTCGAAGCTTTGTACCGGCAAAACATCACCAGTATTTCGGAAGCCACCATGCTTCCTGATGCTCTGCGCGCAGAGCTTACCGCAAAGGAAGAGCTTGGACGTTTGGAAATCGACAACCGCTTTACCTCCGCCGATGGCACAACGCGCTACTTGCTGAAGCTTCCGCTGGACGGCCGCACGGTGGAAACCGTTCTAATGCCCGAAGAGACGCGCCACACTATCTGCATTTCAACTCAAGTTGGTTGTCCTGTGGATTGCCAGTTTTGCCTCACCGCCGCCATGGGGTTGGAACGGAATCTAACGGCTGGCGAAATTGTGGGTCAAGTGTTGGTGTTGCTGCGCGAACATAACCTCGATCCAAGATCAGAACAACTGAACCTTGTATTAATGGGTATGGGTGAACCGCTGCTGAATCTGGATAATGTGTTGAAGGCCATACGCATCCTAACCGATCAGCGTGGGGTAAGCATGGCGGTGCGCCGTATTGCGATATCTACATCTGGAATCATTCCGAAAATTGAAGAGTTGGGCCGTGCCGAGGTGCGCCCAAGACTAGCCATTTCCCTGAACGCATCCACTGACGAGCAGAGGCGCGAAATCATGCCCATCACTCGCAAATATCCATTGAAAGACTTGCTGGAAGCGTGCCGCAACTATCCCTTGAAGCCGCGCGAAAAGTTGATGTTTGAGTATGTTTTGTTGGGCGGCGTGAATGATACCCAAGCAGATGCCCGCCGCGTTGTAAAACTGCTGGCGAATATGAAGGCTGTGGTGAATTTGATCGCTCTCAATCCCGGGCCAGGCATTCCTTTTAAGACACCCTCTCCAGAAAATGTGAACGCCTTTCAGCAGATCATCATGAAGGCCATGCCATGCTTTGTTCGTAAGCCCAGAGGCCGCGATATTTATGCTGCCTGTGGGCAGTTGAAGCGCACGGTGAATCAGGAACTGGTTTCCATAGTTTAGGTGAATTTGGTTATGAACTTACTGCTGCTTATTGTTTTGAGCGGGCTATTCGCTCAAGGGCAACCACCCCCCAGGAAATAAAAGATGCCGACAAACCAGTGAAGATCGAAAAGATAGTCACTGAAGGTTCCCGTTTTCAGCTCCGTTCGATACTCGCTATGTCCGGACTTCGCACCGGGCAGCAGGTGACCGAAATTGCGGTACGAAAAGCCATACAAAATATCCTGATGTCCGGCCTTATAGACAATGTGGATTACACTCCTGAGGAACTCGCGCAAAACGGAGCACCGGCAGTGGAAATCTCACGAGTTCCTGATTCGTTTGGAGGCCGCCGGGCCCTTTGCGCTTATGAATCTCTTTCGGAGACCGATTCAGTGATCCTCACTTTGAAACTCCGCGACACCGGTCCGCTGCTGCCCGCCTCAATTAAAATTTCCGGCATTGATGCGGAAGATGCTTGGAAATATTTGCAAAACATTGATCCGGTGTTTTCCAGAGACCTCCCGCGCACCCAAAGCGCTCTTAAGTTTTATTCAAACTATTTGGAACAGTATCTGAAATCCGTAAACCGGGATGAGGCCATTTCTGCCGAAGTCTTGGCTGACGCCAAGGGGACGGCGACGGGCGTAGTTTTTTCCGCCGCAAAATACCGGGAAGTGTCAAAGCCAACTTCGAAGAAGAAGCGTTGACCTGGATTCTGTAAGTTAGTCACGGCCCTCTGCTGGCGTTGCGGTTATCCTCATCGGGCCAAGTTCAATCTCCAGTGAATTTGCTTCCAACGGCGCTGACCCGGGCACAAGCCGAATCTCAATTGTTATTCGGCCAGTGCCTCGGGCTGCCTTCCTCACCGTCTCTGGCACTGGAAGGTGAAAAGTGCCGGTCTGATCTGCTGGGTAGATTGAGAAAGAACCTAACGCAACTCTTCCAGGCTTTTGGTTGTTGAGGATGGCGGTTGCAGAAATGGACATAGGTGCCATTTTCGGATTGCGAATCTTTGAAACCGGAATCTGAAGCTGCCCACGTCCGCTTCGAAGTACCTTGGCGTCGATTGTGATGCGCACTGTGCTTCGCAATGGAGTGAGCTTGAGGATGGCAGAGGCCGACGGTGGATCTGGAGAATCGGCCACCAACATCAACGCCAAATTCAACAACAACCACACGCGCAGTGTCATCACTTAATATTGCTCAAAACCAGCCGCCCTAGGGAAAACTCCCGTACCGTTAGTTCCTTCCCGGGGAATGGGACGGGTGCCAGAAAGACGTTCAGTGCCCCATTTTTCATCAAAGCTCCCTGCTGCTGCATGCGGCGCGCCGCTTCAGACACATCCACCAAGAACTGAAGCTTGTGATTTTCTCCGTGTCCACCATGCGCGTCTCCGAAGAACGCGAAACTGCCAGCATAGGCAGGATTGTTAATACTCAAGTCAGCCGGAGGTTGATTTCCAATGAATACCCGAACAAAGAAATCCGGTGACGCAGGCCCAGTAACTCCATCGACGCTAAGCAGAATGCGCTTAGATCCGCTTGGCTCAAGCATGGATCCAATCGCCGGCGAGTCTACCTTTATGGCGAAAGCTTCGGGCTTGCCCACTACGGCACGAGCATTCCTTGATATTTCGAATTTGTTGTCCAACTCAAGTTTCGAGGGCGCTCCTTGCCGGACCAACTTTGAGATTCTTTCATGTTCTTCTTTTTGCAAAGCCTGTTTAGGTGCGCCCGCTGCATCGGCATCATAGCGGTAAGAAAGAAGTGGGAGCAGAAGCGAAACTGCCGTTGTCATTTTGGCAGGGTTCCCTTTAGCATCGAAAAACTCAGAAAATTCCCAGTTCATCCAACTTGGATCGTTCGTGTTCTGATTGCCGCGGTAGATATTCCAATCAACCCAGCAAAGCTCAATCATGTTGTGGTGGGACCAAAAGACTGGATCTTTCGGAGACTGAAACGTGCCCATTTCACCACCCACAAATCCGTGCACATAGTTGTGAGGAGTCTGCTCAAGCCGGCCGTACCCGCCCCCGGTTCCTCCCCGCGGAGCCGAGGACTGAACGCTTGCGAACATCTGAAAGTTAGTTTCACCCAGAATGCTCTGCAGCACGGCAGGACCCGTAAAAGAACTGTCGGCCATCGAAGTGGCGGTGGCCCCTCGCGGATTGTAGAGTGGCGTACCGGATGGCCAGAATGGTGCCGGAATAGACGGACTCAATCCCCAGTTCCAGTAAGGAAGAGCGAACTTTGGCTTTGAGGTTAACTCCCGGCATATCTGTTCAAAGAAGGATAAGTAAATGCGGTGCCATGGCAGGAAGAACCAGTTCCCATGAGGGCAAGAGTTTTGATGAATATTCGCTTGGTTGTTCCAATGCCGCGGATCAGAAGCGGGAAGAGCTTTCATCGCGGTAACCGCATTTTTGTAGGTCGCAATATCATCTGCGGCCTCTGGCGAAGTGATATTTCGCCTTACCGGTCTATTCGCAATATCATCCAAAATTTTCTCGCACCCGCCAAAAAAAGCACTTGTTGCGGCGGCGAGCAAGCCTTTGTTGAAATCGCGTCTCAATAACTCTGATATCTTCGACATTTGGAACCTCCTGTATGGTTGCCTGTACAAATAGTGAAAGTCCGGTTGCTTTCGTTTCAGTTGTTTTGGTATTTTTTAGTTCGCTTCCGTAAGTTGGTGTTTCGAGCTTCAATGATTCGAACAAAAAGAACTAGTCCAATCGACTTTTCGCAACGCTTGGCGAAATTCAAGTCGCATCCATTTTTTGCCAAAGCCCTAACGGCACTGGACGCTGGCGATTTTAAACTTCTCCGTAGTCTCATCAAGGCGGAACCGGATATAATCCACGCCCGTACAAATTTGGAACCACCCCACCATTACTTCACTGGCTCTACGCTGCTTCATCACGTTGCTGGAAATCCTGGTAGAAACCCGCTTCCTGGCAACATAGTCAAGTTAGCTGGCTTGCTTCTGGATTCTGGCGCAGACGTAAATGCATCCACTCTTGGTCCAAACGGCGGCACTACCATGGGTCTGCTAATCACCAGCAAACAGGCTAGCGAGGCAAATGTTTCAGCACCCTTAATGGACTTGCTATTGAAGCATGGTGCGAAGCTTAATCTAGACAAGGCTGGCGTCCTTGATGCCCCACTTGCAAACCATGCACCGCGCGCGGCTGAAAAGATGATCAAACTTGGTGCCAAGGTTGACTTATGCGCCGTCGCAGCGTTGGGGCGAATGAAACTGCTTGAAGGTTTCTTTGACGCGAAGGGGAACTTGCAGAGGCGACCCCGCCGGAATGGCAAAAGTCTATCTCAGCGCGATGCAATTGGCTTGGCAATGCTCTTCGCATACGTCAATCAGCAGCACAAGGCAGTGGATTTTCTTCTAGAAAAAGATGGGAATTGGGAAATGCTTGGGGTCAACAACGGAACGGTTCTCCATCGCGCCGCCGTTGCGGGCGACTTGGAAATAGTGAAGCGATTGATTGCAAAAGGGGCCAGCCTAAGCAACCGTAATAATCCGTTCAACGCAACCCCCTATTCTTGGGCCGATCACTTTGAACAAACTGCCGTTTGTAGGTGGCTACGCGAAAATTGTGCCCTTGATCTTCATGACGCCGTCTGTTTCAACCTACGCAAGCAGGTACGCTATCGCCTTCGCGATGATCCAGCATCCATCCACAAGCGCGTTGATCAATGGCGCGTTATGCCGAACAGTACACCGCTGGATTGTGCGATTTTCACCAAGCGCAAAGCTCTGACGAGACTCCTGATAGAAATGGGTGCCGAGCAAACTTCGCAGCTATACTAAAGGGGAATGTTTGCTGGAAAAGTACTTGTCGACGAGGAATATTCCCAACTGCAATCGATCTCCGGGCTCAGTGTCAAGCACCAGGAACCCTTGCGCAATCACACGCGATTTGCACTTGGAGGACCGGCCACGGTTTTCGCTGAAACAGCGAATCCTTCAGCCTTCGTGAAAGCACTTCAACAGGTCCAAGGAAGCAGTTCCAACCACGTTGTTTTGGGCGGAGGAACGAACCTGATTGTTTCCGACAAAGGCTATCAGGGCGTAGTGCTGCGATACATTGCCGCAGGGATTCGGCATGCTGGAACCTTGGTACAGGTCGATGCTGGCGCTGAGCTGAACGACTTGGTTGATTCCTTAAATCATGCCGGACTGAAAGGGCTGGAAACACTAGCGGGAATTCCCGGCTGGGTAGGTGCGGCGGTGTACGGCAATGCTGGAGCTTATGGGCATTCTATATCCGAACGAGTAGAATCTGTCAGCTTCTTTGATGGTACGAGCATTCGCAAACTGAACAAATCGGAGTGTGATTTTCGTTATCGTGAGAGCATATTCAAGCGTCGCAAAGATTGGATCATTTTCTCCGTTGACTTGGCAATGGATGCTGGGAACACAGATGAGTTAATGGAAGCATCCGCCGCAATTCGCAAAGTTAGAGATGAAAAATTCCCACCAACCATGAAGTGTGCTGGAAGCATTTTCAAGAATTTTCTACTTCGTGATTTATCCGCAGACGTTGCTGCAGTAGTTCCCGCCAACGTTGTCAGGGAAGGTAAGATTCCCGCAGCCTGGTTTCTAGAACAGGCCGGGGCGAAAGGAACTGTGCGCGGAGGTATTCGCGTGGCTGACTATCATGCCAATCTGATCTATAACACTGGGACAGGCACAGCCACCGAGCTTTGCCAGATGATTGAGCACCTGAAGCAACTTGTCTACAAAAAATTCGGCTTGAAACTGGAAGAAGAAGTGCAATACGTGGGCTTTTCCGCATGAAGAAGAGCGCCGCAGAATTGGCGGACTTGGTGGACGGTACTCTTGAAGGCGCCGGCAACCTGGAACTTACTGGCGTACGCAGCCTGGAAGCCGCTACCGGATCCGATTTGAGTTTTGTTGCAAATCGCAAGGCCGCTGAAGCTTCTTCCAAGTCGAAGGCCGGCTGTCTGTTGGTTCCTCCTCAGTGGCCCACTCCTTCGGGACGCACGGTGATTCGAGTTGCCGATCCCCGTGCCGCATTCGCAAAATTGATCCGCGTACTGAAGCCCACGCATGAAGTGCAGCCTGGAATTCACCCCACTGCAGTTGTAGATGCGTCGGCTCTAATTGGCGATGGCGTTGTGATCGGCGCAGGCTGCGTCATTGGGCGGGAAGTCACGATTGGACCCGGCAGTCGGCTCCATCCGAATGTTGTAGTGTATGACGAAGTAAGGATCGGCACGCGAACCGTCATCCATTCCGGCACGATTCTGGGTGCCGATGGTTTCGGCTTCGCTATGACAAATGGCCGGTGGGAAAAATTCCCTCAAGTGGGTATTGTGGTAATTGGTGACGATGTGGAAATTGGTGCAAACTGCACCGTGGACCGCGCGGCACTTGGGGAAACCGTAATTGGTGACGGAACAAAGATAGACAACATGGTGCATATTGGCCATAACTGCATCATTGGTAAACATGTTGTAATCGCTGCACAAACAGGCCTCTCCGGTGGAGTTACTGTCGGCGACTACGCAGTCATCGGCGGACAGGTAGGCGTGGGGGATAAGGCTCGAATTGAAAGCAAAGCAGTGGTTGGCTCCGGTTCAGGAATTCTGACTTCCAAAATTGTGCGGGCAGGAGAAGCAGTATGGGGGACGCCGGCGCGTCCGTTGAAAAGGCATTTGGCGATGCTGGCAGCTATGAGCCGCCTAGGGAGATCAGAGAAAAGCTGATGCTTGTAGTGGTGGGTGGGCATAGCCGTAACATCGGGAAAACATCGGTCATGGCATCCATCATCCGAAGGACAGCCGGAAAGCAATGGGCTGCCGTGAAAATTACTCAATTCGGCCACGGCAAATGCGCGGCTGGCGGCGATTGTGAATGTGCCGGTACTGACCACGTCTATTCGATAACAGAAGAGACTGCAGCTTCGCCAAAGGATAGTGGCAGGTATCTTGAAGCCGGTGCCTCGAAAGCATATTGGTTGCGCACACGCCAAGGGAATTTGGGTCATGCGCTGCCGGCGCTGAAAAAGATTTTGGCGGAGAACACCAACATCATTTGCGAATCCAACAGCCTGCTGGCGTACTTCGTGCCGGACATCTACATTATGGTTTTGGATGGGCGTGTGGACGATATAAAAGATTCCGCGCGCCGTCACTTTGACCGGGCGAGTGCTTATGTGATGGTTTCCGGCGGCGAGGCGGATTGGCCATGGGAAGGAATTCCAAAGCGATGGGTAAAGACCAAGCCAAGTTTCGTAGTAAGTCCACCGCTATACGACAGCCCCGAATTAGGGGTTTGGGTCGAGTCGTTGGCCATCCTTTAGCATACAACCTTGATTGCTACCCCCTCCAAACTTGGGATCTAAGGAATCCTCCTAAGAAACACACCAACTACTTTTCGAAAGAGTACTGACTCAATTGGTCTAACTAAAGTCAATTCAGTTAGCGATAAAACGCTGCGATATCGGCTAACTAAGGTTGCTCCCACCAATGCAGGAGCGGCATTTTTCGAGAAGTAACCAGTACTTTGGGAATTGCAGTGTCCAGCAGCCTGGATTAAGTTCGGGTAGTAAATGCGCTACTCCCAATTAGTTCCACCAGCCTACAAAAAACTATTCAAGTACGGGTATGTCAGGGCGATATGATTGGTATGAGTTTCGGCCTCTATTCCCCATCCATTGCTATCTTAATCCCTTTATTGATAGGCATTGCCGCTCCTGCTTCTGCTCAATATGTGGGGCAACCCATTGTGTGGTCATCCACTACCAACGCCACAGTGAATGGCAATAGCGCTACCAAGGCGGACTGCTCTTGCGTAGGCTGGGTGGGCAGTCAGCAAGCCATTCGAGGTACCGGTTACGTAGAGTTCCGGCTTACCAAAGCAATGACTCCATTCGTTGGGCTATCTCGAAGTACAGTCGCAGGCTCTATTCCTGACTACTCTTTTGGAGTATGGGAAGAAGGGCTACTGGACATGCGGGAAATGGGTACATTTATGGGCAAAGCAGACTTGGGAGCAACGCCTTCGAATACGGTGATGCGTCTTGTTGTTGAAGCCTATGGCAGCGGAAGACTTGTAAAATACTTTGTGAACGGGCAATGGGTTTACTCCAGCCAACCGCTTGATGCGGCCACTCCTTTATATCTGAGTGCGAAGCTGTCTGGCACTGGTTCGAGTGTCGTAGGTGCGATGATGTTTTTACCATCGTCGGCAGGCACTTCTCCTTCCCCTGTCCCTTCTCCAACACCTTCCCCTGTCCCTTCTCCAACACCAACACCTACTCCAGCGCCTGCACCATCTCCGCAGCCAATCCCTGTTTCTAGCCAGTATGCCAGTGCCCCTATCTTTTGGAGCAACACTAACGAGGCAAGCACCGCCGATAACAATCTCACCAGATTTAGTTGCTGGGGTTGTGTGGGTAGGGGGATTAGTAGCCAGTCGATTAACTCCACGGGCTTCGTAGAATTCAAGCTTGCAAAATCTTATACGCCAAGAGTTGGGTTTACGACAGGAACCGAATTGGAAGATCCAATTGATTATTCATTCGGCTCATGGGAAGACGGTTTGATTGAGATTCGCGAAAAGGGTGTAATTCGCGGCCAGAGCCAGCTTGGTGCTGATCCTACGCAGGTGACTTTTCGACTTAGCGCCGAACAATCGGGCAGCAATCGGGTTGTCAAATACTTCATCAACAGCCAGTTAATGTATACCAGCAGCCCTATTGAAAATGGCACCAAGTTGCGTCTTTCCGCAGAACTGCGTGGTCAGAGGGCGATGGTGGGATCGCCAACAATCTCATTAGGCATTCCATCAACGCCAGTTCCAGTTCCAGTTCCAGTTCCATTTCCAGTTCCAACTCCAACTCCAACTCCAACTCCAACACCAGCACCGATACCAGTTCCTGCACCAACTTCGGCGAAGGAACTAATTATTTGGGACAAGGTAAGCGATGCAAGAGCAAGAGAGAATACGCTAACACGATCTAACTGCTGGGGATGTGTGGGTCGTGGAATTAGCAGCCAATCGATTTCGGCAACGGGATTCGTAGAATTCCAGCTCATAAAATCCTACGCTCCCCGAGTTGGATTTACAACCAGCACTGAACCTGAGGATCCAATCGACTATTCTTTCGGTTCCTGGGAAAGCGGACTGATCGATATCCGCGAAAAAGGAATCCTTCAAGGTCAAGCACAGCTAGGTGAGGATCCAACGCTTGTGATGCTCAGGCTTAGCGTAGAACGGTTGAACGGGAGCCGGGTTGTCAAATACTTCATCAATAACCAACTTTTCCATACAAGCAGCCCAATTGAAACTGGCGCAATTTTGCGGCTGGCTGCAGATTTGCGCGGCTCATGGTCCGCCGTAGGTTCAGCGACATTTTCGTTGGGAACTCCTCCAACTCCGGTCCCAACACCAACTCCGGTCCCAACACCGACTCCGGTCCCAACTCCAACTCCGGTCCCCACACCGACTCCGGTCCCAACTCCAACTCCGGTCCCAACACCGACTCCCGTTCCAACGCCGACTCCCGTTCCAACACCAACTCCCGTCCCAACACCGACTCCGGTTCCAACGCCGACTCCCGTTCCAAACCCAACCCCGGTTCCCCTACCCATAGATCTCCCTTTGTCCCAGCGAGTTCTTATCGTTTACAACTCAAATTCTGCAGATTCCGTAGATGTGGCCCAGTATTACGCGACCAGCAGAGGTATCCCTAGCACCAACCTCTGCCCGGTCTCCACCCTTTCTTCAGGCTGGTACGTTTCCTCGCAATACGTCGCCGATAAGGAAGCCATCAAAGCCTGCCTGAACCAGGTTGGCAAAGACAAAATACTCTATATTGTCTTGTCTGTGGACTTCTCCTATAGTCTAAGTTTTGATTCATCGACCAATTGGACCTGGTGCGGCGGAGCCCGCGGTGATCAGGCCGGGAGTCGTCGAAGCACCGGATCGTTCCTTGCAGATATTTGGAAGGATGATGTCGCAACCTGCATGAGCCATTTCTTGGGAGCCGACAACCCATACTTGGGATACCCATTCACCGGGCAAGCTTCCTACACACCTTTCCAGTCATTCAAGGATTTCCGCAACCTGAATCGATCCACCCTTGTTTACTCGGTCTGGAACCTCGGTCCAACCAAAGCCGTAGCACTCTCCCAAATAGACAAAGCAAAATTGACCGAAGCGGCTGGGGGGCTAAGCGGGCAGGTATGCCTGGACAGCATCACAGGACAACCCGGAGTCGCGCCGATCACGCCTGAGGCTGTTCCCATCGTGTTCGACTACACCATTAATGTTGTCGATTGGGGAGCATACCGTGCAGCAGTCGTCGCTAAGGCAGGTGGTTTTCAAGTAATCCATGACGCAAGCAACGACCAAATTGGACACCCAAATGCCACAGTCAAACGCTGTGACAATGTCGCAATTTATGGTGGGGGACGCGCAATCACTTACCTGGACGTATTTACTTACAACAACGGGGCGATTGGTTCGGATTACGTTTCCGGCGATAGTTTTATGTTGGGCAGCCCTGACGGAACTGGAGCAATTTACAAAGGATTAACCGCCGGTGCATTTTCTGCTGGGGAGCCTTTTGTCATTAATCTTCCTAGAATTGATGGTGTAGTTCGCGACCTGTTCCAAGGTGCAAACATCGGCGACGCTTTCTTTAGAAATAGCCGCGCCATTCGCTTATCGCTGGTTTACCTGGGAGATCCCTTATATCGGCCATTTCCGAACAAGAAGCCGCCATTCAGCAACTAACACCATATGCGAAGATAAAGGGTTCCCTACCTTCTTGATTTGGAGATCCTCAAACCTTGCAAGTTCTTGTAATTGGCTCCGGCGGTCGTGAGCATGCCCTCGCTTGGCGTCTCATTCAAAGTCCCTCTGTTACCAAGGTTTTTGTCTCCCCAGGCAATGCTGGTATTTCCGCTGACGCCCAATGTGTCAATTCGGCAGGTTCATCCCCTGAGCAGTTTTTGGCTCTTGCCAAATCTCTTGGCGTTGATCTGACGGTAGTCGGACCCGAGGCCCCTTTGGTTGCGGGCATTGTCGATGCCTTTCAAGCAGAAAATCGGCTGATCGTTGGTCCCACCGCCGCCGCCGCCCAACTGGAAGGTTCAAAAGCGTTTTCCAAACTAGTGATGGCTGAAGGTGGCGTCCCGACAGCTCGTTTCGTCGAAGCTTCCACTTTCGATGAAGCCGTTCAGGCGCTGGAACGTTTCTCGTATCCTCTGGTGATCAAAGCCGACGGACTCGCGGCGGGTAAGGGCGTTGTCATCGCCAATGACCGTACCATCGCCATTGAAACGGTCGAACAATTCCTGTCAGGATCTCTTGGCGAAGCCGGCATGAAAATTGTCATCGAAGAATTTCTAACAGGCGAGGAGGTTAGCTATATTGTCCTCACTGACGGAAAATCGGTGCTGGCAACTGAGCCCGCACAGGATCACAAAACTATTTTCGACGGAGACCAAGGCCCGAACACTGGTGGCATGGGAGCATATTGTGACTCCCGCATTTTAACTGGCACACAACGCGCACAGATAATTTCCACAATCATCGAACCAACTCTTGATGTGCTGCGCAGGCGCGGCACTCCCTTTTCAGGCTTCCTTTTTGCAGGTTTGATGATGACTGCCGATGGTCCTAAGACTTTGGAATTCAATTGCCGCTTTGGCGACCCGGAAACTCAAGCCATTCTGTATCGCATGGACGGTGATCTGGGGGAAGTGCTCCTTGCTCTAGCTCAGCAAAAATTGCATGAAACGAAGCTCAACTGGAAGCCAGATCCGGCCGTTTGCCTTGTATTGGCCGCTCTTGGCTATCCAGGAAAAGTTCGCGCTGGGGATGTTATCACAGGGCTGGATGCGGCCGAAGCTGTTGGTGCCAAGGTGTTTCATGCCGGCACCAGACAAGTTGGCGATCAAATCGTCACGGCCGGAGGGCGAGTACTGGGAGTCACCGCTGGCGGTTCAAACCTTCAAGTAGCCATCGAAAAAGCATACAGTGCGGCCGCGAATATTCATTTCGATGGCATGCAGATGCGCAAGGACATTGGTCAAAAGGGCCTCAAGCGCTGGTAGGCTGGGTGAATTCAGCGATTTCCAAGATTCAATACGCAGATCCCTGCAAGAATCAGCCCCAAACCCATGAACTTACCTTTGGTAAGCGGCTCTTTGAAGAAGATACGAGACCACAGGAGTGTCCAAACATAGCCCAATGACACCATTGGATAGAGAACCGTCAGTTCTCCATTGCGGATTCCAGCAGTGTATACAACAAAGGAAGACAGGTAGGTTGCAACACCAGCAAACAGTCGCCAATTTGTCAAAATTGATTTGAAATTCCGCTCCAGCCGGTCAGCGCCTCCCTTAAGAAAAGTGGCTCCGAAAGAGCCAATAAAGGATGCTGCTAAGACAAGAAGAATAGAGCTAAGTGGAGTTTTCATTTTTTCTGACTCCTACCCAGCACACAAACTCCACCCACAATAAGAACCAGACCAACTGCTTTGAAAATGTTTACCGATTCATGAAAAAAGAATAGCGATAGCATTGCCACCCAAACGTAAGTAAGTGCGATAACCGGATAAAGCATTGAGAGTTCGCCATACCGTAACGCGAGTACAAGCAGCACCGTGCTTCCACCATATAGCGACAGGCCAAGCATTAACTGCCAGTTGGTCAAGCCAGCCAGAATCAATTCAAACAGACCAGCATTTTGAGGAAGGAATTTGAGGCCCGTCTTGATCAGGATTTGTGCAGCGGCCCCCAAGATGGTGCAGCCAAAGACCATCAAGAGCGACTTACGAAGATTTCGTTTGGAATTCCCCACCAAGGGTACGGCCTCAACTGGGGCCGTGTTCAAAATCGGTATCTCCAGGCATTCCACTATAGTACCTCAGCTACCTGGACAGGATGTCTCATCAGTGCATCATCGGCAGAGCTTCAACAAAACTTTACTACTCCTGCTTCTTCTTTGTGGACGGAGGGGTGCGGGGTTGAATTTGAAAAGTCCCTTCAGCTTTGTCCTTTTCTTCTGCAATGGGCTCTGTTGGCGGTGCCAGTGTCCTCTCTGCCACTTTGCACTCTCCTGCTTCAATTGAAAATATTGCAACCGCGTCCCACTTGCCTGCCGTGCGCCGCTCAACACGATAGATCTTTGTCTTGGCAACTGGAATCAGCCGCCATTCTGCATTTCCGGTTGTGGCTGATTTCTTGAAATCCGGCTTACGTTGCGTTACCTGTTTCAGTTCCCAGGAATCGCCAGCAGTGCGCGTTTCATAAAGAGCCCATCGGCCACCTGAATCACCACTTTGTTGACGATCCAACAGCATGGTCCCATCGGTCTTATTCTCGAAATGGTATTTATCGACAGCACCGGAAAGGCTTTCGCTAAAAATAGGAATGTTGCGCCAACTCCTGCCGCCATCCCGAGTCACAAGGAAAAAAGGGTCCTTCGGAAAGGATTGCACCAGTTGTCCGTTGATCCAGCCGTGCTCGAAATCCAGAAACTGCATGGCATCAAGCGTGGCTGTCTTTATTCGATCAATGGGCTCTTTCCAAGTCTTGCCGTTATCCTCACTACTCAGCAGAATCGATGATAGGGTGACGTCTGAGGTGTGAAGATTGCCTGCAACAATCAAGCGGCTCCCAATCGACTCCATGGACGTAAGCTCCAAATAGATTTTGCAGGGTTCTTCAGCGGAACAGCTCATCCCATAGCTCTGCATGTCGTCTTCCGTGCAGACGGTGGCTACTTTTACGGGCTCCAATGTTTGAGCCCAGCCAGCAGCTATGGCGCACACTGCTGGCAATATGCGAAAAATCATCATCGTGCTCACTCAACTTGATTATCCACCTTGAGCAACGGGTACGGGTGACCAGGTTCCCAAAGATAAAGGGGAAGGGTCAGAACGCCCTCAAAACTGGGCAAATATCCAGCAATGCGTTTGCGCGCCTTGACCAGTTGCTTTTCGAAGCCTTCAGGGTTGTTGTTCTCTAAATGATGGAATGCCACTGCGAAGTGGATCAGTCCTTGCAGAAAATAGCGGTAACGCCGCGGTGCATGGGTCCAGGAATGTTCCAGGATTTCATGCGCATCGAAGAACTGATGTTGATTGAAGCTTTCGGCACCGTTTGTGAGTGCGGCTTGCATGCTAGACTTGCTCCATTCAATGTTTAGCTGGCTCAAAAAGAAATCCTCTGCAAACGAAAAGGCTCCGCTCGAAGGCGCCCCAACCGTGCGGCGGCAGAAGACCTATCAGAGTCAAAACGGCTACGTCTATCAATACTATTTTGCTGGATCCCGGCGTTCTGAAAGTGAGTTAGGACCAAGTTACGAGTATATCTTTCCTGTAAGTGCTGATCGTAAGACTGAAATTCTGGTTGCCGTGGCCGTAAGCAACGCCGGTGTGGCTGCGTGGGAAAGGAATCATGGACGCGATTTGTTAAGCAAGGAAAGGTATGCTGTAGCCAAGATAGCTTTGTTTAAGGCCTTTGATGAACGTGAGAATCCTGATGCTCTTCGGCTTCCCATTTTAGCCGGAGAAGCGGAAGTAAAGAGTTATCTGGAGCAACTGGGGCGGGATTAATTTCACTTTCAGTTGACCTCGCCAGTGCGGGCATAATTAAGTTGTTAGGCCATCTCAACTGCCATCATTCGGCTGAGGGCCCGGCCATTGCCTGCGGGGTCGCATTCGGGTAGCATTGGGAAATCCTTGGGGACTATCTGCGGGGATGACGTTATCTTGGAGGTCAAATATGTTGAAAGAAATGGTCCGTCTGATCGAAGCGGGAACCTCCATCGCACTGATTGACAACCTCGCTATTACCCGTGGGCGCCACACCGTCAAGTTCGGCGGTGAGATCCGCCGCGCGCGCGTCAATGTAGCCGATCCCGCCATCGATACCATCAGCGTCACCTATGCCGACCGCAACACTTTCCTCGCCAATCGCGTCGATTCTGTCGCCATTACCGGCGGCAGCGCCGTCCTCGGCACTCGCAAGACCTACTATTTCGCCTACGTTCAGGACGACTACAAGATCACCCCCACTCTTACCTTGAACCTCGGACTGCGCTACGAGTATTACGGCATCAACCGCGAAGTGAACGACCGTTATCGCGTCTTCGACCTAAACGCCTGCAAGGGCTTCTGCCCACAGGGCACTCCTTGGTATTTCCCTGATCGAAATAACTTCGACCCGCGACTCGGTTTCGCCTGGTCGCCCGCCGCACTCAAAGGCCGCACTGTAATTCGCGGCGGTGCAGGAATCTATCATGGACCCGGCCAGATCGACGATGTGAATACCTCTCTCGACAACGTCGCTGAACGCCTCTCGCTCACCGCCGCCGAAGCGCCAAACCTCGCCTTTCCTGTCTCCTCGTTCATCGCCCAGGCCCGTTCACAAGGCGTTACGCCACGCTCCCTCCAGCGCGACCGCCGCGATCTCTATAGCGCCTCTTGGGGCCTTTCCATCCAGCAAAAACTGCTCGCCGGATTCCTCATGCAGGCTGGCTACAACGCCAGTTCCGGCGTCAATCTCTTCGCCCGGCAATACATCAATAATTTGGATCCAGTGACTCGGGTCCGCCCTCTTCCGTCCTTCGGCCGCCTTGACGAAAAACGCCAGGACGGCAAGAGTAATTTCCACTCCCTCCAGGTCTCCCTCCACCGGCGCGTGGGCCGCGGCGTCACCTGGGGAACCGAGTACATGTGGTCACACTCCATCAACGACGGCAACCTCGGCGGCGGAGAAGGGGCCCAACCGCAGATCGCCATCTGCCGCCGCTGCGATCGTGGCAACAGCGCCCAGGACATCCGCCACACCATCACCAGCAACTGGATGTACGAACTGCCCTTCGGCAAGGGGCAGCGCTTTCTAAACTCCGGCGTCGCGTCGAAGATTTTCGGTGGCTGGGAGACTACTGGTATTTGGACCGCGCGCACCGGCCGCACTATGACCATCGGCATCGCCCGCGCCACTGCTGATGCTCCGGACGGCAACACCACAAATCAAAGGCCAAATCTTGTGCCCGGCGTTTCCATCTACCCATCCGGCCCGCGGACCTTCTCCAACTGGCTAAATCCCGCTGCCTTCGCAATCCCTGCCCGCGGCAGCTGGGGCAACGCCGGACGTGCCATCGCCGTCGGCCCAGGCCTTGTGCAGGTCGATGCCACCATCCAAAAACGGATTCCGATCGCCGAGAAAAAGGAACTCGTCTTCCGCATCGAATCGTTCAATCTATCCAACCGCATCCAAGCCAACAACCCGGGCTCTACTCTCACCTCGCCCGCCAGTTTTGGCCTCGTTACCACTGGACTGAATCGCACCATCGGCACTGGCACTTCCCGCCAACTACAATTGGCCCTTCGATTGAACTTCTAAATGAGACAGCTCACGGTTACACTCTTTCTGCTGGGGGCCTGCGCAACAAATTCGGCGGACCAAGTTTTCGACATTCAGCCTTCCGTTCGCACCCAGAGTGTCACCGATGACCCCGACGATCCCGCCATCTGGATCAACCCTCAAGATCCAACTCGCAGCCTAATCGTCGGAACAAACAAAGTCGCCGCTCCTAAAGGTGCCCTGGTTGTTTTCGGTCTCGACGGAAAAATTCGCCAGACCGTCGCCGGCCTCGACCGGCCGAATAATGTCGATATCGAATACGGTCTGCCTTTGAAAGACGGCCCCGTCGATATCGCCGTTGCCACCGAGCGCTTGCAGGGCCAGCTCCGCATCTTCAGAGTTGACGCAGGCGGCCTTACCGACATCACCTCCCCAGGCAAAACTCGTGTCTTCGCCGATCGCACCGGCCAACAATCCGCGCCAATGGGTGTTTCCATCTATAAGCGGCCATCCGACGGCGCTATCTTCGCCATCGTCTCTCCGAAGATTGGTCCGCCCAATGGATACCTCGGCCAATACCGGCTAACCGATGACGGCCAGGGACGGGTCCAAGCCACCTTCGTTCGGTACTTCGGCGTGTTCAGCGGCAAAGGCGAGATCGAAGCAGTGGCCGTCGACGATCAACTCGGATATGTCTATTACGCCGATGAAGGTGACGGCATCCACAAGTATCATGCCGACCCCGACCACCCAGCTCACGCTGCACAACTCGCCCATTTCGGGCGCACTGGTTTTCGCGCTGACCGCGAAGGCATCGCGATTTATGCTCGCGCCGATGGCACCGGCTTTATCGTTTGCACGGACCAGCTATTGAAAAGCTCGGAGTACCATATCTTCCGCCGTGAAGGCGAACCGGGCAACCCGCACGACCATTCGAAGACGCTCCGAATCGTCCGCGGAGGCGCTGACGAAACCGATGGATTGGAGATCACCTCACGCCCCCTTGGTCCAGGTTTCCCCAACGGCCTGATGATCGCAATGAGCAGCGCCAGCAAGAACTTTCTTATTTTTAATTGGGACGATCTTCTGCTATCGCACTAGGTTCTCAAGCCTGATCAATGCGACACCCGCCCGCCCTCGCAATACCGTATCCCGGCTTGAAAAAAAAGGAGACGCATCAATAACTGGCACCCATCTGTGCAGTTCGCGAAACTCCGGGACACCGGCTCAATTCCCTGGCGCAACTTCCGTAAGTAGAACATTTTCAGGGGAATTGTAGCCCCATTCGGGATTTCGCAGGCCGCCCACGCTCCATAGCCACGGTAATAGCCGATACCTGCGTAACCGCATGGGAACAGCATCCTTGACTGATGATGTTTGACAAGGGCTTACTTCTGTACTTGCCCGAAAATCGCCCCACAACCACTAGCCCAGCGAAGTTCCATCAATACCATCCCTCGATCTCG
>JAYUSZ010000404.1:0-19867 GCA_043755435.1 Bryobacterales bacterium | reverse complement strand
GATTGGGATTTTACTTTGCTGGAGCTGGTATTGGTGAAGAATTATTGGCCGCGGATGAACGCGAATGAACGCGGATAAGACAAAAACCGGATCGGATAAATCAAATGTGTGTTGGTTGTGAGTTTTGTGTTTATCAGCGTGAATCTGCGTTCATCCGCGGGCGAATGGTTTTGATTGGGATTTTTCTTTGCTGGAGCTGGTACTGGGTGAAGAATTATTGGCCGCGGATGAACGCGGATGCACGCGGATAAGACAAAAACCGGATCGGATAAATCAAATGTGTGTTGGTTGTGAGTTTTGTGTTTATCAGCGTGTGTCTCCGTTCATCCGCGGCCAAATGGTTTTGATTGGGATTTTACTTTGCTGGAGCTGGTTATTGGGGAAGAATTATTGGCCGCGGATGAACGCGAATGAACGCGAATGAGATAAAAACCGGTCGGATAAACCATGGGCCTAACCACCGATTTCTATTGCTAAAACAATCCTAAACATGCTAATATTCCAGGCGTGGGTGGTGCCAATGTCTTCTGTGGTTCTTAAGCAAACGGTTAAACTCTTTGTTTCCTGCAGCAATCGGGAAGCAACACTCGCGGATGAACTCTTAAAGGAGCTGGAGGGGCACTTTGCTGCTTCCGGGCGGTTTCGGCCTTCGCTGTGGATGGATCGGCGGAATATTGACCTGGGGAAGGAGTGGCATCCTACTATTTTGAAGGCTCGGGATGAATGCGATTATGGGCTGCTGTTGCTGAGTCCGGCATTCTTTGCCAGCGAGTACATCCGGGAGCATGAGCTTCCTCAGCTTCTTGAACGGGATGTGGTGCTGCCGGTGGCGCTGCGGCCTTGGGCTGAGGATGCGGACTTGCGGGGTGTGGAAAAACATCATTTCTTTCGCCATGAGGGCAAAGCGTTTTCGGAATCGCGTAATAAGGCTGGTTTCGTGCTGGCGCTTTACGAGAAAATCACGAAGCGGGTGGGCAAGTCATGACCGTTACTCTCTCCGGTCCTGCTCTGCGATTTACTGCTCCTAAGTGGGTGGCTGAAGTTGGCAACACTGATGGCAAGCGCTTGGAACAACTGCTTGACCTGCCTAGAGCGGACGGGCGCTTTCTTTTATCGGACTGCCTGCGCACTCTGTTTCCGGGGGACCTGGATTCGCTGAATGCTTTTCGTTCGCGGATCAACAAGGTCTCAAAGGCCCACAAGCTGCGCCTCCAATTTGAGGTGGATACTGAAAAGCAGACTCCCATCACGGAGCGCTACTGCTGGTTCACTGGTCCGGATGAGGCGGTGGAACAGGCTACGCTCTTCTCCCAACAGGCCACACAGGACCTGGAAAACATCCACTTTGTGCGCACGCTGGGTTCTGATCCTAACGAGCCGCGCTTCCTGCTGAGACTCTGCGTTTCCTACAGTCCCAAAGATGAGGACCTTGCCAAGCTGCTGGTTGAGCAGGTGAAGCAGAATTTCGCTTCTTCAAAAAAATATAAGTTGGAACTCTTCATCACTCAAGAAGACGTTCCGCTGGGGCTGCGGCGGCAGGAAACTATCCAAAACGAACTGAAGAACTGCCATTACGGATTGCTGCTGCTGAGCCCTTCCTACTTGGGGAACGCTGAGGTGGATCAGTACGATCTGCCCCATTTTCTGCTGCGCAACCGTCTGCTTCCGGTTGCCTTGAAGGAGTGGGCGGAGGACGCGGCTCTAAAAGGGTTGGACGGCTGCCAGATTTTCCGGCACGAAACGAAAGCTTACAAAAACTGCAGAAACAAAGACGCCTTTGCCCTGGCTCTACACGATCACATTCTAAGTCGCCTGGATACGGACGCAAAAGCAACAAACGCAGCCGACTATATTCAAGTGCCGCAGATGGAAACCAAGCATTTTACGCGGACTCGGGGCATTGAGGGTTATCAGCAAGTTCAGTATAAACCAGAGAACCAAGTGGCCGGCCAAGATGCGCTGGATGTGATGACCAAATGGGCGATGGATCCGAAGGGCTTTCCGTTCTTTGGGTTGCTTGGGGAGTACGGAATCGGTAAGACCACAACTCTCCGTAAGTTCGCAAGGGAATTATTAGATAGGCGGAATCAGGACAAGCAGACGCCGCTGCCTATTTACATTGATCTGCGGGAACATCGTGGCCCGGGGGTGCCGAAGCTAAAAGATTTATTAGCCTCTGTGATCGACGTCTGGAGCGTCACTGGAAGATTGACGCCGGAACAGATTATCCGTCTGGTTCAAGAAGAAGGGGCGCTGATCATCTTTGATGGTCTGGATGAAAAGACGGTCCATTTGACCAAACCGGAAGCTCAGGATTTCATACGGCAGTTGTGGTCGGTGTTGCCGGATGCGATCCGCAAGGAGCGGGGAAAGGGGAAAGTGTTGATCTCCTGCCGGTCGCACTATTTTCGGGATCTGGTGGAGCAGAATGCGATGTTCACTGGCGAAGGGCGCGAGGGGATTGACGGTGGGCGCTATCCGGCTTTGGAACTGCTGCCCTTTTCTGAACATCAGATTCGCCGGCATTTGAAGGATGTGCTGGGGGCGGAGCGGGCAGAAGTGGTATTTGAGCTGATTCGGTCTATCCACAATTTGGAAGACTTGGCTCAGCGGCCCTACTTGTTGAAGCTGATTATTGAGCAAGTGGACCAGTTGGTGGAACTGCGGGCGCGGGGCGGAGTTGTGAATGCGGCCCGCCTTTATGAATTGTTTGTGGAAAAGTGGCTGGCGCGGGATATTGGCAAACACAAGATTGATGCCGTTTACAAGCGGGACATGATGGAGCAGTTGGCTGCCGACCTTTGGAAGAGTGGGAACAAGAGTTGGAGCGCCACCAAGTTGGAGAAGTGGCTGGACAATTTTTTGTTCCAGCATCCGGAGATAGCAGCGGCGATGGATGCTCCGCGAGCTTTATTGAAGGAGGACTTGCGCACGGCGACATTTGTGGTGAGGCCTCAGGGTAAGGAAAAGGACTTCCGCTTTGCGCATACATCGCTACAGGAATTCTTTTTGGCTTCTTACTTGGTGAAGGCGCTGCGGGAGAAACGGCCGGAAGCGTGGGACATGCCGATGCCTTCGCTGGAGACGCTGGATTTTGTGGGGCAACATCTGCAATTGGATGCCGATGGGATGGGTGAAATGCGGTATGTGTTGGACAATGCTAACCTACCTGCGGCATTACTTGGATTTCGGTATTGGCTGCGTGCGGTGGAAAAGCAGTGGCCTGTGCCTGCGGCAACGCGGGTGCGCTTGCCGGGGGCGGACCTGGAGGGGTGGACAATCAAAGGTGTGAGTCTGCGGGGAGCGGAATTGGCGGGTGCCAAGCTGAACGGTGCGCGGATTGAGGATGTGGACCTTTCCGGTGCTGACCTTGCTTCAGTGGCAGCGCGGCAGACAGTTTTTGTTAATGTGCGAGCGGATAACGCGAATGCTTTTAGGGTGGACTTTAGCGGCGTGAGGTGGCGGGGCGGTTCCATGCGCAATGCCAAGCTGGAGTACGCGAATCTGGCTGGTTGTGAGTGGATTGAGGTGGATTTGAGGGGGACGCAATTTCCTGAAAAATGGGATTTGGAAGGCTCCTGGGCAAAGAATGCACCCATCTTTGGTGGGACAAATTTAGAGGTAGTCCAGAACACCGGGCACACGTCCTCTCTCATGACGTGCGCCTACAGCGCGGACGGACGACGGCTGGTGTCCGGGTCAGATGACAAAACGATGAAACTGTGGGATGCGGAAACGGGGGAGTGCCTGCGCACGTTCACCGGGCACACGTCCTCTGTCTTTGCGTGCGCCTACAGCCGGGACGGACGACGGCTGGTGTCCGGGTCATATGACAACACGCTGAAACTGTGGGACACGGAAACGGGGGAGTGCCTGCGCATGTTCACCGGGCATTTGTCCTCTGTCTGGGTCTGCGCCTTCAGCCGGGACGGACGACGGCTGGTGTCCGGGTCAATAGACAAGACGCTGAAAGTGTGGGAGACGGAAACGGGGGAGTGCCTGCAAACGTTCACTGGGCACACATACGCTGTCAGGGCTTGCGCGTTCAGCCCAGACGGACGACGGGTGGTGTCTGGATCAGATGACAACACGTTGAAACTGTGGGACACGGAAACGGGGGCGTGCCTGCGCACGTTCCGGGGGCACACCGACACTGTCAGTGCCTGCGCCTACAGCGCGGATGGACGACGGCTGGTGTCCGGGTCAGATGACAAGACGCTGAAAGTGTGGGACACGGAAACGGGGGAGTGCCTGCGCAGGTTCACTGGGCACGCTGCCTGTGTCAATGCGTGCGACTACAGCGCGGACGGACGACGGCTGGTGTCCGGGTCAGATGACAACACGGTGAAAGTGTGGGACGCGGAAACGGGGGAGTGTCTGATGACGTTCAACGGGCACACTTCCTCTGTCAATGCGTGCGCCTACAGCGCGGACGGACGACGGTTGGTGTCTGGGTCAGATGACAACACGGTGAAAGTGTGGGACATGGAAACGGGGGAGTGTCTGCGCACATTCAGCGGGCACACGGACTCTGTCAGTTCGTGCGCCTACAGCGCGGACGGAAGACGGCTGGTGTCCGGGTCAGAAGACAACACGGTGAAAGTGTGGGACGCGGAAACGGGCACGTGCCTTATGACGCTGCACAATTTGCCGGAGGGGGCAACTGCGACGTTCACGGGGGACAAACTGACGCACTGCAGCGGCGAGGCGTGGCGGTGGTTGGGGTGGCGCTGGCGGGATCCACGGAATGGCCGGTTGCGGCTGCTGCCGTTGGAGCATTTTGGGGCGGTGCCGGGTTTGGCGGCGGTGTGAGAGCCTGGATAAGGCCGACTAGCGGCGCAGTGAGTGGGTCTGACTTCGAGGAAGACTTGTAGGTGGTGATCCTTGGAAGGAGTTCCTTCGAAAGGGGTGGTGGAAGGGTGGATTCAGTCGCGAAAAAGCAAAGCGGCTTGGTGGCGTGCGACGCCGGCCAGCAACACCAGGGACATTGCCACTTGAGCCGCCACAAGCGTTTGGCGCATGCGACGGGGGATTCCGTGGGCCGCCGAACCTCGAGCGGGTCCCAAGGACGGAATTGGCGATCACTTTTCGCCTAGTATTCCGACCCCATTGCCATTGGGTTTACGCGCCAGTGGCGAGGCTGCGTACTTGACGATAGTCACCTCACCCAGATAGAGGATCTTACAGCCTTTTTCCAGATGTCCCCCAATCGCTGCGCGGCCTTGGCGGGCGATAGTCATGTGGATATGCGGTTCGCCGTTGGCAATGATGCCGCCCATATTCAAAATCTCATAAGGACCTGTGACGGTCTTGAAAATATCCTTGGGTTTGGTGGCAATGGATGCGACGTAGTGAAAGGTGCACTGCTGCAGCGAGCCGGCAGTGACGGTGACGTGGCCTTCCTGGATATTCTTGTCGCGGATAGCCTGCTGGATGGACTCCAGCACCAGTGCATCGCGGTCCAGCACCATGCGGTAGATCTCTTCGACTTTTGCGCCGCCGAAAATTTGGGAAGTCGCTTGGGCGTGAAGCGAAGCAGGCGCAGCCAGTGCGACCGCGAACAGGGTGAACAGAAGATTTAGCTTTTGCATGACCACCACATTATGTCGAAAGGGGAGCGCTGAGGCAATCCGATTTGGTTGAAGGTTCGCTTTTAAAGCAGTCGTGGTTCCGAGCTATTGGCATGCTGAACTAGCTCACTGCGGGGCTATGCGAGGTTGATCAGCGGGAGCAGAACTGGGCCGCTTACACACGAAGAAATCGTCCACACCGACCTTGGTTAGCTGGGTAAGGCCGGTGTGGTTAGAGTGCCAATGCGTGGTTACTTCTTGGACATCGCCTCATGTGCCATGGCCATGGAATGGGCTTCCTTGGCTGCCTTGCCAATGCTCTCTGCCAGGTAGTCGCAGTGGGCTGCGGTGTCTGGTGCCATTGGGCGTTTCGTTTCCGAAACCGTTGGCTTAGCCCGATACATCTTGGCCATCTCAGCGTGTTCTGCAGATTCCGCCTCGTACCGTTTGCCCACAGCATGAAAGTGCGCAGCTAGTCGCAGATGATCTTGTGGCGTGCTCATTTTGGCGAGCAATGCGTTTAGATCTTTCTTGGACAACTCTCCCTTGTGTTCCACCGCGAGACCAATTCCTGCGCCAGCGGTGGCTAAGAACAGTGGCCCAAACATAACTAACATTCTTCGTTTCATAAAATACTCCTTTTTCAATCAACTCTACTTACCGGACGATGAGAGAGTAGGCTCGTTCTTAAATTCTTTAACGATCCGCCCATCTTCCAAAATGATTGTGCGATCCGCTTCATCCCCGAACGCGGTGTTATGCGTGGTTAGCAGGATTGCCAGACCTTCTTCGGCGGCCAGCCGCTTGAAGAGAGAAATGATAGATTGGCCAGTGACTTTATCGAGGTTGCCCGTGGGCTCATCAGCCACTAAGATTTTCGGGCCGACTATGAGAGCGCGAGCAATGGCGACGCGCTGCATCTGCCCACCGGAAAGTTCCCGGGGCAGGTGCGTTGCTCGATCACTGAGTCCCACTGCGGCCAGGATTTCGCGTGTTCGCTCGGGGTTTGTGCGGAGGCCTAGAAACATCAGAGGCAGCTCCACATTTTCCGTGACAGTGAGCGTGGGCAACAATGAAAACTGCTGGAATACGAAGCCCAACAAGCCGCGCCGCACTTCGACTAACTGGTCCTCTGAGAGACCGGCGACAGGCTTTCCGTCCACAGTGAGGGTGCCTTCCGTAGGTGCGTCGAGGCACGAAAGGATGTTGATCAATGTTGTCTTGCCTGAACCGGACGGCCCTAAAATGGCAACAATCTCGCCTTTGCGGATGGTGATATTCACTCCGTCAAGAGCCTTCACCGTTTCACTGCCCCGGTGATAATATCGCTTTAATCCCTGTCCTTCAATAATTACGTCGTTCATCTCAATCTCCTTTATTGATGGCTTCCACTGGCCGCATGGAAGAAGCGCGCCAGGCTGGATAAAGTCCGGCGAAGAATCCCAAGACCACTGCGCCTAGAACGGCATAAGCAATGACGGCGGGGGTTATTCGTACAATGGAGCCGGACACACCGAGGTCTGCAATTGACTTGATGGCACGCTCCACAAGGCCTGAGCCGACTACGGCCAGCACCGATCCTGCCAAGGCACCAGCAAGACAGATCATCACCGTCTCAAGCCAGATGAGTTGAAATACCGATTCGCGCCTGGCTCCGAGTGCTTTCATAATGCCGATCTCGGAAGTGCGTTCGTAAACGCTCATCAAGATGGTGTTGATGACTCCGATGAAGGCCACGATCATGGCGATGGCGGCTACAGCTGCAATCATCGTTTGCGCGGTGGAGACAAGGCTGACCAGTGTGTTCTTGACTTGCTGTAAACCTACCACTTGTACTTCGGGCAACTTCAGCCAGCGTGTTTCGAATTGGCGTAGTTTGATGGCAGAGAATTCTTTTAGCTTGATACCCAAAATGGTTAGCTGGCCAGGCCGCCCGAAGTATTCACGGGCGGTTTCCAGCGGAAGGAAAACTGTTCCGTCGTCCTGCGTGCCTGTGCGTTCCATCACGCCTACAACCTTAAATTCATGCATTACTGGATTGGGTTGGCCAGCCGGAGTAATGGAGGCGTAGAAGGTGTCGCCAACTTTACGCTGCTCGTATTCGGCGGCCTCAAAACCAAGAACAGCTTCATTTTTTGACTCGGGGGAAAACCATCGGCCACCGGCGTATCCTGTACCTTGCTTGAAAGCAATCCAGGGCTTCATCACTTTGTAACTGGATACATCGATACCGCTGATGATCAGAAAATTCTTTTCCTTTTCGTCATCGCGGATGCCGCTGCCCTGCTTTTGCGCAACACCGACAAAGATTGGAGTGATGCTTTCAATGTCAGGGTCGTTCTTCACTTTTTCGTATATGTCAGCCGGGAGGTAGAGCAGGCCTGTGCCCCCCTTCAGCATCATAGTGGCCGCCTCATAGGGGCAGCCTTTGGCCATGATCATTACCTGGAAGCCGAGCATGTCGATGCTCTTGTCAATTGCATCGCGATAGCCCAGCATGAAGCCGCCGAGAGAGACGGCTACCGTAACCGCCAGGCCGACTCCAGCTACTGTGAGACCAGTGCGGATCATGCGCCTTCTGAGGTTTTTGGTTGCAAGCACGAAGTAGCGCTTAAGGATGAATGGATCGGTTCTTGTTTCTATGTTCATAATTCCTCACTTGAATTCCACAGCTGTGGCAACCAGTTGGTAGGATTCGCCGTAGACTTCCAATACTCCTTCCGCACGAGCCGGCCGGCCTTCGTGCATGGGGGCATACATCGCCACCTGTTGCAGGTCGACGCGCAATGTCTTGTCCCCGGCGACGAACAGGAAAAAGCAGCCCATAGTTTTGCACTGCTCCCGCACTTCACCTTCAATCGAAACGGGCTTATTGAGGAATTCTTTGGGACGTTCTATCAGATCCTCAACTTGCACTTTTGGTGCTCCCAGGAATTCGCCATACTTAGTGGGCATTCGGGTGGCACGCCAACCGAGCACGCCGGCGGTAATTAGGATAACTGCACATAAAGTTAGAATAGTTTTCATTGGTTACTCCTTACTTACTTTGATTTTTCCCAGCAGCTTGTTGGGCTCTAACAAAAAACGGCTCGAAGCGTTGGCTGTAAACGAAATAGTCAAGCAGAATTAAGTTCTTGCGAATGCCACGAACAGAGGCGTCATAATCAGGCTTTCCGGATGGATCAATAATAGGTGGCTTGATGGCTGCCACCTTATCGGCCTTTGCGCCTGGTTGCACTTGGACGTAGTAATCGTGCTTGTAGAAATCGGCCAGAGTAAGTCCGGTGTACTGGGCCCGAAACTCCTTACTTCTAAGTTGCTTTGCAGCTGGGCTTTCCAGGCGCTGATAGAAAAAGCTACGAATTTCTGCAGTGGTTGGGTCAAGGGAAAGGAACACCTGAATGACTCCGCCCTTGCCTGGAACATTCACGCCGTGGACGATTCCGATTTTGGTTGATCCTTTGAAGACGCTGTAGACGGTGTAGGGGGTCTCATAGGTTTCGTAGATCGCGTCCAAGTCGCTTCCTAAACGCGCTTTGAGTCCCTTATAAAGTGAAGCGCCATCTTTCAATCTGGGGAATTCCTTGAGGTCTTCCTTGAAAGTTGTCATCTCGGGATAGAGGTATTTCAAATCTTCAGCGGGGTTGCTTAAGGTGCATCCGATTGCTCCAAATGCATTCTGTTGAAGCAACAGGATCGTTATTCCGAGGGTTATGATTGCGGTGTTCATGGTGTCTCCTTATTTGTAGTAATAGTATTGAAGCGAGATAACTGTGCTGGGCGGTTGGGGCCGCATGCGCTCCAGACGGCGCTCTATATTTGCTTTGATCCAGTGCAGATTGGAGTTCCCAATGTCGTTGCGGAAATACCAGGTTGCTTCTGCGATCAGTGAGGCATCCGCCCCTAGTTCCGCTTCTTGGAAGCGCCTGTATTGTGTGGCCACTCCCCACCGCCTGGAGGCGTTTGTGTACTCTACTTGATGAAGTTGGGTGAAGACCGAAGTGTGTGCATCCTGCCCGCCGCTCAATTCGTTGGTGAAGGTAACCAAGCCGGTGGGAACTGAGTGCCGGTATCTTCCATCGATTCCAACCCGCTGCGTTTCTATCTTGCCGGGTTTCATGCGATCCCCAGCTTTCATACGATCCATCGATAGACGCTCGCCGCCGAGCAGAGAAAAGCCACCTTCCAGGCCATAGTCGTTGCTGTATTTGTTGGCGAGGCTGATGCGCAAGGCACCAATCCCTCGCTGACCTTCGAATGCAAGATCATAACCGGAACCTGCCAAGTAATAGGCGTCGTAATTCAGATGCTTGTTCAACGAACCCCACAGGCCCGTGTACCAATCACGTTCAAAGCCAAAATTGCGGTCGTTGGAAAGCTGAAGCAATGTGCCATGTGTATCCGTTTGAAGGTTCAGTCCGAAGGGCACGTAGAAGCGGCCTGCACGAAGATTGAAGCGGCCAATGTTATTTTTTTTCTGCTCATCACCGAACAAAGGATTCAGCACATTATAGAGGTCAAGATAAACGTTGTGATACTCAAATGCCCAGCCCAGGCGGTTCTCGCCTTCCATGTCGTTCTGAACAGGGTTGAAGCCATCGCGACGAACCATCCGGCCTTGAAAATTGAAGCTAGCTACTGTTGCTGTGCTGTTTGAAAATTTCTTCAATACTTCAAACCCAACAGATTGACGACTGGCCCAATCTCCACTCTCATTGACGGTGAACTGTGACATTGCTTCCTTTCTGAAACCAAAATTGTCTGTGAATAAGCTCTTAGACCATGATTCTTTCTTGGCCGGAACAGGCTGTGGAGGCCGCGGTTTTATAGAAAGATCGGCAAAGGGATCTTGTTCAGATTCCACCTTGGGTGGATTCTGAGCAGCAGCCTGTGCGGATGCGATGATAGCTACGGCAAATAGAACCGTTGCTTTGTACATGAGACATCTCCTAACTCAAATCGATGGATTACAACTATCGAACAAGGAGATGTTTAATCAAATGCGGAATTGTTGGAGGGTGACAAGTCGATCGTCCAGGGCGAACATTGCCACTGGGAACGTAGGCATGACTTTTGCTGAGGGTTGATTTGCGACGGACACTGCATTACATTCAGCCACAAGTTGGTGACTTGGGGCATTCCACTGCGCAGACTCAATGGGGGCCATCTGCGTGTCCATGTAGAAGCAATTAGGCTTTTCGCCATCGTCCTTAACTGGCGCTGACTTGGTTGAGTGGCAGGACTGCTCAGCAGGGGCGGCGGCTTTTGAAACACCGAGACAAATGCAGAGAGGATTGAATAGAAGAATGACTACAACCATTGCTGCAATTCGGAACTTGGCTGCAGTATTCATCACACTTACTTAGTAGCACGCCACGGGCCAAGGTGCAAGAGATGGAAACGTTCAGGGAAAAGTGAGTTGGAAATTTCCAGGTGCGTCAATTCACCCAGAAATTTGGGAATTGACGCAATCATTCCCTTTGATTCGCTGCAAAGGAAGAACTTGCTTCTGGCTGTGCGCGTGCGGCTTGAAATCGTAAGGAACTCATCCAAAATGTACACTTCAAACCGCAGAGTTTTCTTGCGATCCGGCATTACGTTGGCCAGTGCCTTGGTCTTGCGAGCACAAGGCAATCGTGTTCAAACACGAGGAACAGTAGATTTGAGGTTGGAGGCTCGACAGGACTGGATAGAAGTTGGCGGACGATACGGTCGTCTTTACGCGTTCAACGGGCAGATACCTGGACCTGTTATCGAGGCCTATCCTGGCGACGAAGTAAAGATTGCTCTTTTAAACCGTTTGCCAGAAACCACGAATCTACATTTCCATGGCTTACACGTTCCGTCAACGGGGAATGCTGATAATGTGATGCTGCGAGTTCCTCCGCAAGAAACGCTTAATTATTCGTTCACATTACCTTCCGATCATCCTGCGGGCACATTTTGGTATCACCCGCATGTTCATGGTTCCGCCGCCAGACAAGTATCTCGCGGCTTAGCAGGAGTGTTTATTGTTCGAGGCGAGATCGATCAACTCCCGGAGATTCAAGGGGCACCTGAGAGCGTACTCGTTCTGCAGGATTTTGATCTGGATGCACAAGGAGAACCGCTTGAGCCAGGAATAATGGAGAAAATTAGCGGGCGCGAGGGGCGGTTGATAACTGTGTCTGGGCGTGTCTCTCCTCGCATCAACATACAGAGCGGAGGGTGGATCCGATTGCGGATAGTAAATGCCTCCAGTTCCCGCATCTACCGCATGCAGATTGAAGAGCATCCTTTTTATGTAATCGGAACAGACGGCGGCTTTCTTACGCAACCGGCCATTCAGAATGAGATCCTTCTTGCTCCGGGCGAGCGGATAGACGTGATGTTGAAAGGGGACCGTCCTCCAGGTGATTACCATCTTCAGAGTCTTCCCTACAACCGCGGGAGCATGGGCATGGGCATGGCGGGAATGGTTTTGCAACAATCTGCGGTCTCGCTCGCCACCCTTCAATATGAAGGGCAAGCTGAGTTTTCCTGGAATCTACCGTCGAAGCTGGCCGATATAGATCCTCTTCCACGAGCTTCGGTGCGAAGGCAGTTTCAACTTGGCTCGGCGATGGGAATGAGCTTCAGCATCAACGGAAGAACCTTCAGCGAAGATCGCGTGGACACGCGCGCAGTGTTGGGGGCAATTGAAGACTGGGAGTTCCTAAATCCAACGGGGATGGATCACCCAATGCACATTCACACCAATCCGTTCCAACTTCTGCGCAACGATGGTTCAGCGATCCCGGCTTGGAAAGATACTGTGCTTGTGCCAGCGCGATCTGGTGTTGCTGTACGAACGATGTTCCGAGACTTTGAAGGCATTAGCATGTATCACTGTCACATTCTTGACCACGAAGATCTTGGAATGATGGCTGCGCTGGAAATCAAGAGACGGATTTCTTAGTAAGTCTATATGCTAGAGGACTGAGTGCGTGCCTTGGGTGGCACCATGGAAGGTGGAACGCCGGGAGCCCGTAGCTGAGCATCTTCCAATCGCTTCGCTTCTTGAAACGTATAGATCATGCGATGAATGACCGTCCAGTTACTCATCACTGCAAGTACCCATAGCACTGGGGCCATACGGTCGAACAGGGCACCGATGATCATTAACACGACGCGTTCCGGGCGTTCCGCAAAACCGACTTTACAGGTAGGGATGCAGTTTTCAGCGCGGGATCGCGTATAGCTAACCATCACTGAACCGGTCATGACGACGGCAGTTAGAATCACATAAAAGAAGCGGTCAATGGATGCGTAGTAATACAGCAAGCCCATGAGCAGGCCCAGGTCGGAGTAGCGATCCAAAACGGAGTCGAAGAATCCGCCGAAGCGAGTCACTTGGTTGGTTTCGCGGGCAACACGGCCATCCACCATGTCGAAAATTCCGGCACCAAGGATTACCAAACCTGCTTTGAAAAACTGGCCCTGCGCCATATAAACTGCGGCTACAACGTTTATAAGCAGTCCAATGAATGTCAGTACGTTGGGATGGATCTTTGAAAGCGCTAGTCCGCGAACGATGAGGAGGATAACTTTGTTGCAGGCTTGCCCAATTACTTTGGTTACGGTCATTTTGCTGTCCTCCTCTTTGCTCCTTAAGGAATTGCTTCGTGAATTGTAGTCAACTTCAACACTTCAAACTGCTTGGTCCCGCCTGGAATGACAATCAATACTTCATCGCCAACCTGCTTGTTCAAAAGCCCTTTTCCAATGGGAGAACTGGTGGAGATCAAACCCTTGGCAACATCGGCTTCCTCACTAGTAACAAGCCGGTAGGTCATCTCCTCTTCTTTTCTGGTATCAAGAACTATGACAGTTGATCCCAAACCAACGCGATCTTTGGGGATCTTTGTCATGTCGATCATGGAAAGTTCGCCTAGGCGTTTTTGCAACTGACCCAAGCGGGCGTTGACAAAACCTTGACGTTCCTTGGCCGCAGAATATTCGGCGTTTTCGCTTAAGTCTCCATATTCGCGGGCTCGGAGGATTTCTTTGGGTAATTCGCTACGCAATTCGTGTTCGAGCTGCGTGATCTCATCTTGTAGTTTTTTCTTGAGTATTTCCATTACAACCGCAATACGCCTATTCAACCATTATATATGCGTTGCGCCTGGCTCCGTCCAACGTAATTCACGGAACCGAAAAGCGAGCTTTCGGGAATCGGAGCTGGTTGAAATGCGGCTTGGAATCGCAGATTGAGACGCTAACACCTCCAAAGTCAAGCACTTACCTTGCAGGTGGAGTGGTGCGGAAAACTCTACCGAGAAGGGTCCGATTCCTGGGCGGATGCGTCCTAACTCCAAACCTCCTGATGCAACGCGCAGAGTTTGATCGTCAAACCGGTGGTTCAGCCTGACATTCTCCCCACGAAACAGGACCTTGCCATGCCCTTGCGGAATCATGTAATGCATCGGATCGGAGGCCCAGCCGTCGCGGTAGAGGCCTTGAGAAAAGTAGTAAGCCCTATCGATGTAATGCCGGCAAAGATGGGACAAGCGGCGCGAAGCCCAAACTCCTAGCGAGCCAGGAACCCAGCGGCGAACTTGAGGACACCAGATCTTTTCATAAGTATCGAGGCCATAGAAGATGTACGCAGGCGCAAAGCGCTGCCCAGTTTGACGGCGGATCAAAGCACCCAACTCCGTGAATCGTTTTGCGCCACCAGCAAAACTTTTTGCGTCGTCATACTCGCGGAGCGAGCCCATTTCTATGGGAAGATAATGCAATCCAAAACGTTGGCCCAGTTTAACCAAAACGTCCCAATCCATTCCAAAGTGAAGGGATTCATCGATCCATCCGACTTGTTCTAATGCCTCACGCCGGAAGAAGACGGTTTGTTGAAGAATATAATCCAGCGCATAAGTGAGGTTCCACAAGTTAAACGGTTCAGTAAATGGGAACTTACTCTTTACCGCACCGTCCCTGTCAATTTGAAAGCCTTCCCCATAAACTGCGCCAGTAAGTGGCTGCTGAGCAAAACCTTTCACAGCGGAGCTGATCGCACCGGGAAGATAAAGATCGTCGGAGTTGAGCCAGGCAACAATGCTGCCGCGTGCCATCCGGAAGCCTTTGTTGATAGCGTGGGATTGCCCACGGTCTTTTTCGGAAAAAAACGTCAACTTCTTGGATTCCGCATAGGGCCGCACAACTTCAGCCGTGTTATCCGTTGAGCCGCCATCCATGATGATGTACTCAACATGCGGGTAATCTTGCGAAAGTACACTTTCGATAGTGGCTTGAATGAAATGCGCCTGATTATAGGAAGGAGTAACAATAGTTACAAGAGGCTGACTCACCGGCTGTTTCCCGCATCGATTAATTCAACAGCATCAATCCGGCACGACAATTTGCGGAATTCCCCATTGGCTTTCGGTGACCATGTGCGGTTGGCTTCAATAGTGAGTTGGCAGTGTTTGCCGCGTAACTGTTCGGTGCAAGGAATGATAACCTCGAATGGACCGTGATGTTGCACGGATGCTTGAGCGGCGATTTCCCCGTCTAACTTAAAGGTAAGCTTCAAGACCTTGGAACGTGGTGCTGCGTGGTGGCCCGTGATTCGGATGCGGTCAGCAGTGGGGCTTAGCGAGATGGGTCTTAGATAGCGTTTAGAGATCCAACCATCATCCCACCGGCCTTCAAAAGAACCCGCAAACCCGGTGCTCCTGCCCCAATCCGCAAAATAGCGGCGAAGTTGCCGGGGATTATGATAGCTGCCCAAAATCAGGCTGAGTCCGTGAGAAGCCAGCGAAGGTTTAGAGCGGTCGAAGAACTGATCCTTACGATCAATCAGGTAACATGCATACCCGTTTATCCATTCAAAGGGAACATAGCCATAGTGCACTCTGACTGAACCTAAAATTTCCTGATAAACGCGGCGGCGGTTGGCCAGCGTTTTATTGTCTTTATACATGCGCGAAGTTGCAAGATACTCATCCACTTTATAGATTGGGTAACGCTTGGCAATTCGCATCCAAAGCTCGTAGTCAAGAGCAATTTGCAGGCCAGCGTTAATCATCCCAACGTTAGAAAAAGCTTCCCGCAACATAAAAGCCGCTGGCTGGCAAATATAACACTGCTGTCCGAGTGTTGCAATGTCGAAAGGGTCTGTGTGATAGCGATCAATAATCTTTCCGTCTTCATGAACGTGATAAGCTTCGCCATAGATAAGGCCAGCATCCGGCTTGTTTCGAAAGTGTTTAGCCATTGTTGCTAATGCACCGGGTAAGTAAGTGTCGTCCGCATTCAGGAAGGTGAAAAGGTCTCCGGTAGTATTGTGCCAGCCCTTATTAATGGCATCCCCTTGGCCCTTGTCCTTTTCTGATCGCCAACGCAGGCGGCCCTCATACTTCTTCAGGATTTCAACCGTTTTGTCTTTGGAGCCGCCATCCATCACCACGTAATCCAAATGCGGGTAATCCTGAGTTAGAATGCTTTGAATTGTTTCCTCTAGATAATGGCCCATATTGTAAGTGGGAGTTACAATCCCAATTTTGGGCCATTCTGAAACGGTAATCACGGGCCGTTTGAAATCAGGAGCGGTAATTTTGCGGAAGGCTGCTCTGGTTATTTCGGCAGCGTCATCCCAGGAAAACAGGTTTGTGCGTTGATATCCTTTGGCAATCAACTCCTGCCGGTAAGGTTCGTCTTCAAGAATGCGACACATTCCATCGGCAATCGAATTCGGGTCCGAGGAGTCCACCAGGATAGCGGCATCACCGGCCACCTCAACTGAGCTACCGGCGTTGGATGTGATTACCGGGGTTCCAGTGTGGAAGGCCTCCAAAAGGGGAATACCGAAACCTTCAAACTTGGTGGCAAACAACAAAGCGCGAGCATGGAGGTACAAATCCGGCATCACATGCCGCGGTACGTGCCCCAACATGCGGACGCGCTTTTGGAGCCCTAATTCCCGAATTTGTTTTTCAACCAAATCGGCTCCTGTGGAAGGTGCTCCGGTAAAGACCAAATGAGCGTCCTGGTTGCCTTGCAAAACCAGCAGGGCGAAGGCTTTCAGAATATTGGCGTGGTTCTTGTGCGGCCAATAATTTGCTGGAAAGTAGAAATACTTTTCTGGTAATCGGAGAGCCGTAAATTCCTTGGTGACAGATTTATGAGGAAAGCGGAATTCATCGTCCACATCGTGCCAGACCACCTGAATTTTCGAGGCAGCCGAACCGAATTTTTCGATGATAGTTTGCTTGGTGTATTCCGAGGGGGTGAACAGCACATCAACACGGCTGGTGGTTGGCGGATAGTTTTCTTTACGCCATTTCAGAACACCCTGATCAAAGAATTCCGGATAGAACTCATGCTGCACATCGGGCATGAATACTGCGGTTGGAATGTCGACGAACAATGGCTCCAACACAAGTAAAGGGCAAAAGAATAAATCGAATTTCTGTTGCTTCAGTGTCGTCGAAATAGTTGTCAGCGCGGTTTCATGACTGATCTTAATGAGTTCGGCGAGTGGAGCGAATTCGTGTACGTGCTGTGCTTCTTCTTCGTGAACGAAGATGGTTAACTGTTCCGAATCCAAACTATGGAGGATATTGCGCACATAGTTTTCAAGACCGCCGATTTTCCCTTTGAAGTACTGGCGTAGATTGACGGCAATTCGCATTCGCGGCTGGTTGATCTGGCTTTTAGCAACTGACATAGTTAGCTCATCGATTTCCAGTGGCGTTTCAGCGTTTCGCTCAACGTTTCCTCTCGAAGTTTAACCACTTCAGCCAGCAATGTTCGCTCCCCTTCCAAAAGCGCTTCAATCCGCGCCATCTGGCCCTTCTCCCTTTCGCCCGCATTGGTCAGTTGTTGCCGCGCATCGGCCAGGGCTGCTTCAAGCATCTGCACTTGGGCTCCCGATTGCAACAATTCTGCCGACACTTTCTCAAGAAGCGATAGGCGCTCCTTTGCTGCCACAGCCACTTCAGCAATTTGAAGATTCAATTGATCTATGCGGTGAGAAGCAAGCTGGACTCCTTTGTCGAAGGAGGTATGAGTTGCTTGAATTGTCTCGGCCAATTGCCGATCCCTGGCTAGCTTCGCTACAAGACCGGCTTCCAAATCCTCATAGCCAGAGACGGTTATGCCAGCCTCTGGCAGGAAAACTTTTAGGGCATTGTCCACCAATTGTAGCGCGTTCATTTGATTGCTCAGTACCGCTTCCAAGCGGTCAATTGTGTCCTCCCTCACTCTAATTGGTTGCGGCCATTGACTGTGTCTTAAGGGGAATTGCAGTTGGCCTTCCAACTCAAGTGCAGCATCGAAGCGCTGCTGTCTTTCCAGCTGTGAAAGCCGGAAGCCATCGGCAGCTTTGGCAAGAAAGGTTTGATCGAACTCGGGGCCCGCTGTGGCTTCCAGCACTGTGGCTTTAGCAAGAGGTGAGTCCTGAGCAAGTTCAAATGCTTCGCGAATCTTTTCAATAGGTATAGATTCGAGACAATACGCCTTGCCGAACGCACAATCCCATCCACACCCGAAACAACCGAGCGGTTCAACCACGCCCACTGAACCGCGGCCCCATGGCCCATAGTGCGGCCAAGTGCCTCCGCCGAAAACTACCACTCCGGGAACACCATAGGCCTGCGCCAAATGGGCTGGCCCGGTATCATTCCCAAAGTACATTTTGGAGTTGGCTAGCAGGGCAGCCAATTTCGGAATATCGGCAGCTTCGCCGGTGAAAAGCCTGACATGTTCTGCATCGTGATGAAGTGCCTGCTTGAATTCCTGGAGGGCCTCAAGTTCAGAAGATTCACCGGTGAGAAGCAATTTCGTTTCCGCATGAAGACGGCCAGCCAGCACTGCAGCATAGTTTTCCGGGCTCCAGCGTTTAGCAAGAGTACTTGCGGCACCTGTTGGGAAACAGGCAATATATTTGCCTGGGGTCACGCCGGCGCCTACAGCCAACTGGGGATCCAGGGCAGGTTTGGGCCATGGCTTCAAGTCAGGTGGCTGACAGTTCAGATGGTGTAGAAGCAAGTCATATCGCTGGTTCTCATGTATACCTGATTGTGGAACTGGCCCGTCGAAATCACGTTTCTTGCTCTGAAAATCCTTGATCAGAAGAGGCAACAACCCCCTTGGGAATGTACTGGAAGTTAGCGCAGCAGTTTTGGCTTCGGACAACACGGCGATCAGGAACCAGCTAAGCCATGTGGGCTGCAGATCGGCTGCGATGACGGTGTTTATTTTCAAGTCCCGTAGTGTTGCCAACAATTGGTGCAGGTGCTGACGCAAGTCGTCAGTGGGGAACGATTGACGATGAGGTTCGAAGCCTAACGTGAGGACCTTGTCGGGAGGGTTGGGAAACAACTTGGGAACTTCAAGGAATGGATGGCGCAGCAACAACACTATAGGACAATCCAGACCTGCTTTTAGCCCTTCAATCAGACGAGCGGCTAATACCAGATCGCCTAGGCCGCCGGTATGGACAATCAGTGTTGAAGCTGCGTTATTTCCAAACAATCTGCATAACCGTAGTTAAGCGTACCTTGTTGCCACTAAAATCGTGGTGCTAACTTTTTGATGGCATCCAATTCGGCATCCACCATGATTTGTACTAATTCCTTAAATGCCACTTTGGAGGTCCAGCCCAGTTTTTTCCGGGCTTTCGTGGGGTCGGCAAGCAAAGCATCCACTTCGGCGGGCCGGTTATATCGGGAGTCGAATTCCACAAACTTCTGCCAATCCAGGTTCACGTGGCCAAACGCTTCTTCCACGAACTCCTTTACTGAATGTGTTTCACCAGTGCCGATTACGTAATCGTCCGGGTTATCCTGCTGCAGCATTAGCCACATGGCTTCGACATATTCCGGTGCGAAGCCCCAATCGCGTTTGGCATCAAGGTTCCCTAAATACAGTTTATTTTCCAAGCCATTCTTGATGTGGGCAACTGCGCGGGCGATCTTGCGAGTAACAAACGTCTCTCCACGACGCGGTGATTCATGATTGAACAGAATCCCGCTTGTTGCGAACATATTGTAACTTTCTCTGTAATTCACCGTGATGGAATGTCCGAAAAGCTTGGCACAAGCATAAGGACTGCGAGGGTGGAATACGGTTTTTTCACTTTGCGGCGGTTCCTCGGAACCGAACATTTCGCTGGAGGACGCTTGATAAAAGCGTGTTTGGATGCCTGTCTGGCGAATACCCTCGAGGAGCCGCAATGCTCCCAGCGCAGTTATGTCACTTGTACTTTCAGGAATATCAAAGCTGACCCTGACGTGGCTTTGTGCTGCCAAATTATAAACTTCATCAGGCTTGAT
>JAYUSZ010000403.1:0-7512 GCA_043755435.1 Bryobacterales bacterium | reverse complement strand
CTCCGCGGCGCCAATGCCATCATCGCCTTGCGTTGTTGCCAACTCAACAACCGCTTCGAGAACTACTGGGAGCAACGCCGCGCCGCCTGATCTCAACTCTCTTGTCGCACACCCATAAGATCCGCGCGGGAATTACCGCAAGGTGAAATCTTTTAGAAAGAGTGACCCCATTTGTTTCCGGCTATCGCAATACAGTGCATGAGACTTTTTCAAAAAACAATAACAACCTTTTGCCTTGCGGCCTGCACTTTATCCGCTTCACCTTTAGTGGGAACTTCCACTCTTACGCTTCTCCCCATGGCCCCCAACACAGGACCCACGGCACCTGGTATTGCACCGGTCATTACATTTAGCACGGGCCAATCGGACGCGCCAGCCTTCACTGGTATCTTCTCTGGGACTGGTTCGGACTGGCTGGGTTCCTTCTCCGGCACAGGGCAATACCCTTGCTGCGGGAATCAGAGCACTTCCAGTTGGGTATTTAGCAATCTCAATGCAGGTTTTCTACCATCAGGAACTTTCCTGCGCCTTGGCGATGTGGATATTTCAGAAAGTTTTCGACTGGTTGCTTATGACACCAACAATAATCAAATTACAACTGGCTTCTGGCTGGAAGAACCTTCGTGGGTGACTGGTGGCACGCCATCGCAGTTTGTTCAGTCGAACTTGCCCTCGTTCACCTGGATCAACGGGGTGTACGACTTCAAAGGCTCCAGCAATAACACCTTGCTGACGATTTCTTTTGCGACGAACACGAACATTTCCCGCCTGGAAGTATCGAATGAATTCACTAACGGATTCGGGATCGCAGCACCGGCGACGGTGACTCCTGAACCTGGAACTTTTGGGATGATGGCCACCGTACTGATTGGGCTGGGCTATATTCGCAAACGCTGCTAACCCAGCTAACCCAGCGATCTCAACTTTGTCACATATGGCGATCCCTCTATTGCGGATCGCCATTTGTGTCGCACTTCGAACAAACCAACCGATCTTGTCTGGCCCAAATGTTAAGCCAGATTTAGAACTCGATCCGCATCACAAGTTGACCGGTGCGTGGTGTAGGCAGAGATGAGTTCACACTGTTGGATGCGATTGCATTGTAATTCAGGAATCCGAATCCACCCGTCAACACTCCGTTCGAGCGAGTAGGAGGAGTCGCCGGACTTCCAGTGCTGGGAGGTGCAAGCGAGAGATTTTGATTCAACAGATTGAAGAACTCAGCCCGCAGACTAAGAGAAACTTTTTCCCGAACGCGGAATTCCTTCCCAAGACCGCCCGAAATAATTGGCCGGCGTTGGGCACGGAAATCGTTGTAGTAAGCGATGTTGCTTCCAGGGACTCCCGCTGTTTGATCCTGCCAAGCAGCTGGATTCAGAATCGTTTCTTGCGTTGGGTCGATGCAACCGCAATTAGGATCCTTCAGGAAAAGAGGGACGCCTGGCACACGAACCTGCCGCGTATACCCTGTAGCGACAAATCCGCCGATACCATTGTTCGATCCTGGCGATTGCAGTAATGCGCCGCTCTGCCATGTACTGATCGTGCCCAGCTTCCAACCGCTGAGTAGCACCTTTGCCATGCGATTCTGCTTGACGAATCCGTAGGCAGGAACTGTGTAGTTGACGCTCAGGCTGGCGATGTGAGGAAGGTAATTGGGAGAGAGTCCTTTGAAGCTGGCCCTATCGTAGATGCTACCCGCGTTGGTTGCGTTGTCGAGAGTTTTGGAGAAGGCATACGACAGAGTTGCAGTCAGGCCATGAGAGAATCGTTTGGTGGCTTTCACCTGGAGTGCGTCGTACCAGGATTTGCCGAGCGGTGCCCACAATTGCCCAATGCCGCTATATTGTGGAAACGGTCGAAGACTCTGCAGCACTGTGCCGTTGGGTGGAAAATTCGCATAGGGGAGTTTGAAGCCCGCAGCAACTGCGGCTGCCGATGTTATCGTTGAATTCAAGAGCGTGCGAGTGTTTGCGTTTGTAAGGTCACCCAAGCCAACCCGTTGTAGAGTTGCCGGAGGAACGGCATTGTAATTCACTAAGTTTCCTACCGGATACTGGCCATTGCCGCCACCACCAGCGTTCTGCCAAACTGTGCGGTTACCAAGATAGGATGCTTCCACCACAATATCCTTCACCACTTCGCGTTGCACAGAGATGTTCCACTGGTTGACCCGCGAAGGACGGCCTCCATTGCGATCTACCAGAGTTGGGGCGGATTGTACTGCCGCGCCGGGAATCACATTCAAGCCCGCATCGTATGCGGCTCCGTAAAGCAGCCCCTGATCGAGCACCAAGGGCTTTGAGATCGTACCGGCGGCAACGCCATTTCCTGGCGATGGAATGTTGACCACGTTGAACCCCATGCTGGCAGTCGAAGGCGCAGTATTCGTCGGGGACAATGGGCCGTAGACCAAGCCCCAACCAGCACGCAGAACAGTTTTTTGATTCAACTGATACGCTGCCCCAATGCGTGGCGCGAAGGCTTTTCTATAAGCGGGGACCAATATGCAATTGCAGCGTCCATTGCCTTTGCCGGCATATAGCACTGCGCCCAACAGGCCGTTGGCGTTTGGATTGGGCGTCGTTGGACTGAAAGTGGATTGACGGTCCCACAGTTCGCCCAGGGGTCCTTGATAATCCCAACGCACGCCGTAATCGAGCGTCAACTTACGGGTTAACTTCCATGTGTCTTGGACATACAGCGCCAATGATTTTCGGCGATTTTGTGGAGTAGAAGCATTTCCCGCCGAGGCATTGTCATAAAGCCCCAGGAGAAAACTGGCCCAGGAGGAACCGGTGCCTGTTCCGCTAGGGAGAACCTGTCCATAGAGCGGCTGCGCGGTTTGTGTGCCGCTGAAATTAAACGTAGGCGTTAGATTGTTGTAGGTCAATATACTGGTTGTTTCCAGCTTCCAATCGCCTCCAAACTTGGACGTATGATTGCCATGTGTCCAACTCAACGAGGCAACTCCGGTGGCCTTCTGATCAAATATAAGCAACCGGTTTCCAGTTCCAAACGGAAGCGCCATACCGCCCAGGACACTATCGCCAATCGGGCCGAGGCGAGGGAATCCGGTTCCAGGAGCGCCCGTGATACCTAACTTGGTTAGGTCAAATTCGAAACTAACAGGAGGCACGGTATCGGGATTTCTGTACCGAATGAAGCCTGCTCCCAAATGCAAAAGCAATGTCGGAGTAAGCGTCTGATCGTAGTTGACACGGGTGGTCATACTCCAGATGTTTTGGATCCGAACACGCGACAAGACATCAGACAGTCCGTCCACACCGTTCGATTTATCCGTATTTTGCGATCCCCAATAACCGGATAGCTTGATTTTGTCGCTGAAGCTGTGATCGATCTTCACCGAGGGGATCTGCTGAAGTTTAAAAAACGCACCTGATTGCGTGAAGTTATTTACGTAGGCATCGTTACCAAGATTGGGCTTTGGAAGAAATGCCAGAATCTTCGCAGAGGTAGGATCAATACGGCTAGCCGGGATTATGTTGTTCGGAAAGATATTGAGTACGCGGCGACCGCTGGAGTCAATTGTCTGAGTGGATGGATCGTAGATGGCATTCTGAATAATCGAGCGGCCGGCGAAGTCTGTGCCCAGATTGCGGTTGGCGGTGACAGCCAAATTGTTACTCAGGTTGCCGGCAAGGTAGGCGCTGTTTGGTACCGTGGATGTGCCCGCATATAGGCTCTCGCGGTCTCGATACTTTTCCATATTGAAGAAGAAGAAAGTCTTGTTTCTTCCGTTGTAAATCCTCGGGATAAGCACCGGACCACCAAGGGACCCGCCGTAATCCGCCAAGTGCTTCACCACTTTGATATGTTTGCCCTTGCCATCATTCGTGAAAGGGATGCCAGCGTTAAGGATAGTGTTTTCAAAGTACATGTAAGCGCTGCCATGCAACTGGTTCGTGCCGCTTTTGGAAGTGAAGTTATAAACGCCGCCGTTGCCCACGCGTCCGAATTCTGCTGAAAAGTTGGAAGTCTGTAGCGTGAACTGTTCGATTGCTTCCACCGAAGGCTGCAACTCGTCAGAGACAAGAGTCTGCCGTGCGCTATCTGATTCCTGGCCTTCAAACATGATCTTGAAGTTCCCTGAGCCGCCGTTGATGGAAATGTTATTCCAGCCGTTGAATGTGGCACCCGGGGTCATTTGTACAAACGACAATGGATTGCGGATCGCGCCCGCGCCGATTCCGAAGTTGATGGGCAACTCGGCGATCTGTTTACTGGTGATGGTTGTTGATTGTTCCGCGCTTTCAGTTTTCAGCTGCGTGGAATCGGCATTCACTTGAATGGATTCTGCGGCTGACCCAACGGTTAGGACCACCTCAACGCGCGTAGTGACGGCCACTTGCACCTGAATCTTGGGTTGTTCATATTGGTTGAAACCTGGGTGAGCAACTTTTAGTGAGTAGGTTCCGGCAGACAGTGAAAGCAAAGTGTAATTGCCGGTTCCAGTGGTCACTGTGTCGGAGTTCGCTCCTGTGTTTACATTCGTGAGGACAATTCGAACACCGGGGATTAACGCTCCAGTGGAATCGGATACTGTGCCTGTGATAACACCGCGATCGCTTTGGGCGAATAGCGCGGCCATCGATAGAATCACCAAGATTGGAAGTAGCTTTTTCAAAAAAGTCCCCTGAACGTTAACTTCTGCCTGAAAAACTATATCACTGCTTCAGTTTTGACGTCAACATGTTTTCAGTACAGCAAACCCAATCGGCGTCGCAAGATTTTTTGGCACTTTTTTTCTTCCGAATTCGCTTTCAGTATAGAGGTGGAAACTAAATGTCTGGAATCGTGATTTTCTTTGACCTTGGAGACACTCTCGGTGTTGGGGAAACAGGACCGGGCGGCGTCGTCACTCGCTTTGAACCCTTTCCGTTCGTCAAGGACATTCTTGGGAAGCTAAAGGCGGCCCCTCCTGCTGGTCTTGGGCTCAGACTCGGCGTGATTTCCAACACTCCGTCAGGTACTACAGCAGCCGGAATGAAAACTGTGCTCAGCACTGCGGGCATCTTCTCTTTTCTTGATCCGGGTCTGCTCCTTTATAGCTCAGTGGAAGGCATAGACAAGACTAAGAAAGCCTTTTTCAATCTGGCCGCTTCCCGCGCAGCAACGCCGGAAAGGAAATGTGTATTTGTCGGCGAGAATAAGGAGGAAAGAGATGTCGCCTCTGCCGCCCTGTTCGTTACTGCGTTCCACCCACTACACGTCTTTCATGTCTTGAAAAAAATGTTATGAAGGTGGATTGCGTTCAAGATTTTAGAAAGCATAGGAGAAAATTAGTATGGCAACCAAATCAGTGAAGAAATCATCGAAAAAAGCTGTTAGCAAGACGCACTCGGCAACGGCTCAATCCAACGGTCTGACCAGCTTCAACATGCACGCCCTGGACAAGAAAAGTGCCCGAATGTTTGCCGCTCTCGAATCCGAACGGAGCCGCTTTACAGCATTTGCCAGTGCCGCCACCGATGTTTCCGCCATGGATCCCGAATCCGCTGCTCGCCTGTATTTGAAACAGGCTTTTGATAGCGATTCTGTTCCCCGTTTGACCGCAACTGTCGCCGACGGGGTGAAAAGCGAATACAGAAGCCTCGGAACAGAGAGCATCCCACTTACTGGAACGACGATGGTAAAATTCCGTCAGAACCTCAATGGGATTCCGGTTTATGGCTCGCTGGTCTCCGTTGAGCTTGACGAGATTAACGGTTTGTTGAGCATTAGTTCATCCTCCGGCAGGCCCTCGAAGGTGAGTTCCGTAGCCAGGATTTCGCCGGCAGCAGCAATGGCCAAAGTGGAAAAAGCGCCGGGTTTGACCAAGGCGCTGGATGGAATCACACCGCAGCTCAACTACTACTTCGATGCAGCCATGTCGAAGTGGCGCCTGGTCTACATTGCGCAGGAAGTCCCGGTAAGACCTTCCTCTAAAGGTAAAACCGCAGTTGGTATCCCTCTGCGAATGGACTTCGTAGTGGACGCTCAAACCGGCGAATTGGTTGCCAAGCTACCACGCACTGTGATGATGGCCGCCATAGCAGAGACCGCGAATGATGGCTTCGGCAAAAGCAGGACATTTCAAGCCGAAAAAACCGGTGCGAAGAAAACGATGGTGGACTCCTCGCTCAACATCCAGACCTTTGACTTCCGCTTCAAGGACCTCGACAATCCAATGCACGACCTGCCTGGAGGTCTCGTTGCGAACCCACCTTCCTGGGATCCCGGAGCCGTCAGCGCCCACTCCAATGCCGCAGTGGTGGCCAAGTTCATGCGCGACACGTTGGGCCGCAATGGTATTGACAACCGTGGTGGCGCTTTGATTTCCAGCGTGAATTGCATGTCGTCGAGAGAGCCCGCTGGTCCTAGAGAGTGGTTCAACGCCGCCTGGGTTGGTACGCAAATGGTGTACGGCCAACGCCAGAACGGCGCGGGCATGCTGTCTCTTGCTGCTAACATCGACGTAGTCGGCCATGAAATGTTTCATGGAGTCACCAATAGCACCTCCCGTTTGGAGTACCAAGGCCAATCCGGTGCGATGAATGAGTCGTACTCGGACATCTTTGGAGTTCTGATTTCAAACCTCGGCAAGGGGATCGACTCCTTTGACTGGGAAATCGGGGAAGGGTTGTTTGCCAACGGCAACCCACTACGTGACTTGAGTAACCCCCCCAGATTCCGCCAACCCAAGCATATGCGCGATTTCCTCGTCACCGAGCGCGACCACGGTGGCGTCCATACAAACAGCGGCATCCACAATTTCGCTGCGTTTAAGGTGATGACCTCGAAGGATTCTTCGGGCAACTTTATGTTTACCCCGAAGCAAAGTGCAGCTATTTTCTATCTGGCCCTGACGCAAAGGCTGTCGCGAACATCTAGGTTCATTGACAGCCGTTTGGGTGCCGTGGCTTCCGCTCGATCGTTGTTTCGCAACGACCCTCCAGCCACTCTAGACAAAAAGATTAGAGCTGTGGAGCAAGGCTTCTCGGCTGCCGGCATTCGCTAGACAAGCACCTGTTACCTGAGCAAGCCGTGCGATGCTTATGAACGCGAAACCCTACGAGGCCTAATATTTCGTTAACAAAGCTTTCCCGGTTTGGGATAGAGAGATAGCTGATTTGAGCTTAGTGTTTCGCTTGGCCCATCGGTATGCATGCAACTCAGATAGGCCTTGATTTTGTGGGCTTGATTTGCAAGCAGCGTTAATCCGGTAATGCTTAGCTTCGCTTCCCTCTGTATTGTTCGAGCCGGGAGCCACTTTCGAAGATTCGAACATCATCTCGCTCGATTTAGCCCCAGGACTTTCGGGAAAGGGATCAGGGCGCATGGTCGTTTAGACTTACACAAATTCGCCATGTCTCGCGACGATCAACGCCATACCGACTTACTTAACTTAAAGGCAAGAGTCATGAGATCATTTTCGATCTCATCGAAGTGGCAATAATTGTGCCACATAATCTCCGCCGTATTGTATTTTTATGAGTTTTTTGAAATAGC
>JAYUSZ010000402.1:0-19894 GCA_043755435.1 Bryobacterales bacterium | reverse complement strand
CGTTCAGGCAGCTGACTCGTTGCCCGATCCTCTGATCGACAGCCCCAAAACAGTTACAGGCAAGCAAACCGCTGTATTTGCAGGCGGTTGCTTCTGGTGCACCGAGGCTGTTTTTGAATTGCTCCGCGGAGTGGACACCGTAGTTTCCGGGTATGCCGGCGGAGATAAGAAAACTGCTCATTACGAAATAGTGGGTGAGGGTAAAACCAATCACGCCGAATCCATTCAAATTACTTACGATGCATCGAAGATCACGTATGGACAATTGCTAAAAGTTTTCTTTGGATCGGCTCACGATCCAACGCAAGTGAACCGGCAAGGTCCTGATTCTGGTAGGCAATATCGTTCAGCCATTTTTTATAACAACGAAGAACAGAAGAAGATTGCTGAGTCTTATATAAAGCAGTTGAACGAAGCACATGTTTTCAAGAAGCCAATCGCTACTGAAGTTTCCTCCTTGCCTACGTTCTATCCAGCGGAAGCTTATCATCAGGATTTTGTGAAGCTGCATCCTGATCATGGATACGTGATCGTCAACTCAGTGCCGAAGGTACAGAAAACCAAAGCGATGTTTAAAGATTGGATTAAGAAGTAGGCCTTCATGAAACGGGCAGCAAACTTGGGGGTGGTTTCGGTTCTTGCCTTCAAAGCGCTGGCAGCCGATCCGCCCCCGAACCTCGTAAGATTGGCGGCACAGCAGGAATCGAGGGCAGAGCAAGCAAGGTCGAAGTACCTCTACAAACAAATCGTATTGCTTGAAGAAATTGGCAAGAACGGGCTTCGCGGCGGAGAGTACCGGGAACAGCGCGAAGTCCTGTTTTCACCAACGGGCGAACGATCTGAACAAATGGTGGGCAAGCCCTGGAATACGCTTTCGCTGATCCGCCTGACCGATGAGGATTTCCGCGACATGCGCGATGTGCAACCTATGCTGCTAACAAAGGAATCGTTGTTTCACTATAAGGTGGAATCACGTGGGGAAGAAACCATGGATTCCATTGATTGTTGGGTGCTGGCGATTCAGCCGCGGCAAATCCTGGATGGCCAACGGATGTTTGAGGGATTGCTTTGGGTGGATAAATCAGACTATTCGATTATCCGCAGCGAGGGCCGGGCCATGCCCCAGATTTTCAAACGGAAGGAAGAAAATCTGTTCCCCAGGTTCACAACTATCAGGAAGAAAATGGAAGGCGGGTTTTGGTTTCCGGCAGTCACATTTTCTGACGATACTTTACACTTTTCCAGTGGCTCCATCCGGCAACGGTTGAAGATCACTTACAGCGATTACAAGCGCTTTGGCTCGGAATCGTCTGTGACGTTCGGGGAAGAAGCCAAGCCGCAATGAAGGGCTCTGGGCTGTGCAATGATTGCCAGCATTGTAAGCTAATCGAATCGGACAAGGGCAGCAAATTCCTGTTGTGTCAGTTAGCAAAAATTGATCCACGCTTTGCAAAGTATCCACGTTTGCCGGTGAAGCGATGCACTGGTTATTTGAAATCCAAAGAAGTGGAAGACAAGTGAAGTTTACGCGTCCGTTTGGCTTCCTGTTTCAGAAATAGGGGCATGAGTTTTTCTTCGATCCAAAGGAATGCTGCTTCCAGCCCTTGTTGCTGATAGACTCGGCCCAATTCAGCTTCCACTTCACTGGGCTCCCCGAGGGTGTTCAAGAACTGGTTGGATGTCATGCGGATTGATTTTTGACCGTCAATGTGACCTTGTTCCTTCAGTATTCTGCTTCGAACGTAGAGCGATAGAACAGCGTCACCAATCCAGGCTTCCTGAAGAATACGTTCACGGAATGGGAGCTTTGGCATGGACGGATCTTTAGGATAGCCCAGATCGAAATGTCGCGTCTTTAATTAAAGCCTCCCGCCCAATCCGTCGATAGAAGATCATCTATGGGTGCGCATACACTCCCGGTTTCTGAACTGACTCAACCTCGCTTCGCCTGGTGGAAGCCGTCCATGACTGACTTTTTTTTCCTTGCCGTCATGGCGTGGAGCTTCCTTTCCAGCCCCAACGGTTGGGCACGCTTTCTGCTGGATGGCGACGTTTTCATGCATACCCGTTTGGGCCAACACATGCTTGAAACGGGCGCAGTGGCCACTACCGATCCGGCATCGTTTGCTATCCCCCACGGCTCTCCATGGTATGCCTTTGAATGGCTTGCTGAGATTCTTTTTGCAACTCTGGCAATGCACTTTGGAATGGGTGCTATCGCTCTTCTTTCAGGCACGTTGGTTGGTCTGGCTATCGCACTGCTCTATTACGATACACTTCGCCGCGGAGCGCATCCGCTCCTCACAACGTTCCTGATTTTGATTGCTACTAACGCTCTGAACATGAATTTCCATGCACGCCCTGTGCTGTTCACTTACTTCTTTGTTGTGGTTAGCATGATCCTCCTCAATCGTGATCGCGAGATTCCTTCTTGGACCATTTGGTTGCTGCCACTTATGGTTATTCCGTGGGTCAACCTGCACCCTGGTGTGGCTGTACTGTTCCCGTTGATCGCCATTTTGGGTATCGGTTGCGGAACACGGCAAGGCTTCTTGCGGTACGCCACCTTGGGTGCTGCTTGCGCCGCTGCGACGCTGGTGAATCCTTATGGAATCGGGTTACATAAACATTTGGCTGCCACGCTTTCTTCGAAGTGGATTCTAAACAACGCGTTGGAATATAAGTCGCCGGAATTTCGCGGTGAGTTCATGCTCTGTCTGGCCATCCTCTTCTTACTCGGCATAGCCTCCGCCGGATTGTTTGCCGTGCAGAAGAAATATCCCGAAGCGCTGTGGATTCTCTTCCTTGGGTACAGCACCCTGGTTTCACGCCGGCATGGTGCCATCTTCTTACTAGTTGTAACGCCGATGATTGCCGTTCAACTCAGCGGACTCTGGCGGCAGTACGTTTCTGGAAAAGATAAGAAATCGGCGGCCCGCATCCTTGACAGCCTGTGGCAAGGTGCTGCCTTCACGCCCACCATCTGGCTCCCAACTTTTGCGCTGCTCATCGTCATGTTCAACCCCATGCCCATCGATGGCAACCCTTCCGCAGAGTTCTATCCGTCTGCTGTGGTGACGCGCAATCGCGATCTTGTGGAACAGTCACGGACCTTCACAACTGAGCAATGGGCCGATTTCCTCTACTACATCAATTACCCCAAGCAGAAGGTCTTCATGGACCCTCGGCACGATCTTTACGCCGCGTCACTAGGTGACGCTTACCTGGAAATTTTGCAAGGCACGCCGTCCTGGAAGAAGCTAACAGACCGCTATGGCATCAACCTTATGCTGGTTAAACCGGGCATGACGTTGGTTAGTCTGCTGAATGCCGATCCGGAATGGGAACGCATTGACGCCGATAAAGTGGCAGTGCTCTATCGCAAGCGGCAAGCCAGTGCTATGATTCAGTCGAATGAAGATCGCACTCTTTCTGCTGGCAACAGCACTCGTTAGCGCCAAATCCTGGAAGGCCGGCCTTGGTTCAGCGGACATTTCTCCCACTGAACCCATCTATTTAAATGGATATGGTAGTCGCACGCACCCTTCAACTGGTGTGAAGCAGAAACTTTGGGCCAAAGCAGTCGCGCTGGAAGATGAAAACGGGCAGCGTGTAGTGATTGTCACTACTGATCTGCTTGGCCTTCCCGGCTCAGTCTCCGACGTCATCGCCGCGCGCCTTGCCAAGCAATATGGCTTCAAGCGCAGCCAGTTGCTACTAAATTCCTCCCACACTCACGGCGCACCTATGGTGGAAGGGAATCTGGCCACGATGTTTGGGTTAACCACTGCAGAACGACTTGCAATCCATAACTATACGGAGCGGTTGAAAGACCAAATCGTCGAAGCGGTCCAACGTGCCGTGGCCGATCTAAAGCCTGCGCAACTTGCAATGGGCCACGGCAAAGCCAGCTTTGCCGTCAATCGCAGAGTGGCCGCAACAAACGGGGTTTACACAATCGGCGTGAACCCGACCGGCCCAATCGATCAGGATGTTCCTGTGCTGCGCATCAGTTCCCCTGACGGCAAATTGCGCGCCGCCCTATTCGGCTACACCTGCCACAACACAACCATGGGTGGGGACATTTACGAAGCCCACGCGGACTACGCCGGGTACGCTCAGGAAGCCTTTGAAAAGGAGCATCCAGGTACACAAGCCATGTTCTATCTGCTTTGCGGCGGCGACCAGAACCCCAGCCCTCGCGGCAAGTTTGAGCTGGCCGAAAAGTATGGCAATGCCCTTGCCAGCGCAGCTTCTGCGGTAATTGCCGGAAAGATGCAACCACTTACTGGGCCTTTGCGGACATCCTTCCGCATGACTGACTTAACCTTCAAACTTCATACACGGGAGCAGTTCGAAGAGGAACTAAGAGACAAGTTACCCGCCAAGGTACGCCGTGCTGAATACATGTTGTCGCTTTATGATCAACAACGTCCCATACGCTCAGCAGCTTATCCGGTGCAAGCTATCCGGTTCGGCAAGCAATGGACGCTGGTGGCGTTAGGTGGCGAAGTTGTCATTGATTACCAACTGCGAATCAAGAAGGAGTTCCCTGGCGAAGATACCACCATTGCCGGATATTCGAATGATGTGATGTGCTACATCCCCTCCTTGCGAGTGCTGAAAGAAGGCGGATATGAAGCCGATTCCAGCATGATCTATTACGGCAAGCCCGGACCGTTTGCTGAATCGGTTGAGGATCAGTTAATGGGAACTCTTTATAAAGTCATGAAGGATGTTGGCCGTAAGAAACAATAAGCTTGCGATACTAGGACGATGAAGCTCTATCCCATCGCGCTGCTTGCACTAACTCTAACCCTTCAAGCCCAATCCTCCTGGTTCTCTCAACAATTGCTGGAACAGCCAGCCATGCGCAAAGCATTCGAATCCATCCAGGCGCGTGAACCGCAACTTATCGCCGAATGGATTCAACTTACAGAAACGCCGGCACCATCCACCAAGGAACAAATACGGGCCACCTGGATTCGCGCCGAACTTACTAAGTTGAAACTCACTGAACTTCGTACCGATGAAATGGGTAATATCAGCGCTGTCCGCAAAGGCACTGGCGGCGGCCGGTCGGTTGTCTTCGCCGCTCACATGGATACCGTATTCCCCGAAACCACGCCGCTCAAAGTACAACGCGAGGGGAATATTTTGCGCGCCCCAGGCATTGGCGACGATACAGGCAATCTAATCGCAACTCTTGAAATGTTCCGCGCCCTGGATCGTGCCGGCATCAAAACCCAAGGCGACTTAATCTTTCTCGCATCCGTGCAGGAGGAACTGGGCCTTATAGGAATGCGTCATTGGTTGACGAGGAGCGGCTACAATCCTGACTTAATTATTGCTGTTGACTTACATTCTCCCGAAGTCTGGTACGGTGCGTTTCGTATTGATCAACTAAAATTCATCTACACTGCCAAAGGCGCACACACAATGGAAAGTCGCGGACAACCTAGTCCGGCGCGTGCGGTTGCGCGTGCCATTGAACGGGTATACGAAATTCAACTGCCGCCAGTAGCCGCTGGGATGGGTGCCTTCAAATTGCCAGTGCTCAATGTTGGCATGATGAACGGAGGCACTGTGGTTAATGCCATCCCGCGGGAAGCGTGGTTTACAGTAGACCTGCGTTCGCTCGATAGCGCCACTCAAGACCGCCTCAGTACTGCTGTTGTTTCAGCCGCCAAGGGTGCGGCGGAAAACATGGGAGTAGGCTTCCATATGGAATCTAAAATGGGGATTGATTACGGTAAGGCCCTGCCCGTGGAGCAGCGCCGGAATCATCCATTAGTTCGGACTGCAACCGATGTTGCAAACCACTTTCGCAAAGCTGGAACCACTGCGACGGAACCACTGGATGCCGGTGCCACCGACGCCAATATTGGAGTGAGTCTTGGCAAGCCGTCGGTAGCGGTGGGGGCTGTACGCTACAAAGGGCCCCATACTTTGGAAGAAGCAGCAGAGGCTGACAGTTTAGTTCCTGGCGTAAAAATGCTGCTCGCATTAAGCGTTTCCGCTGCTGGGTTGGCCCAATAGCGGTTCACATCAATACACACTACGGCCCCGCGGACAGAAGAATACAACAAATCATTCAACTGGCGTTCCTCTTTTCACCTTTTCGGCTGCCAACCACGAACAGCCTGCTTTACAGCTCGCACTCACGTTTCTCAGTGGTGTTTGCGATTCAGATTCAAATTAGAACGCCAAAGGATTTAATCGCCTCGAGGACTCGATCTTTTTGGGAAGTTGCTGGCCAGCAATTTGTCTTCCTGAATAAAGAGTCTCACGGGTCTTGAGAACGCGACCTGTACCTTTTTTGCAAGCTGCTGAAAAGAGGGCAAATTGAGTTGGCTAAGTGTTGGCACCGGCATTTCCTGATTGCTTTGAAATAGGCGAATTGGCTTCGTTTTGCAACTTCGGGATTCAGTCTTACCCGTTTGCGCGGCCCTTGTCGTATCCTCTGATGATGAGGTTCCTTTTCGCAACATTGCTGACTGTTTCCTTCGCATGGACGCAACCCAAGCTTGATTTTTGGCCCGGCACGCAGTACGATGCCGCCGTTCCCTCCTTTCAAAAAGTGCTTGGCTATGGGCCTGGCGAACGGATTTCTTCCCATGCCAACCTGATGCGATATCTGGAAGCACTGGCACAAGCCGCTCCCACACGCATCAAGCTCTTCGAGTATGCGCGTACTTGGGAAGACCGCAAACTGGTCTACGCAGCCATCGGGAGCGAAGCCAATATTCGGCGCTTGGATGCTATCAAAGCAGCCATGCAAAAGCCCGGCGATCCTCGTAAGAACCTCAATGGAATGCCCGCTGTTCTGTGGCTAGGTTATGGCGTGCACGGCAACGAAATTTCGTCACCCGATGCGGCACTGCTTACCGCTTATCACCTGCTTGCCGCACGGCGAGACAAAATTGTGGATGACATACTAGCCAACGTGGTTGTGCTGATAGATCCAACGCAGAACCCCGATGGCCGTGACCGTTTCGTCCATAACTTCGAGCAAGCCGAAGGCTTGGAACCAGACGCGAGCCCGGTTGCCGCTGAACACAATGAGCCCTGGCCTATGGGCCGAACGAATCACTACCACTTTGACTTGAATCGCGATTGGTTCGCAATTACTCAACCGGAAACCCGCGGCCGTATCAAAGTACTTCGTGAATGGTTGCCCATTGTCTTTGTCGACCTGCATGAGATGGGCTCGGAATCCACTTACTACTTCGCCCCGGAAGCTGTGCCCTTCAATCCACACTTAGTTCCCGAACAGAAAACCAGCCTGGATCTATTCGGTAAGAATAATGCGAAGTGGTTCGATCAATACGGCTTCAGTTACTTCACACGCGAAGTCTACGATGCCTTCTACCCTGGCTATGGAGCCAGTTGGCCATCTTACTACGGCAGCATTGCGATGACTTATGAAAACGCCTCATCGCGCGGTTTGTTGATGCGCCGCCTTGATGACACCACCTTCCATTTTCGCGACACTGTCCAGCGCCACTTTGTTGCATCCATCTCCACCGCTGAAGCGACGGCTAAGAATCGCGACGTACTCCTCGATAACTTCGATCGATACCGGCGAACCGCCATTGAAGAAGGATCGAAAGAGTCCATCCGGGAATATGTTCTGCCTCGCCGTGGTGACGTCAGTGTAGTCGATAAGCTGGCGCAATTGCTTACCGATCAGGGAGTGCAAGTGAAGCGGTCCACGGCAGCTTTTGCCAGTTATCCCGCGGGCTCCTATGTGATTCCCCTGGCCCAACCTGCCAAACGATTGATCCGCACTTTGCTCGATGCCGACGTTCCAATGGAACCGAAGTTCCTGGAAGAACAGGAACGCCGCCGCAAGAAGAAACTGCCAGATGAGATTTACGATGTTACTGGCTGGAGCCTTCCCTTGCTTTACAACGTGGAATGCATTGGCGTCCCAGCACCGTCACAAGGGCAATTTGAAGATTTCAAAGCCGCACCCAAACCTGCTGCATTCACCAAAGCCACAGTGGCATATCTTGTTCCTTGGGGAACCCGGGCTGCAGCGCAACTTTTGACCGCCGCAATGCGCGCCGGACTGCGGGTGCATTCCACCGACAAAGCCTTTGAACAGAATGGGCGGACGTTTCCCGCGGGAACGCTAATCGTCAAAGTGAAAGAGAATGCCGCCACTCTGCATGAAGCAATGCTGAAGGTTCAAGGAACTGCTGAAGTAGTGGCCACCGACACAGGTTGGGTGGAAAACGGGATCAATTTTGGAAGCCGTTATGTGAACGTGATCAAGCGTCCTGCCGTGGCGATTGCCTGGGATCGCCCAGTATTTGCAGGCTCCGCCGGCCATGCAAGATTCGTGCTGGAACGGCAGTTCGGCTATCCCGTAACGGTGCTTCGCTCCGCGCAATTCTCAACAGCCGATCTCAGCAAGTTTCAAGTGATTATTTTGCCTGACGGTGCTTACGCCGATGTCTTCGGAGCCGGTGTTCAGAAGCGGTTGAAAGACTGGGTGCAGGCTGGTGGAACCCTCATTGGTATTCAAGGAGCGCTGGCATTCTTGAGCGATCCCAAAGTGGCAATGTTAGCCGTTTCGCAGGAAAGCTTGGCGAAAGAAAAGGAGCCAGAAGCACCGAAGAAGCCTGATACGGAGACACGAGCTCCGGGCAAAGTTCTTACCGATGAGACTTCGTATTTGAAAGCGATCCAGGTCGATTCTGAACTGCCCGATGCCGTCCAAGGCATCATCGGCCGCGCGCGAACCGACCGCGATCACTGGCTTACTGTTGGACTTCCAGAAACGGTGAACGCTGTTGTGGAAGGCCGCAATGTTTATACACCCATCAAGCTGGACAAAGGCGTGAATGCTGCCGTGTATCTTGAGGCGGGAAAGCTGTTGGCAAGCGGTTATATGTGGGCCGAAAACAAGAAACAGCTCGCTTGGAAGCCACTCGCCATCGTGCAAAATGAAGGCCGAGGATTTGTGATTGGGTTTACGGCTGATCCTAACTACAGGGCTTATCTGGATGGGCTGAATGTGCTGTTCATGAATGCCGTGTTTCGAGGCCCGGCGCACTCGCGATGAACCGCGACTCCCAAGTTTGTCAAAGTTTGCGGTAGCATAAGTATGCAATGCCTTCCATGAGAACTGAACAAATTAATGTTTCCTTAACCCCCGAGTTGGTACGCTTCGTCAAAGCGAAGATCAAGACTGGAATGTACAACAACGTGAGTGAATTCATGCGGGAATTGGTCAGGGACAGGCAAGAACGAGAAAGTATCCGTAGCGAAGTTCAAAACCAACTGGTAAAGGGCCTCGCTGCTGGGACTATCAACACCTTGCAAGCTGCCGGCTCAACAATTTCCTCATTTGGGATTGAGGATGATTTCACGATGGATGCCGTAAGAGAGGGACTACTACAAATCGAACGAGGTGAAGGAATCGAAGTCCGAGGTGAAGCTGAACTTTCAAATCTTTTCGCGGATGTGATAGCAAGGGGTAAGATACGAGTTCCGGCTGCTTCAAGGAAAGCTTTGAAGCGTTGAAGCGCTGCAAAATCTCCCCGCTGGCTCTCAAAGATCTGGACGCAATTTGGGATTATGCCGCTGGCTTAGGCGGCATAGAGGTGGCAGAAAAGTTCATTTTGGAAATCCAGAAGCGCTTCATCACTTTGGCGCAGTCTCCAGGTATCGGAGTTTCCGCTATCCAAATACAAAAAGGAGTTCGCAAGTTTTCTGCGGGCAACTTCTTGATTTACTACCGCTCAATCCAAGGCGGTATCGCAGTTGTCAGAATTCTTCAGGGGAAACGCCTTCAAAAAAAGGCGTTTCGCGAGACTAGCTAAAGTCGACCTCCGAGCATTTTTATTTTGTCAATCCTTTTTTCCTCTGTCCGCATTAGCATTCGCTCCAAGTTCCTTGGGAATTCATGAAGAAACATATGTGCATCCTTTCCTCCGAAGCCAAACTCTTCTATGAACGGGCCTCGCATGGCGAACTCTGAGAATCGCCGTATTCGTGACATTTGGTATTCAATGGCGATTGGATCGTCTGATAGCACCGCCCTGTAGACCTCCATTGCCAATTCATAGAGCCAAGGTGCATCGTCTCTAACCATGCTTGCGGCCATAAGGATTGTAACCGGATCCCCGGGATCTCCGGACATATGCATGAGTTCCTCAAACATCATTGGGTGAAAGCGGCGCGGCTTTTCGCCTTCGTATGGGATCCCCAGATTCTGCAATGCGCTCCGCTACACGAGAAGGTAATGCCTTCATTTCCTCAACTAATTTAGCTACTGAGCTCTCTTGGACGTCCTCTTTGAGCTCTTTTTTTCCGCTGCCAACTGCGAGCGATTTCAAGATCACGGCTTCTGTTGTTTTGAAAGCGGCGACTTGATCTTTGACAACATCGCTATCCAACTCAAGACTGGGCACTCTTCGAGCCAGTTGATAAACCAGCTTGGTGAGATCGTCCTCGGTAGCTTCCATGTTCTGAAATTGGTAAAACGGGCCAGTGCTCACGCGCGTCAAGGATACGCCAAGAGCAACTCCAACCACTTTTGTATTCAGCTTTCCTTGTGCCACGCCTGCTTCAAATAGGATCCAAGGTCGTTCCAGACTTCGCTCCGTGAAGAGACAAACCACATCCGAAGTTGACTGCAGTCTTTCCATAAGCCGCCTGTACCAGTCTTTCTCCGAAGTCAAAGCCTTCGATCCCTTTTTTGTCAGAGGAGCGGAAAGTTTTGATCATTACAGCGCTAACACTTTTTAGTAGTTTGCTAAATGCCTCGGCAAGTTCCGCGTCTCCTGTGTCATGGCTAATGAAAACCAATGTGCTGCCGGTCGGTGACGGATTGACTTCTCCTTCAGTGCCTTCGATGTTTCTGATTCGCTCATCTGGTCTCCTAATATCTGAACTCTACGAGAGTTAAATCCATTAATCATTAATTAGTTGAAGTTAAGCATTTAACACGATCCGTAAGAATTAGGAGAAAATATGGGGACATGCTTTTATCCAAGCGCCGAGAATTCCTAAAGGTCCTTGCAGCAGGTGCCGCTGCCTCACCCAGCCAAGCCCAAACCAGGCGGCCCAACTTCGTAATCATCGTCACTGACGATCAAGGCATCGGCGACCTTGGTTGCTATGGCCACCCAGAAGTCCGCACGCCGAACTTGGATAAGCTTGCAGCTTCGGGAATTCGCTTCACGCAATGGTATTCCAACGCACCAGTCTGCTCCGCGTCCCGCGCCGCAATCATGACCGGTAAGTATCCTGATCGCGCCGGTGTGCAAGGCGCACTTCCATCCCAACCCACTTACGATGTTCCAGGCCTTCGCAAAGGTGAAACTACTCTGCCTGGGCTGCTCAAGAACTTGGGTTATCGCACTGCGGCAATCGGGAAATGGCACTTGGGCAGCGTTCCGCACAGCCGCCCGCAAGCCCAAGGGTTCGACGAATTCTTCGGATGGTATTCAGGCTGGTTGGATGCCTATTCGCATCGCTACTACCAACTAGGCTCGCCTCCGGGCAAAATTTTTCATGACCTTTGGCGCAATGAAACAGAGGTTTTTGAAGAACCCGCTTACATGACTGAAGTCTTGGGGCGCGAAGCACAGGCGTTTCTCTCGCGTCAGAAAAAGCAGCAGCCCTTTTTGCTGTATCTCGCTTTTGGCGCTCCGCATTATTCCATGATGGCTCCCAAGAAATACCTCGATCGTTTTCCAGCCACCATGGATCGCGATCGCCGCACCCACCTCGCCATGGTTGCTGCCGTCGATGATGTGGTTGGCAATGTAATCGATCAATTAAAGCGTATGGGAGTGGATAACGAAACGGTGGTGTTCTTCCAGGCCGATAATGGAGCCACTCGCGAAGAGCGCGCTTCCAGTTTGGGCAAGCCAGCAGACGGTGGAAACAACGGCCGCTACCGCGGATATAAATTAGGCCTGTTCGATGGAGGTATGCATGTACCCGCATTGCTCCGCGCCCCCGGCATGAAGCCTGGTCAAGTGTTTGACCGGCCCATGATGTCGATGGATCTGTTGCCTACATTCCTTGCGATGGCCGATCCCTCAGCAGCACCTCCTGGTGGTATTGACGGCCAGGATTTCCGCCCGGTCCTCAATGGCACCAAGCCGCCGCATGAATACATGTTTTGGAGCCATGGCAACCAGCGCGCCGTGCGCTTTGGCGATTGGAAACTCATCCTGCACCCACCCAGCTTCCCTGGCGAAGAAGTTCCCGATTCGCCATGGCTATCAAATCTTGAAGCTGACCCTTCAGAGAAGAGGAATCTTGCAGCATCGGAGCCAGAACGCGTCCGCCTGCTCACTGAAAAGATAAAAGCCTGGGAGCAAAAATAGTTAGCCCATTTAAGATAGAAGTCCAACTGGAAGCTCGCGTTTTCTGTTCTATCCAACCGTGCGCTTCGAGTACGCAAGCAGCCGTGAGATACTAACGCAAGTCCCCCCATGGATACAGGAACACGCCTCGGCCCTTACGAAATCCTCACCAAGATCGGTGAAGGTGGCATGGGTGCAGTCTATAAAGCTCGCGACACAAGGCTCGACCGTACCGTTGCCATCAAACGTTCCGCCGAAGCCTTCAACGAACGCTTCGAACGGGAAGCTCAAGCCATCGCCGCCCTCAACCATCCCAACATCTGCACCCTCTTCGACGTTGGCCCTGACTACTTAGTCATGGAGTTAGTCGACGGCAAACCGCTCAGCGGTCCAGTGCCTGTTGAAGAAGCCACCCGCTACGCGATTCAAATCGCCAGCGCCCTCGATGCCGCCCATCGCCGCGGCATCACCCATCGCGACCTCAAGCCCGCCAATATCCTCGTCACCAAAGCCGGAGTGAAGCTGCTCGATTTCGGCCTCGCCAAACTGGTGAAGCCGGTGGTAGATCCGCAAGCCACGCAAGTAATGGGCATGACTCAGCCCGGCATGATCATGGGTACGCCACAGTACATGTCTCCAGAACAAGTGGAGGCGCAAGAAACCGATGCCCGCAGCGATATCTTCTCCTTCGGGGTGATCCTCTACGAACTCATCACTGGCCGCAAAGCGTTCGAAGGCAAGACCATGGCCAGTGTAATGGCATCCGTGCTTCGCGAACAGCCGCCGTCAATGACGACGCTTGTGCCCGTAACTCCACCTGCCCTCGAACGCATCGTCAAGCGCTGCCTGGAAAAGGATCCCGACGACCGATTCCAAACGGCCCGCGATGTGATGCATGCCTTGGAAGACCTACCTGACAATACACGAGCATCCGATTCGCTCCCGCCGCGAACGTTCAACATATTGAAGTATACGGCCGTGGCCGCTCTAGTAGCACTAGGGACCGGAGGAATTCTTCACTTCAGGCAACCCCCGGTGATACCTGCGCCGCCGTTTCATTTCAATATTCTCCCGCCTCAGACATTAAGCACTAACGCCTTCGCTAGTCCGGCATTGTCTCCGGATGGCTCCTACCTCGCCTATGCTAGCCAAAGTACCAAGTTGTGGGTTAGGCGCTTGACAGATCGCGACTGGAAGCAAATTGATGGAGTGAAAGGAGCCACCCATCCGTTTTGGTCACCGGATAGCAAACATCTGGCATTTTTTAGCGAAGGGAAACTGCGCAGAATGCCAATTGACGGAGGACTGGCGGAAACGATCTGTGACGCGCCGGCTGGACGCGGCGGAGCGTGGTCAACGAGTGACGGAGGTGTTATCGTGTTCGCGCCGAATCAGGAAGGATTCCTGTACAAAGTCAAGCCAAGTGGAGGCACGCCGTTACCCGTGACGGAGAAAGAGGATGGAGCAAGAATTGTAAGGCACCGTCAACCGGTCTTTCTTCCCGATGGGCGGCGATTTCTTTACGGTGCGGTTAGCGGAACCTACATTGGCGATTTGAACAACCCGGGGAAAGCCCGCAAGTTATTTGACGAAACATCCATGGTGCTATTTGCCGAACCGGGTTATCTGCTTTACATACGGGAAAACGTGGTCTTCGCACGCCGCTTTGACTCCAACCGGCTGGAATTCACGGGTGATGCTTTTCCCGTCGTACAGAATATTGTCTCTACTCCAGTTACCCGGACCGCGGAGTTCAGTGCTTCCAGCACCGGAATTTTGGCATGGCGGGAGGCGGTTGTCAGGGAGTACAACCTAGCCTTGTATGACAGGCAAGGCAAGCAATTAAAAAATTTGGATAACCCCAATAATTTTTACTTTCCTCGAATATCCCCTGATGGAACCCGGGCATTGTTTTCAAGCGGTGCAACAGCAAGTTCGCGCCTCTGGGTAATGGATCTGATCCGAAAAATTGAATCGCCCTTAACTCAGGCGACAAGTTACAGTGCTGTTTGGGCGTCGGATAGTTCCCGGGTGGTTTACACTGATGGAACAGGCGCGACTCTGATTCAAGATGCGAATGGCGGAAAGGAACAGCGACATCCGGAAGGTGGAAACATCCGCGTTCATTCAGATTGGACCCTGGATGGCCGCTACATCTTGCTGGCTGAAATTGACCCGAAAACAGACATGGATCTCTGGCTTCTTCCAGCGGACGGGCAAACGAAGATGGTTTCCTTGATCCATGGGCCCGCCTTGGAAATGGATGGTCGCTTTTCGCCCGATAACCGTTGGTTGGCCTATCGCTCCAATGAATCCCGCCGGAGCGAAGTATATGTAACCTCATTCTCCGCCGCGAAGTTGTCCGTCGGGCAGCAGAAGTGGCGAGTTTCGAACGCAGGAGGCTCCGGGCCTCGCTGGCGGCGGGACGGCAAAGAGCTATATTATCAGGCAACATCGGGACCCGATCAAAAAGTTGGAGTGATGGCAGTTCCGATTTCTGCTGGAGACACACTTAAGGCTGGTGAACCGGTGAAGTTGTTCGAACTGCCAACGGGGTCCAGTTGGGATGTGTTGCCAAATGGGCAAGCTTTCCTGGTAGCGACACCCAAGTTTGTAGATGTACCGCCTTTCCACATCAACATGAATTGGTTGTCAATGGCCAGGCAGAAGTCCCAAGGCAAAGATTAGAAATCCTACGCTGATTTTTTCAGGTGCCGCAAACCAGCCGCTCCCGAGCATCGACACTAATTCGTCAAAGGTAAACAAACAATATTGCCAACCTTCAATGCCCAACAGGCCGTCTCGCTTACCGACGATGATGGCAGATCCGCCCATTGCACTCTTACCTTTCAGTCACAGGAATTTCGACGTTGCACCCAGCGGCCAGTAGCTTCTGCTCCTTTCCTTTTGCTGGTTAGTCATAATTCTAACTAAGTTACGCCATTGGCTTCCGTGCAATTCGGAATCTTGCAGACTTCCAGCCATGAGATACTAACGCAAGTCCCCCCATGAACCCAGGAACACGCCTCGGCCCTTACGAAATCCTCACCAAAATCGGTGAAGGTGGCATGGGCGCAGTCTATAAAGCTCGCGACACCCGGCTCGACCGCACCGTCGCTATCAAACGTTCGGCCGAAGCCTTCAACGAACGTTTCGAACGGGAAGCCCAAGCCATCGCCGCCCTGAACCATCCCAACATCTGCACCCTGTTCGACGTTGGCCCTGACTACTTAGTCATGGAGTTAGTGGACGGCAAACCGCTCAGCGGCCCAGTGCCTGTTGACGAAGCTATCCGCTACGCCATTCAGATCGCCAGCGCCCTCGACGCCGCCCATCGCCGCGGCATCACCCACCGCGACCTGAAGCCAGCCAATATCCTTGTCACCAAAGCCGGAGTGAAGCTGCTCGATTTCGGCCTCGCAAAACTAGTGAAGCCAGTAGTAGATCGCGATGCCACCCAAGTAATGGGCATGACCCAACCCGGCATGATCATGGGCACCCCGCAATACATGTCGCCCGAACAAGTAGAAGCGCAGGAAGCCGATGCCCGCAGAGATATCTTCTCCTTCGGCGTGATCCTCTACGAACTCATCACCGGCCGCAAAGCACTCGAAGGCAAGACGGCAGCATCAGTCATGGCATCCGTTCTTCGCGAACAGCCGCCGTCAATGACGACACTCGTCCCCGTAACTCCACCAGCCCTTGAACGCATCGTCAAGCGCTGCATAGAGAAGGATCCCGACGACCGTTTCCAAGCCGCCCGCGATGTGATGCACTCACTCGAAGATCTTGGGGCACCGGAACAGGTCTCCGCACCTGCTCAGTCAAATGCCAAGTGGAGGATCCTTGCCGCTGCTCTTGGCGCTGCGTTGCTTGCCACCGCAGGTGCCCGGCTTTCCATCACGCCACCGGCAGAAATTGAATTCGGGTTTAACGATGCAATTTCCCCCGACGGAAAGAGTTTTGTAGCCTGCGCAGCCACTGGATGCTGGCTTCGATCTCTCGAAAATGAAACATGGAAACAACTTCTTATGGCGGAATTGGGTGCGGAATTGGGTGCCCCCCCGTTTTGGTCACCCGACAGCAAATCACTTGCAATTCATATTGGGCAGGAATTGCGTCGGATTGACGTATCGTCAGGGGCATCACAAGTAATTGCCAGCAACGTTAGTCAATTTCGAGGCGGCAGTTGGAACAAAGATGACGTGGTCATCTATGCCCATCCGGGGCAAGGGATCTTTAGAGTGCCGGCCAATGGCGGCTCTCCGCAACTGGTATTCAAGCCAGATGCAACTCGAAAAGAAAGTGCAAATTATTGGCCTTCGTTTCTTCCTGATGGGGATCACTTCCTGTTTACGATTCGCAGTGATGTCGCAGGCAACTATGGGTTGTATGTGGGGTCCTTGAAGAATCCCGCTACTAAAACAAAAGTAGTTGATTCAGTGGGGAATGCTGCATTTATTCCTGCATCTAATGGGCAGCCGGATTTCCTTGTTTATGCAAGAGACAATACTCTGGTTGCGCAACAGTTCAATCTGGGCAGCAAGATAGTGCAAGGCGAACCTATCCGGCTCAATCAGGTTGCAAGGAATAGCGGACGTCTGCTGATCAACTTCTCCGCATCGGCAAATGGAACTATTATTTTGGGAAATGTCCGAGATAATAAGGCACAGTTGGCCTGGATTAGCCGGCAAGGAACATCACTTGGCCCGGTTGGCCCGCTTGACTCATTTAGCGGCCAGGCACTTTCCCCAGATGCATCCCGGGTGGTCTTGCGCCGGGTTAGAAGTAATGGAAATTCCGAGTTATTGCTTCTTGAAATAGGCAGGGGCGTGCTAAGCCCACTGGCCCCTATGGGAGTAATGGCTAGCTGGTCACCCGACGGCCGCGAAATTGTCTATTACGAAAGCGATGCAATTGTTCGTAAGCGATACGATTCCAATGAACCAGGGAAAGTGGTCGGTAGACGCAAGAGTCATGCTGGAGTAACTCACCTCAGTTGGTCGCCTGACGGGAAATTCGCAATCTCCGGACCGGAAGTAATCCGACTGGAGGGTGATGATCCAACACCGAAGCTGGATGCCGAGCTTAGTCAGTGCCGCTTCTCTCCAGATGGGAAATGGTTGAGTTGCGCCTCTAACCGAGGTAGCCGAGTCGAAGTGATCGTACAGAGCTTCCCCGATCCAAAATCCCGATGGCAGGTTTCCACGCAGGGCGGCAACTACCCGAGATGGCGTGCCGACGGCAAGGAGCTTTATTACATCTCCTCTTCCCGCGAATTGACCGCAGTGACGGTGAAGCCGTCCGGCAACGGGCTGGCGTTCGACGCACCAATCGCTTTGTTTCGCTACAAGGGGTACTTAAGTAATGGCTTCGATGCCACGCGCGACGGGCAGAAGTTTCTAGTGCTGGGCGGGGTAGAAACAGCGGATGCCCGGGAAATGACTGTGCTGCTGAACTGGCGCGAGGGGTTGAAGGTTGGCTCGCGCTAGCGGGACTGATTCAAATCTTGCAATTCACCGAATGCCGCCCTTGAAAACCGAACAGAAGTGTTCGATACTAAGCGAGTGAAGGGTGCTGAGTTTCTTCGCAAGGTTAAGGCTCTGGCGAAGATAAAAAAGACAAGCTATCAATGGAACCCAGTTCGGGGATCGGGTAGCCATGGGACCGTTTACTTCGGTGGCCGGTTTTCCGTTGTCAAGGACCTAACCAAAGAATTGGGCCCGGGCTTGCTAGCCGACATGTGCAAGCAGCTTGGCATTCGCAAGGAGGATCTATAAATGTTTACCGCTACCTATCCCGCCAGTATCCTACCGGAAGAGAATGGCAAGGGATATCACGTTAGGTTTCCCGATCTGCCCGAAGCGCTTACTGGAGGAGACAACCTTGCGGATACGTTGGCCCAGGCCGCTGATTGCTTGGCCGAGGCCTTGGCCGGTCGCATGGTTCGTGAAGACAGTATTCCCACTCCGTCCAAACCGAAACGTGGGCAGCGCCTGATTAACGTTCCCCTTTCGCTTGCGCCGAAATTGGCGCTCTATTTGGCGATGCGGGATCGTAACTTGCGGAAGGTGAATTTGGCCATGCGATTAGGAATTAGCGAAACAGTGGTGCGCCGGATGCTCAACCCTAAGCACGACACCAAACCCGAAAAAATCCAAGCCGCACTGGCAGCCCTTGGCAAGCAAATCAGAGTTACATTTGAAGATGCAGCCTAAGTCGTCAAGCATGTCGGCGTGCCAACAATAAAATGAGATACTAACGCAAGTCCCCCCATGGATACTGGAACCCGCCTCGGCCCTTACGAAATCCTCACCAAAATTGGTGAAGGAGGCATGGGCGCAGTCTATAAAGCTCGCGACACAAGGCTCGACCGTACCGTGGCTATCAAGCGTTCCGCCGAAGCCTTCAACGAACGCTTCGAACGCGAAGCCCAAGCCATTGCCGCCCTCAACCATCCCAACATCTGCACCCTGTTCGACGTCGGCCCTGACTACTTAGTAATGGAGTTAGTGGACGGCAAACCGCTCAGCGGCCCAGTGCCTGTTGACGAAGCTATCCGCTACGCCATTCAGATCGCCAGCGCCCTCGATGCCGCCCATCGACGTGGCATCACCCATCGCGACCTGAAGCCCGCCAATATCCTCGTCACCAAAGCCGGCGTGAAGCTGCTTGATTTCGGCCTCGCCAAACTTGTGAAGCCGGTGGTAGATCCGCAAGCCACGCAAGTAATGGGCATGACTCAGCCCGGCATGATAATGGGTACGCCACAGTACATGTCTCCAGAACAAGTGGAGGCGCAAGAAACCGATGCCCGCAGCGATATCTTCTCCTTCGGCGTAATCCTCTACGAACTCATCACCGGCCGCAAAGCATTCGAAGGCAAGACCATGGCCAGTGTGATGGCATCCGTTCTGCGCGAACAACCGCCGCCGATGACGACGCTTGTCCCCGTAACCCCACCAGCCCTAGAACGCATCGTCAAGCGCTGCATTGAAAAGGATCCCGACGACCGTTTCCAAACCGCCCGCGATGTGATGCACTCACTCGAGGACCTGGCAGCACCAGAGCTACCTTCCGCTGCCACACCCGCACCCTCTGCCAGCAAATGGAAACTAGTCGCAGCAGCCTCCACCCTCGCCGCCCTTACCCTCCTCGGATATACCTCATGGCGCAAGCCTACCTCGGCCACAACCGGTCTTCCATACCAGTTGGCGATAACTACCCCACCCGGGATTGAGTTCACCTTTGGTCCTGGAGTAAGTGGTAGCAGCATTTCACCAGATGGCCGAAAGGTTGCCTTTTGCGCTGGCAACAGCCTTTGGTTACGCTCGCTTGATAACGCAATCGCCCAGAAAATACCTAACACTGAAAAAGCCGTCCTCCCGTTTTGGTCCCCCGACAGCAAGTCAGTAGGCTATTTTGCTGACAGGGAAATTTGGCGAATGGACGTTACTTCCGGTGCCAAACATAAAATTGTGGACATGGGAACACTTTCGTTGCCACGGGGAGGCTCGTGGAGTGCGAATGGTGCAATCCTTTTTTCCACTGCCGGGGGAGGA